>NZ_JBFUFR010000018.1:0-129698 GCF_056403315.1 Roseateles sp. P2_H4 | reverse complement strand
GGCCGAGACCGGCCTGGCCTGGGCGGCCACGCCCGATGCCTCGCGCGCCACGGCCGCCGAGGCGCCTGCGAGCGGCACCGACGCGGCCGCTTCGGGCTTGCTGGCATCCACCCCATTGGGCTGCAGATTGCGGCTGGGCACGGGCCGGCCCTGCGCCTCGCAGGGTTGGTCGGTATAGCGCACCACACCGTCTTGCTCGCACTTCCACACCTGCTGCGCGGTGGCACTGCCCAGCAACGCGCACAAGCCCCATCCCAACAACAACTGCTTCATGGCCGTTTTCCTTGCTGCTGCATCGATTGCCGACGCGGCGTGACGGTCGGCAAGTCGGCACCAGCCCGCTTCACAATGGCCGCCAACGCCATCGCCGACTTTCCGCCGACATGCCTTCGCGCCTTGAAATCCTGACCGTCGCCGCCTGCCTGGGTTTGGCAATCGCCGTGCCCGCGAACGCGCAGGCTCAAACCCGCCAGGCCCAGCCTCGCTCGCCGGCCCCGCGCGCCGCGCTGGACGCCGAGGAGATGAACAACATCAGCGTCTTCAAGCGGGTTTCGCCGTCGGTGGTGCACATCACGACGCTGAGCGTGCAGCGCGACTTCTTCTCGCTGCGCACCAGCGAACAGCCGAGCGGCACCGGCACCGGCTTTGTCTGGGACGATGCCGGCCACGTCGTCACCAACTTCCACGTCATCCAGGGCGGCGACCGAGCCACCGTGACGCTGAGCGACCAGAGCAGTTACCCGGCCAAGCTCGTCGGCGCCTTCCCCGACCGCGACATCGCCGTGCTGCGCATCGAGGCACCGCGCGAGAAACTGCCGGCCATCGGCATTGGCGCCAGTCGCGACCTGCAGGTGGGACAGAAGGTCTATGCCATCGGCAACCCTTTCGGGCTGGACCAGACGCTGACGACCGGCATCGTCTCGGCGTTGAACCGCGAGATCGAATCGGTCACGCGGCGCACGATCAAGGGGGCGATCCAGACGGACGCCGCCATCAACCCGGGCAATTCAGGCGGCCCGCTGCTGGACTCGGCGGGGCGGCTGATCGGCGTCAACACGGCGATCTACAGCCCGAGCGGCGCGAGCGCGGGCATCGGCTTCGCGATTCCCGTCGACGAAGTCAACCGCATCGTGCCGCGGCTGATCCGCGACGGGCGCTTCATCCGGCCCGCACTCGGCGTGACGGCCGGGCCGGAGAACCTGGCCAAGGCGCTGGGGGCGCCCAAGGGCGTGCTGCTCGTCAATGTGGCGGATGGCAGCCCGGCGGCGGCGGCCGGATTGAAGCCCTTTGGGCGCGATCGCGTCGGGCGCATCGTGCAGGGGGACGTCATCACGGCCGTGGACGGCCAGGCGGTGGCGGACCTGGACGACATGCTGTCGCTGCTGGAGACGCGGCAGATTGGGGAGAAGGTGACGTTGACGGTCTGGCGGGCAGGGCAGACGCGGAAGTCGTCAGCTATTCTCGGCAGCTCTGATTAATGTTGCGAGTTATGGAAATTTTCCCAAGCTCTCAAATACAGATGTTGAATTATTAAGGGGATCCATTTTGTTTAAGAAAATCCTTTCATTCGTGGTTGCCTTTTTGTTTGCCGCAATCTGTAGCGCAACGGAGCCGAGTGTCGCCCCCGGCGAATGGCGCGCCAACCTTGTCACCTCGCTTGGGTCAACCAAGTTGGGAGACATTCAAAATATCAGCGACAACTTCACATTTTCCCAAAAAATCCATGCACATGTAACCCTGGTGGCGAAAGTGCCAACTGGAGTCAAACCTGCAAAACACCGCTTCACCTTCAAGTGGTTCAATGCCGACACTCTTGTCCATGAACGTTCAGCTGTCTATTTGGTATCGAAATCACCCTATCTTCTATTGCATGCAGTTTCGGCACCTGTGCTCGGAATGGGCAACTGCAGGGTAGAAATATATTTGGAGAAAGAGTTACTCGCTTCGCGGACCTTTGTTGTCACCGAAAAATAGTTGCTCTCCGTAAATCGACTTTTATAAGGCAGTTAAATATGGGCGCCCAATGGAAAGCCAAACACAAGGACATCGCCGCCAATGCCAAGGGCCGGCTCTTTGGCAAGTTGGCCAAGGACATCATGATTGCCGCGCGCAGCGGTGCTGACCCCAAGGACAACGCCCGGTTGCGGCTGGTGGTGGAGCAGGCGCGCAAGGTGTCCATGCCCAAGGACACGCTGGACCGCGCCATCAAGAAGGGTGCCGGCCTGACCGGCGAGACCGTGCACTTCGAGCAGGCCATCTACGAGGGCTTTGCGCCGCACCGCGTGCCGGTGATGGTGGAGGTGCTGACCGACAACGTGAACCGCGCCGCGTCGGACATGCGCGTGCTGTTCCGCAAGGGCCAGCTCGGCGGTGCCGGCTCGGTGGGCTGGGACTTCGACCACCTCGGCATGATCGAAGCCGAGCCTGCTGCGCCCGGGGCCGACGCCGACATGGCGGCCATCGAGGCGGGCGCCCAGGACCTGCTGCCGGCCGACGAAGACGGCGTCACCGTCTTCCTGACCGACCCGGCCGACCTCGACCTCGTCAGCCGCGCTCTGCCCGCCCAGGGCTTCACGGTGCTCAGCGCCAAGCTGGGCTACCGCCCCAAGAACCCTGTCGACCCGGCCAGCCTCAACGCCGAACAGCTCGAAGAGGTGGAGAGCTTTCTCGCCGCGCTGGACGACAACGACGACGTGCAACACGTGTACGCCGGGCTGGCGGGCTGAGACAGCGCTGCTGGGCGGCGCCGGCCACAGCTTCCCTTGACGCTGCTCAGGGTCGAAATGAATCTGCTGATTCGGTTAGGCATCCTGATCAAGAAGGCGGTACTGGCCGTGATCGGCGTCGCCTGCATCGCCGCAATTTTCTGGGGCATCCTTTACAAACTCTGGCTGCCGTTCACACCGCTCTGGTTAGACGAGATTTCCATTGCCGTCATCCCGCTGGCACTCTTGACCGCTTGGATGCTGAGCAGGTCGGCCAACAAACAGAGTGCCGACAAAGATGTGGATCCCGCACCAGCCGTACCTGATGCAGCGGCGCAACTTGCAAGCGACGATCAGCCTCCATCGCATTTGTGATGGGAAGGCTTGGCGTGCAGCTGCGAGATCTCATTCAAAGCCTGACGAATTCGCTCATTCGCCTTCAGGTCCAGCGCCGCTTCGCCGTGCCAAGCGCATGCCGCCCAGACTGACCAACCCGGCAAGCATCAACGCCCAACTGCCGTTTTCCGGCACGGCGTTCACCATCAGTCCGCGGGCCGACGTCAGGGTGTAGCCGGCCGGCAGCGAGTATTCGATGCGCGCGCTGAAGCTCAGGGATGTGTTCAGGCTGGACAACCCGAACTCGAAGCCGCGTTCGAAAGGCGTGCCGACCACCGCTGTGAACGAGGCAGCATCCACGCGATGGAGGATGGGCTGAGTGACGCCGCCACCGAACGTTGCGGTGCGACCGAAGGCGAGCACGTCGCGGGACGGGTCATTGCTGATCCGATCGGCGTACGAATTCGCCGACGCACTCGGCGCTGGCGAGCGCTTGCCGCTGATGAAGGTGTAGCTGGTCAGCACAAAACCTGAACCGTTCCGAACCGTGGTGCCATCGAGGGTGACCGTGACGCCGACCTGCACCGTGGGCGTCGGCCCCGTGATCATGAACTGGTCGAACTGGACGGCATCGATGACGGAGGTTGGCACCGTGGAGCGGGTCGACGTGACGGACAAGTGCATGTCCATCCCGTTGACGAAGACATGGGCGCTGCCGCTCGAAGGGCTGCCGTAGTAGTCGGCAAACGAAGCCGTCAGGTCCGCGCCATTCGTCAGCGTGCACGACACGGAGTCGCCGCCCAGCGGCAGCAGGCCGGTACACGTCGAGTGGTCGGAGACGAAGTTGATTTCGCGGGTGACGCTCGATGCCAGCGGCAGCGCCCACGCGGCCCCACTGCAGGCGGCGGCAAGAAAGGCGACGGCCGTCACGGCCACCGAGCGCCTTGCGTGTTGGAGATCAGTGTTCATTGCAACTCCCAGGTATGCCGCCGGCAGGGCGCAGGCTGCGTATTGATGATGAAAGGCGCGCCCAGCCCACGCCACCCACAAATGACCCACAGCACGGGCTTAGCATGCAGCGATGAACCCGTCGCAGCCCGAAGCGGCAGCCGCGCAGCGGTCGGGTGAATTGCTGGATGCCCTGCGCGCGCTGTCGGCCCAGGCCCCGGGCGCGCTGGACAGCGCGGCGGCGCTGGCCCTGCGGGCGCAAGCGGACGGACAGGCGCCGCTCGCCGCGGGAGCCGCCGGCCTGGTGGTGCTGGTGGAGCATCTGCAGGCGGCCGCCTACCGCCACGCCATGGCCATGCTGGGCGTGCTGGCAGCCGTCGGCCCCGACGCGGCCGGTACCGCGACCGAGGGCCTGCTGGCCTGGGCCGGGGCCTCGATCGCGCATGACTACGGCGTGCTGCCCTCGTGGCCGCCCGCCAATGCGGCCCTGTTGATGGAGCGCGCCCGCGGCACTCCCACAGACGTGTCACTGGCGCTGGCCTGCGCGCTGGGTGAGCTGTGCGAGCGCCACGGCGAGGACGCGGAGTTCGAACTGCTGTTCGCGCAGGTCGCATCCCTTGAGAAGCAGCCGGACGCCTCGCCCTTCTGGCGCGGCCATTGGGCCATCACCGCGGCCTGGCATCTGAGCGCCTTCGCCAAGGTGGACGAAGCGCGGGAGCGGCTGGTGCTGGCGCAGCAGCTGGCGGCCGAGCACCAGCTGCCGGGGCTGGCCGCCGTCGCGGCGCTGCAGCGGGCACGCCTCGTGGAGTGCACCAGCGACCCCGCAGCAGCCTTGGCCCTGGCAGCCCAGGCCGCGGCCGCGGGCGATGCGGCCAGCACGCCGCTGTGGTGGGCCGATCAGGCCGATGTGCGCTGCCGCGTGGCCCTGCGCGCGGGCGACTTCCACGCCGCCCTGGGCCACGCCCGGCGCGCCTTGGGCCATCTGCAGATGAGCGGCGCCTGGCCCGGCTACCAGGTCACCTACCTCGTGCAGGAGGGCTATGCGCTGATCGGCTGCGGCAATGCGGAGGAAGCGGCCGGGCGCTTTCAAGGCTTGAGCGAGATGCAGCTGCCGCGCTATCTGGCGGCACGCCTGCGCTGCCTGGCGGACCTGACCGCACTGATCGCCGTCGGCCAGCGCCAAGGCTGGCACGCCCTGCCGAACGCCGCCCTGGCCCGCGCCATGCGCACGCTGCGCGAACTGGAATGGCCCGGCGTGCTGCCCCTGCTGCCGCTGCACATCGGCCAGATCTTCTGCCAGGCCCTGGTGCAGGGCACCGAGACGGACTGGGTGCGCTCGGCCATCCGCACGCGCCGGCTCGCGGCACCGGCCGGGGCGCCCGAGACCTGGCCCTGGTCGGTGACGATCCGCGCACTGGGCGGCTTCGAGGTGGGCACCGACGATGGCGGCGCCCCGGGCCGCTCGGCGGAGGGCCGCAAGGCCGCCAGCAAGCCGCTCGAACTGCTGCGCTATCTGGCCTGCCGCGGCAACGAGGCCAGCTCGACCGAGACGGTGGCCCGTGAGCTGTGGCCCGGCGACGGCCGGGAAGGTCGTCAGAAGGCCTTCGAGGTCACGGTCGCGAGACTGCGCCGGCTGCTGGGCCACGATGCTGCCCTGCTGGTGCAGGACCACGGCATCCGCCTGAACGCGGACTGCGTCTGGATTGATGTGCAGGCCCTGAACGACCGCCTGACCGAGCACGAGCACGCACCCGCCGGCAGCACGATCGCATCAGCGGCCCTGGAAGCCGCGCTCAAGCTCTACCGCGGCGCCTGCCTGGCGCTCAGCGAGCAGGCCTGGGCGCTGGCCGCGGCCGAGCGCTGGCGGGCCCGCCTTGCCGCCGCACTGCTGCGTGAGGCGCGCGATCCGGGCACCGCCCGGGCCCGGGAATGGCAGCTGCGCGCGCAGTCGGCCGACCCTGGCATCGCGAGCCACTTGAACGGCGCGGGCTGAGCCCGCCGCGCCCAAGCGATCAGGCGGGCAGGGATTCGCCGGCGCATTGCGCCAGCAACCACTGCTCGAAGGCCTTGACGGCCGGCCGATGGCGGGCCGCCGGGTCGATGATGAGGCGATAGGCCCGCGCCGAGGCGATGCCGGCGTCGAAGGGCGTGACGAGCTGCCCGCAGGCCAGCAGTGCATCGACGAGGGGGCGGCGCCCGAGCGCCACGCCCTGCCCCGCCACCGCGGCGGCAATCGCCTCCGAATAGCTGGAGAAGCTCAGCCGTGCCGCCGGACGCAGATCGGCCAGGCCCCAGGCCGTCAACCAGGGCTCCCACTCGGCCGGCATGCCGGCGCTGTCGCCGTCCATGGCCAGGTGCAGCAGCGTGTGGCGCGCCAGGTCGGGCGGCTCGCGCAGCGGCAGGCCCAGTTCCCCCACCAGGCGCGGGCTGCAGACCGGCAGCATGGCTTCGGCAAACAACTGCTGTCCCTGGACCGCACCGATGGGGCTGTACCGGATGGCGAGGTCGAAGCCCTCGCTGGCCAGGTTGCGGTTGCCCAGGCCCGCGTCCAGGCGCACATCGATGCCCGGGTGGGCGCGTGTGAAGGCCGTCAGCCGCGGGATCAGCCACAGCGACGCGAAGCCCGGCGTCGTCGTCAGCGCGAGCACCTGGCGCTGGTGGGGTTCGCGCACTGCCCGCACGGCCACGCGCAGCGTGTTCAGCGCTGTCGAACAGGCGGCGTACAGGCGCTGGCCGTCCTCCGTCAGCGCCAGCGCCCGGTGGCGACGCTCGAACAGCGTCACGCCGAGTTCGTCCTCCAGTGCACGCATCTGGCGGCTCATGGCCGATTGCGTGACGAAGCGCTCCGCGGCGGCCTGCGTGAAGCTGAGGTGGCGCGCGGCCGCCTCGAAGGCGGCCAGCAATTGCAGCGGCGGGAGATGGTCGACTGGCTTTGTTGACATGAGCTGAAGGAATGCGAAGCCTTCCAAATCATCGTTTGTCCGCATAGCGTGGAACCGCCACTATCCGCCCCAGACGGCCCCGGCGCAAGCATGCCAACCCGGCATGCAGGCAAGACCGGATCCCGGCCCGAGGAGCAAACCATGCTGATCGACGTACCCCGCACCCGGCTGCTGCTGCAACGCGGCCAGATCTCCCGCCTGCCCGAGGCGCGCGCCACCCATCTGTGCAGCGCCTCCGGCACCTTGTGGATCACCATCGACCACGACACCCGCGACATCGTGCTGGAGCCCGGCCAATGTTTCGTGGTGCAGAGCGACGAGGCCGTCACCGTCAGCGCGCTGAGTGGCCCGGCCGTGCTGGACCTGCGGCCGGCCGAGGCGCGGGTGTGAACACGCTGCTGGCAGCGGCGGCGCCCGTCGCCACCGAGGCGCCCGAGCACTGGCGGCTGAGCGGCGGCCAAGAGGTCGGCCTGCGCCTCATCGCCGCGACCGACGCCGCCGCCGAACAGGCCTTCTTCAGCGCGTTGTCACTGGACTCGCGCCACAAGCGCTTCCATGTCGGCCTGCGCGAGCTCAGCCCCGCCTTGCTGAAGCTGCTGATCGAGGTCGACCAGAGCCAGCATGTGGCCTGGGTGGTGGAGTCCCGCGAGCCCGGCTACCCCGTCATCGCCGACGCGCGCTATGTGCACGATGTCGACCGCCCCGAGCGCGCCGAGTTCGCGCTGGCCGTCGCCGACGACTGGCAGGGCCGCGGCCTGGGCCGGCGGCTGATCGCCCACCTCGCCGCTCATGCAAGCCGCCATGGCGTGCAGCGCCTGCACGGCGACATCCTGGCCGACAACCGCCGCATGCTGGCGCTGATGCGCGAGTTCGGCGCGCGCCTGACGCCGCATCCGGATGGCCCGCAGCTGGTGCGCGCGGTGCTGGACCTGAGCTGAGCGACCAGCCAGCCGGCAGCGACGAAACACGGGTGCCCCAGCCCGGCGACGCTCGGGCCGCGCGACACTGCAGGCTGGGCGCATCAACCTACCGCTTTGCAGCCTGTGCGCTGACAAGCCCGTCACCCTGTCGCGGGCAGCCTTACGTCGCATGAATCGCATCCTCTTGATCACCCTGTTGCTGGCGCTGGGCGTCGTCGTGATCAGCCTGGCCGCCGGCGAATGGCTGACCCGGCCCGCCCGCGCGGCTCTCGGCGCTCCGCCGCCCGGCGTGCCTGGCGAAGCCCTGCGCATCCCCTACGGCGATGGCCAGCAGGTCAGCGGCTGGTTCCTGCCCGGGCGCACGGGCGAAGGCGCCGTGCTGTTGCTGCACGGCGTGCGCGGCAGTCGACTGCAGATGCTGGAGCGCGCGCGTTGGCTGCAGCGCGAGGGCATTGGATGCCTGCTGATCGACCTGCCTTCCCACGGTGAGAGCAGCGGCGACCGCATCAGCTTCGGTCGCCGCGAGGCCTTGGGTGTGCAGGCCGCGCTGGGCTGGCTGCGGGGGCACCTGCCGGGCGAGAAACTGGGCGGCATCGGCGTGTCGCTGGGCGGCGCCTCGCTGCTGTTCGCCGACCGCCAGCCCGAACTGGACGCACTGGTGCTGGAGTCGGTCTACCCCACCATCACGGACGCCGTCCAGGATCGGCTCACAAATCGCCTCGGCCCGGCCGGCGCCTGGGCCGCGCCGCTGCTGTTGCTGCAGATCCCGCTGCGCCTGGGCCTGGGTGTGCACGAGCTGCGGCCCATCGAAGCCATCCACAGCGTTCGCGCGCCCTTGCTCGTGGCTTCGGGCACCGAAGACCGCTCCACGCGCTGGGTCGAGACCGAGCAGCTCTTCAATGCCGCGCCCGAACCCAAGCAATTGTGGGCAGTGCCGGGCGCTGGCCATGAGGACCTGCGCGACTTCGACCGCCAGGCTTATGAGGCCCGCCTGTTGCCCTGGCTGCAATCACATCTGCGCAAAGCCCCGGTCGCATGGGGCGAAACCGATCTGGGCAAGATGGCGGCATGACCGCCCTGCCCCCGCTCTCCATCCTCGACCTGGCCCCCGTTGTCGAAGGCGCCACCACGCGCGAAGCCCTGCTGAACAGCCTGGACCTGGTGCGCCTGGCCGACGAACTGGGCTACACGCGCTACTGGGTCGCCGAGCATCACAACATGGAAGGCGTGGCGAGCTCGGCCACCGCCGTGCTGATCGGCCAGCTGGCCGCGGCATCCCGACGCATCCGTGTCGGCGCCGGCGGCATCATGCTGCCCAACCATGCGCCGCTGACCATCGCCGAGCAGTTCGGCACGCTGGCCGAACTCTTCCCTGGCCGCATCGACCTGGGCCTGGGCCGCGCGCCGGGCACCGACCGGCCGACGATGCGCGCGCTGCGCCGCAGCCTGGAAAGCACCGGCGAGGATGGCTTTCCCAACGACGTGCTGGAGCTGCAGTCCTATCTCGCGCCGGCGGACGCCGAGGCGCCAGTGCGCGCCGTGCCGGGCCAGGGCACCGAGGTGCCGATCTGGCTGCTGGGCTCCAGCCTCTATTCGGCCCAGCTCGCCGCCTACCTCGGCCTGCCCTTTGCCTTCGCGTCGCATTTCGCGCCCGAGATGCTGATGCAGGCCCTGCAGATCTATCGCAGCACCTACAAGCCCAGCACCCGGCATCCCAAGCCGCATGCGATGGTCGGGCTCAATGTCATCGTCGCGCCGACGGACGAGGAGGCGCAGTTCCTCTTCACCTCGGCCCAGCAGCGCTTCCTCGGCATGGTGCGCGGCCGGCGCGGCAAACTGCCGCCGCCGGTGGCGAGCATGGACTCGCTGTGGTCGCCCGCCGAGGCGATGCAGGTCGAGCGCATGTTGAGCGAATCCATCGTCGGCTCGCCACAGACCGTGCGCGCCGGCCTGGCCGCCACCAGGGAGCGCACGCAGGCCGATGAGTTCATCGTGGCCTGCGCCGTGCACGACCATGCGCTGCGGCGGCGCTCGTACGAGCTGCTGGCGGGGCTTTGACTGGCATCGGACACAGCCCCATCAACACCCGAAGAAATATAAATTCTCGGAAACATATCTAAATAGATATAATCCGCGGTCGCCGCGCCATTCCCAATGGCCGTTCGCGCCCACCCAAGGCGCGATTAGCGAACTTCCACGCGTTATTTGCCGGCAAAACTGACCGCGCGAAGACGTGCCCCGGCGGGCGATTCAAGCCCGCAGTTCTGACTGAACAAGATTTCGAACAACACCATCCCCATGGGCAAGTACGTCGTTTCGCCCGCGACACACCCGACCGACTGTGGCCGCTTTCGCGCCTCGTTCTCGGTTCGCCCCGCCCAGGGCAACGAAGGTTGTCGCCGCGTATTCCGCTTCGACACCACCTTTGCCTCACGCGAAGCTGCGCGGCTGTACGCCGTCACCCAGGGCTGGCTTCAAGCGTGCATGCCGCTACCTAACGCGTGCTGACGTCCCACTCGCTGCGAACTGCCGAGTGCAGATTCGCACAACCGCGCCCAGACCGTGCGCAAACACTCAGAAAGGCTCAACCATGAGCAGCAAGATTTACGTGGGCAACCTGCCCTACTCCGTGACCGATTCCAGCCTGAAAAGCAACTTTGCCGAGTTCGGTGGCGTTTCCTCCGCCAAGGTCATGATGGACCGGGAAACCGGCACGTCCAAAGGTTTCGGCTTCGTCGAAATGGCTTCTCCTGAAGTCGCCCAGGCCGCCATCTCGGCACTGCACGGCATGACCGTCGATGGACGCTCCATCGTCGTGAGCCTGGCCCGTCCCCGCGAAGCCAGCAAGGATTCGAGCGGCTACGGCGCGAATGGCTACACCGCCACCAAGCGTTCGGATGTCGGCTACGGCACGGGTGGCTTCGGCGGTGGCCGCTACTGAACCCAGCGGCTCCGCATGAAAGACCGGCTCTCCCGAGCCGGTTTTTTTTCGCCCGATCCGGACCTGGCGTTCAACCGCGTGCCCAGGGCTACATCGAGCTCAGGCCCAAATACTGGGCGGCCTTCCATCTGCCGTCTGCGCGAGGATCTCCCTCGTGGACTCGGCGATCCGATGTGCGGGGACATGGGACAGGACCTGCTGCGCAAATGCGGGCAGTCCCATCAGCATCGCGGAGATACGAATCGTCGCCCCTTGCTGGGTTCTGATCCTGAACCACTTCATCACCGAGGCGTACTCGACGCTGCTCACCTCCTCCCATCTGAGCTTCCCGCGGCGCCCCAGCAGCCGCCCAAACTCAAGCCCATCGGGTGTCAGGCGATGTCGGGCCAGGAAGTAGTCGCCGATCATGGGCAGCGACATCAGGGAAAAGAACAGGAACAGCAGATCCGTCCAGACGCTGGTCGTCTCGTTCTTGCCAATGGTGTTTGATATCACGCCGAGGGCCGCAAAGAGAACGAAACCGACGATGCCGATGACGAGGGTGCTCGGAGGGTGCCGCATGTCATCGCCGAGCTGCTCCGGTCGCTGCTTCATCCGGCTTCGAGCCACCCAGCCCATCACGGCCGCCATGAGGACGCCCCAGGTCGTCCATTGAATGATGGGCACCCACCATGACTGAGCTGTTCGCCCTCTGCCCGAAGCCGGTTGGCCAGCTTTCTTGTACCAAACCGAGAAGCTCAAGAAGTCGGACTGAAATGCCTCCCCTGCATCCTCGGCGAGCCTCAGAGCCTCGGCGGCATGGGCCGCCGCAGCTGCGTCATCACCTTGGTAGAAGGCGACATCCGCACGGTCTTCGCTGACGATGGCTTCGAGCCAGCGCCCAAGCTGCATCGTCACGCCGCTGGCTTTGGCCTCTCGGACAAACGCATCCATCTGCTCGTGGCTTCCATTCCACTTCGGCGCGAGGCTGATCAGGTAGCGAGCCCGCGCGAAGAGATTGTCTGGAAGCAGGCTGTTGGCGGCGTCGAGATAAGCGCGGGCGCCTTCGCGATCCAGCTCAAACTGCGCAATGTTCAGCAGGTGCACAACCGTGACGTATGACCTGGGGTGCTGCCGCAATGCTGYGATCAGGTCCTGCTTCGCTCGAGCATGCATCTGTGTCATGTACTCAAGGTCCGCCGCCCGTGTTTGATGGGCGTATCCCCGCCCCCTGCGGAATTCCCCCAACTTCCTGAAATAGATGCCCCGGCTCAGACGCGCCAGCGCTGAGTCGGGCCGCTGCTCGATCCACGCGGCGAAGTCGTCAGACAGCGTGTCCTCCTTGCGATAGAACGGGTAATAGGCGCCTATCAGATCGCGCTCGCTCAACTCGCGTCGTTCGAACCTGGATTCGACTTCTTCGTAGTGGCGCTCCAGCTCGGAGAACTCATGGGCTCTGAGCTTCGCGATCACGTCCGTGCTGCCCGCTTGGGCGCTCGGCAGCAGGATTGCACTCAACAGCAGGCACCGGATCAGTCCGGCCCTCAAGGAGGCGGCCCAGCTCGCGAACCCCACAGCCCCCATCCGCATCGCATGCTTCGAGTTGCATGCCCGGTCGCGTCGATAGCGCAGCATTTCATCGACGAGAACCCGAGGCTGATGGCGTGCCCCCTGAGGAGGCCGGCGTGTCAGGCCAGTCCGTGACAAAGCGCAGACGAACCAAACCAGTCTCTTCCACGATCTTCATCACTGGCGCCATCTGGGCATATGAAACCTTGTCGCTGCCTGACACGTGGAGTTGCACGTCGGGATGGGCGGCCTTGAGTTCGAGAAGCCGCGCGCGCAGATCCGATAGCGCGACGGGCTTGCGTTGCAGCGTGCAACGCCCGTCGTCGGCGACCTTGAGACTCGCGTCGACAGGTTTCGAGAGCGCGGTTGCAAGCTTTTTGGGTGCGGTCATAGGCAAAGATCGATACAGCCCGTCGATCCGAAGGCATCGGGCATGCGACTCTGCCCGCCACCTCTTTCAGCTGCAACGGTGCGTATTCACCGTCTACGCGCCAGACTACATTGAGTCCCCGCCGACCTGAAGCCAGCGCATGCAAACGGAGACCTATTACGCCGCCACGGCGCCTCGCCTGAGCTTCCCATCCCTCGCCGAGTCGTCCACCAATGTCGAAGTGGCCGTGCTCGGCGGCGGCTTTGCCGGCCTGGCCACCGCGCGCGGCCTGCAGGAGCGCGGCATCGCCAGCGTTGCGGTGCTGGAGGCGCAGACCATCGGCCATGGCGCCTCGGGGCGCAATGGCGGCTTCGTCTTCGGCGGCTACAGCCGCGACGCGGCAGACCTGGTGAGCGACCTGGGACTGGCGCCGGCGCGCGAGCTCTATGCCCACAGCCGCGAGGCCGTCGCGCTGATCCGATCACGCATCGAACGCCATGCGATCGCCTGTGACCGCGTGGAAGGCGGTGCCCTGCTGCTCAACTGGTTCAAGCACAGCCCACGGGCCGAGCGCCAGCTGCGCGACCAGGCGCGCTGGCTGCGCGAGAACTTCGGCGTCGTCTGGGACGAGATCGAGCCCACGCAGGTGCGCCAGTGGCTGGACACGGAGCGCTACGGCGGCGCGCTGATGGAACGCGATGCCTTCCATTTCCATCCGCTGAAGTACGCGCTGGGCCTGGCGCGCGTCATCGAGCAGGCCGGCGGCCGGGTGCATGAGCACAGCGCCGTGATGGCCATCGACCGCCTGCCTGCCGGTGGCTTCGAGCTGCGTACCGCGCAGGAGGCCTCGATCCGTGCCGCCCAGGTCGTCGTGGCCGGCGGCGCCTATCTGAAGACCATGCTGCCGGCCTTGACCGGCGCGCGCCTGCCGATCGCCACCTATGTCATCGCGACCGAACCCTTGCCCGAATCCCTGCGGCCGATTCGCACGCCCGCGGCCCTCTACGACAACCGCTTTGCCTTCGACTACTACCGCGCACTGAGCGACCACCGGCTGCTGTGGGGCGGCCGCATCTCCATCCAGGAGCGCGACCCGGCGCGCATTGCGCAGATGCTGCAGGCCGACCTGCTCAAGGTCTATCCGCAGCTCGCCGCGGTGCGCATCGAGCATGCCTGGGGCGGCCTGATGAGCTATGCCCGCCACAAGATGCCACAGATCGGCCAGCTCGCGCCGGGCCTGTGGTTCGCCCAGGCCTTTGGCGGCCACGGCGTGGCGCCGACGACGGTGGCCGGCGAGTGGCTGGCCGAAGCCATCAGCGGCCGCACGGAACTGCCCGCGGCCCTGCAGCGCTATGGACTGACGCCCGTCTTCGGCCAGGCCGGCCTGCTGGCGGCTCAGGCGACCTACAGCTGGGCGGAGCTGCGCGACGCGCTGCGGGAGCGCCTGCTCGGTTGACGTTGGCGGCGGGCGCGCACAGCGCTCCCCATGGCCCAGCTGCCGGCGCGGCTGTCCACATTGCTGGGGATGCTGCCTAGTATGGGCAAATCTAGCATTTCAGGACCACGGCAGCCGCCGCCGTCATGAAAGAGCACCGGCCATGAAGGAAACCCTTGAAATCGTCGAACTCATTTTGAAAATATCCAAGGACGTCATTCTGGGCGTCGTCCTTCTGATACTCGGCATCTGGGTCGTGAATCACTACGACATCAAGATGCGCGAGAAACTCTCCATCGGCGATGTAGCGGACGCTTTCATGCGTGGCCCGGCGCCGAGCAAGGAAGCCATCATCCTGGTCGCGAACCAGACCGACAAAAAGGAAGGCGCCGCGGACACGGCCGCCACGGGCGCCCAAGCTGACGCCGCGCTGGCCATCAATTCCGACATGGCGGGGTGGGTGTTCCTCGGCACGTTCAAGGACGGCAAGTTTTTCGGCGACTCGTATTTCGATTTCAGCCTCGACAAGATACCCGCCGTCGACACCTTCGCCACCTCCAAGGTCGACATGAACAAGCGCGCCTCCAAACCCTATCTGAACGAAGAGCGGGAATGGTGGAAAGGCAAAGTCATCGGCCTGATCACGGCGGGCACCAAGGTCAAGTTTCTGGAGGTCGCGCAGGATATTCCGGCCAAGGGTGGCGGGTTTCGCCTGTGGGCCAGGGTCGCCCCCGTCAAGAGCGGCAGCGCCTGATGAGGCGTCGTCCGCCGCGACGGCCGCCGACACTTACTTGATGCGCTGCTTCTCGAGCTTGCGCGCCAGCGTGCGCCGGTGCATGCCCAGACGGCGGGCCGTCTCGCTGATGTTGAAGTCGGTCTCGGCCAGCACCTCGTGGATGCGCTCCCACTCCAGCGTCTTGATGGACGCCGTCTGACGCTCGGTGACCTCGACGTCGGCATCACCCTGCCTGCGCGCAAAGGCGGCCTCGATGTCGTCGGTGTTGGCCGGCTTGGCGAGGTAGTGGCAGGCACCGAGCTTGATGGCCTCGACGGCCGTGGCGATGCTGGCGTAGCCCGTCAGCACGACGATCAGCACCTCCGGGTCCCAGCCATGCAGGGCTTGCACACAGGCCAGACCCGAGGCACCGCCGGCAAGCTTCAGGTCGACAACGGCGTGGCCCAGTTCCTCGTCGTCGGGCAACGCGTCGAGCAAGGCCTTCATGTCGTCCAGCCCGGTGGCGCGCACGACGCGCCAGCCGCGGCGCTCGAAGGAGCGGGTCAGCGTGTGGGCAAAGCTGTCGTCGTCCTCGACGATGAGCAGCAGGCGGTCGGATTCAGCGGCGGACATCAGCGGCGTGGCAGCAGTGAGGCCATGGGCAGGGTCAACACGACCTCGGCGCCGCCGCCCTCGCGGTTGCGCGCCTCCAGCCGCCCGCCCAAGGTGCGTGCCACGTTAACCGACAGGAAGAGGCCCATGCCACGGCCGGGCTGGCCCTTGCTGCTCTGGTAGGGCTCGCCGAAGTGCTTGAGCCGCTGGGCATCAAAGCCAGGGCCGTTGTCGCGCACGCACAAGCGCAGCGTGGCTTCGTCCGGGCAGGTGGCCACGAGGGTCAGCGGCATGCCGGGCGCGGCCTCCAGGGCGTTGTCCAGCAGATTGGCCACGACCTGCTGCAGCGCGCTGTCCGAGATGATCTCGACCTCGGGCAGGTCCTTGTTGCGAAGGGCCAGGTCGGCTCCTGCGTGGGCTGCCCGCCAACTCTTGGCCAGGCCTTCCGTGAAGGCCTGCAGCGTCGTCAACCGTGGCGCCTCGCCGCGCATTTCGCCGGCCGACATCAGGATGCCGGTGACGATGGCCTTGCAGCGCAGGATCTGGCGCTGCATCTCCTCGATCTCCTCGCGCAGCTCGGGCTCGGCGGCAAACGGTGCCATGTGCGCCCAGTCGCCCAGGATGACGCTGAGCGTGGCCAGTGGCGTGCCCAGTTCGTGCGCGGCGCCGCTGGCCAGCAGGCCCATGCGCACGATGTGCACTTCCTCGGCGGCGCGCTGCTGCAGCTCGGCCAACTCGGCGTCGCGCTGGCGCAGGTTGCGGTTGATGCGCACGATGAAGACGCTGAGCAGGCCGACGTTGAGCAGAAAGCACAGCAGCAGGCCGCCAAGGTAGTTGGGCGACAGCGTCGTCGGCGAGGAGGTATCCAGCAGCAGCGGGCGGTGCCACTGCGTCAGCGCGACAAAGCCGGTCAGCGTGCTCAGCACGATGACACCAAGGTAGGCCGGCCGCAGCAGCACAGAGGCGACGGCCACCTGCAGCAGATAGAGGTAGATGAAGGGGTTGTCGCTGCCACCGGCCAGGTAGAGCTGGCCCGTCAGCACGCCGACGTCGACGAGCAGCGCGATGCAGAGCTCGATCTGCGAGACCGGCTGCGTGAGCTTGTTGCGCCAGATGCTGAAGAGGTTGAAGACGACGAGGATGCCGAGCAGACTCAGCATCTCGGCCCAGGGCAGCGCGATGGCGAGGCCCACGTGCACGACCAGCACCGTGGCGAGCTGGCCGCCCACGGCCAGCCAGCGCAGCTCGATGAGCTGGCGCAGGTTGGCGCGGCCGGCGCGGCGCTCGGGGGCGACGATGACCGGCTCAGCGGGCTCGGCGGTGGGGGTCAGCGGCGTGGGGTTCAAGGCAGGGAGCGGCGGCGCTCTTCGCGGAGCAGATAGATGGCGGCAGCCGCAGACATGGCCGCGAGCGCCAGCCAGGTGATGGCGTAGACGGCGTGATTGTTGGCGAAACGGATCACCGTCAGGCCGGGGCGCGGATAACGCAGCGGCTGGGCGGGATCGGCGGACTCGTCGACAAAGAAAGGCGCGACCGTACCGCTGACGCCAAGCTGGGCCGCGATACCGGCGACGTCACGCGAATACCAGCGCCCCTCGGCGGGCACGTTCTGGCGCAGCGGGCCGCCGCCGGTCTCGGTCAGGCGCAGCAGGCCCGTCAGCTCGACGGCGCCGGCGGGCGCGGCATGCCGGTCGGGCGCGCGCTGCTCGGGCGGCACGAAGCCGCGGTTGATGAGGACGGCCGTGCCGTCGTCCAGGCGCAGCGGCGCCAGCACCCAGTGGCCACCGCCCAGTTCGGTCGTGGCCTGCACCAGCACCTCGCGCGGCTCGAAGCGGCCGCGCAGGCGCAGGCGGCGGTATTCGTCGGCCTTCGATACCGAAACCGATGCGGCTGGCGGAGACACCGGCCCCGCATGAACCTGGCGCTCGACGCGGGCAATGAGATCTTCTTTCCAGCCGAGGCGCTGGAACTGCCAGACGGCCAGCGCGAGGAAGCCCACGCTGGCCAGCGCCGTGGCGACGATCAGTGCCAGGCGCGCCGCGCGGATCACGGCATGTTGCGCATCGCGGCGGGATCGGGCGTCGGCATCATGTTGGCGTTCATGTGATACATGACCCAGACCGAGCCGGACAGCATGATGACGACCAGGGCGCCGGTGAACAGCAGCGCCAGCAGGGACCAGCCCTGCTCGACCTTGGCGTTCATGTGCAGGAAATAGATCATGTGCACGACCATCTGCACGGCCGCGAAGCCGAGGATGACCAGGCCGGTGAGCTTGGGCGTGGGCAGCACCTTGCCCATGACGAGCCAGAAGGGAATCGCCGTCAGGATGACCGACAGCATGAAGCCGACGGCATAGCCCTTGAAGCTGACGTGGAAGTCACCTTCGCCGTCGTGATGGTCGTCGTGGTGATCGTGGGCATGGTCGGCCATCACAGCACTCCCATCAGGTAGACGAAGGTGAAGACGCCGATCCAGACGACGTCCAGGAAGTGCCAGAACATCGACAGGCACATCAGGCGGCGGCGGTTGGCCGGCGTGAGGCCGAGTTTCTGCACCTGCACCATCAGCGTGACCAGCCAGATGCAGCCGAAGGTGACGTGCAGGCCGTGGGTGCCGACCAGCGTGAAGAAGCTGGACAGGAAGGCGCTGCGGCCGGGGCCGGCACCCTCGTGGATGAGGTGGTGGAACTCGAACAGCTCGATGCCGAGGAAACCCAGGCCGAACAGGCCCGTGATGGCCAGCCAGGCCAAGACCTGGTTCTTGCGCTTGGCCTGCATCGCGATCATCGCGAAGCCATAGGTGATGGACGAGAACAGCAGCAGGCCCGTGTTGACGGCCACCAGCGGCAGGTCGAACAGGTCGGCGCCCGACGGGCCGGCCGCGTAGTTGCGGCCCAGCACGGCGTAGACGGCGAACAGCACCGCGAAGATGAGGCAGTCGCTCATCAGGTAGAGCCAGAAACCCAGCATGGTGCTGGGCTGCGGGTGGTGGTCACCCGTGTCGTAGAAGACGGGCGCGGCGCCGTTGACGTGAGAGGTCACAGTTGCAGTCATGTCAGCGGTCTCCCGGTCAGGCAGCGGATGCAAGCGCGCGGGTGCGCTCGTCCTCGGTGCGGGTCACCGCATCGGCCGGGATGTGGAAGTCACGGTCGTAGTTGAAGGTGTGGACGATGGACGCGATGACGGTGGCGGCAAAGGTCGCCGCGGCGATCCAGTACATATGCCAGATCAGCGCAAAACCCATGGCCGTGGCCAGCATGGCGATGATGAATCCGGCGCCGGTGTTCCTGGGCATGTGGATGGCCACGAAGCCTTGGCGAGGGCGCTCGGCGTTGCGCTGCTTCATGTCGTGCCAGGCGTCCATCTCGTGGGCGATGGGCGTGAAGGCGAAGTTGTAGTCCGGCGGCGGCGAAGATGTGGACCATTCCAGCGTGCGGCCACCCCAGATGTCGCCCGTCGTGTCGGCCAGTTCCTTGCGACGCCAGATGCTGACGGCGATCTGCACCAGGAAGGCACCGATACCGCAGGCCACGATGCCCGCACCGATGGCGGCGACGACGAAATAGGGTTGCAGCGTCGTGTCGTCGAAGTGGCTGACACGGCGCGTGATGCCCATCAGGCCCAGCACGTACAGCGGCGTGAACGCGACCCAGAAGCCGATGAACCAGCACCAGAACGACACCTTGCCCCAGAAGGCGTCGAGGCGGAAGCCGAAGGCCTTGGGGAACCAGTAGTTGATGCCGGCGAAGGCGCCGAACACCACGCCGCCGATGATGACGTTGTGGAAGTGGGCGATCAGGAAGAGGCTGTTGTGCAGCACGAAGTCCGCCGCCGGCACCGCCAGCAGCACGCCGGTCATGCCACCGATGGTGAAGGTGATCATGAAGCCCACCGTCCACAGCATCGGCACTTCGAACTTGATGCGGCCACGGTACATCGTGAACAGCCAGTTGAAGATCTTGGCGCCCGTCGGGATCGAGATGATCATCGTCGTGATGCCGAAGAAGCTGTTCACGCTGGCCCCTGAGCCCATCGTGAAGAAGTGGTGCAGCCAGACGAGGTAGGACAGGATGGTGATGACGACCGTCGCGTAGACCATGGACGCATAGCCGAACAGCTTCTTGCGACTGAAGGTGGACACCACTTCCGAGAAGATGCCGAACACCGGCAGCACCAGGATGTAGACCTCGGGGTGGCCCCAGATCCAGATCAGGTTCACGTAGAGCATGGCGTTGCCGCCAAGGTCGTTGGTGAAGAAGTTGGTGCCCAGGTAGCGGTCGGCCGTCAGCAGCGCGAGCGTCGCGGCCAGCACGGGGAAGGTCGCGACGATGAGCACGTTGGTGCACAGCGAGGTCCACGTGAAGACGGGCATCTTCATCATGGTCATGCCCGGCGCGCGCATCTTGATGATGGTGGCGATCAGGTTGATGCCCGACAGCGTCGTGCCCACCCCCGCGATCTGCAGTGACCACAGGTAGTAGTCCACCCCGACGTCGGGGCTGGCCAGGATGCCCGACAGCGGCGGGTAGGCCAGCCAGCCGGTCTTGGCGAACTCGCCGATGAACAGCGAGATCATGACCAGCACGGCGCCGCCGGCCGTCATCCAGAAGCTGAAGTTGTTCAGGAAGGGGAAGGCGACGTCGCGTGCGCCGATCTGCAGCGGCACGACATAGTTCATGAACCCGGTCACGAAGGGCATCGCGACGAAGAAGATCATGATGACGCCGTGGGCCGTGAAGACCTGGTCGTAGTGGTGCGGCGGCAGGAAGCCGGCATTGTCGGCAAACGCCATGGCCTGGTGGGCCCGCATCATCAGCGCGTCAGCGAAGCCGCGCAGCAGCATCACCACGCCGAGGATGATGTACATGATGCCGATCTTCTTGTGGTCGATGCTGGTGATCCAGTCGGTCCACAGATGGCCCCAGAGCTTGAACTTGGTGATCAGCGCGAACACCAGCGCGCCGCCCAGCATCACGGCGATGAAGGTGGCGACGAGGATGGGCTCGTGCAGCGGCAGCGAGTCCCAGCCGAGGCGGCCGAGGATGGGATGCAGCTGATCGAGCGTCTGGTGTTGGGCAACGACGGGATTGGACATCGGTCGGTCTCAGTTCTTCAGCGCGGCGGGTGAAGCCTCGGGGGCTTCGACGGGCAGACCCAGCAGGTTGGTCGGCGTGCACAGCGCGGCGACGACGGTGCGTTCGCGCTGCGTGCCCTCGGCATCACGCCAGGGGCTGCGCATCGTGCTGGCCACGCCACCCTTGCCGGCACCGCCGGCCGCGTCGATGGCCATCATCTGGCTGGCGCACATCTTCTTGCCGTCGACGCAGCGGTCGACGATGGCGCTCCACAGGCCGGGCTCGACGCTGGCGAAGCGGCGGATGGGCTCCTTGGCGCTCGGCTGTTCCAGCTTCAGGTAGTCAGCGCGGGTCAGCGTGTTGCCGCCGGCCTTGTTGCCGTCGACCCAGCGCGCGAATTCTTCGTCCGTCAGACCATGGAACTTGAAGCGCATGTCGGAGAAGCCGGCACCGCTGTACTGGGCCGACAGGCCGTCATAGACACCGGCCTTGTTGATGACAGCGTGCAACTGAGTCTGCATGCCCGGCATCGCGTAGATCATGCCGGCCAGGGCCGGCACGTAGAAGGTGTTCATCACCGAGGTGGACGTGAAGCGGAAGTGGATGGGGCGGTCCACCGGCGCGGCCAGTTCGTTGACGGTCGCGATGCCCTGCTCGGGGTAGATGAAGAGCCACTTCCAGTCCATCGACACCGCGTAGACCTCCAGCGGCTTTACGTCGGCCGCCACGGGCTTGCCTTCGGCGATGCGGTCCAGCGGGCGGAAAGGGTCGAGCTTGTGGGTGCTGATCCAGGTGATGGCGCCCAGCGCGATGATGATCAGCAGCGGCGCACCCCAGATGACGAGTTCCAGGCGGGTGGAGTGGTCCCAGTCCGGCGCATACGTCGCCTCCTCGTTGGACTGGCGGTAACGGTATGCAAAGAACAGCGTCAGCGCGATCACCGGGACGATGATCAGCAGCATCAACAGCGTGGACGTGACAATGAGCTGCGCCTGCTGTTGCGCGATGTCGCCATGCGGCTTCATCACGATCCAATCGCAGCCGGACAAAGCGAAGCTGGCTGACAAGACCAGGGCGCTGTTGAGGAGAGACTTGTTGGGGTACATCCTGAGGTGCGCGCAAGGGTTAACGATCTTGCTCGCAGCGATGGAATGTAAGTTGATTGAGGCAAATCAACGATTGGACATTTTGTCCAAGGCACAGACGGAGACAAGCCCGAAATGGCAGTTGCAGGTAGTACTTTCCATAGCCCCAATTCCGGCCCGCTGACCACCCGGACGGACGAGGACCTGGCCCCCGGCGACATCGCGGTGGGCGTCATCATCGGCCGCGCGTCCGAATATTTCGACTTCTTCGTCTTCGGCATCGCCTCGGTGCTGGTCTTCCCGCAGGTCTTCTTCCCCTTCGCCGACCGCCTGACGGGCACGCTCTACGCCTTCCTGGTCTTTGCGCTGGCATTCGTCGTCCGACCGGTCGGCACGCTGATCGGCATGTCCATCCAGCGCCATTTCGGCCGCTCGGCCAAGCTGACCGCCGCCCTCTTCCTGCTCGGCTGCTCCACGGTCGGCATGGGCCTGCTGCCTGGTTACGCCGAGGCCGGCAGCGCAGCCATCTGGCTGCTGGCGCTCGCACGCGTCGGCCAGGGCCTGGCCTTGGGTGGCTCCTGGGACGGCCTGCCCTCGCTGCTGGCCCTGAACGCCCCGCCGCACCGCCGCGGCTGGTACGCCATGCTGGGCCAGCTCGGCGCGCCGCTGGGCTTCTTCGTCGCCTCGGGCGTGTTCCTGTACGTGTTCGGCAGCCTGGACGCCAAGGACTTCCTGTCCTGGGGCTGGCGCTTCCCCTTCTTCACCGCCTTCGCCATCAACGTCGTCGCGCTGTTCGCCCGGCTGCGCCTGGTCGTCACGCACGAGTACGAGAAGCGCATGGAGGAGCATGAGCTCGACCCCGCCTATCTGCGCGAGCTGCTGCCCGCCCAGGGCCACCACATCGTCATCGGCGCCTTTGCGGCCCTGGCCAGCTATGCCCTTTTCCACCTGGTGAGCGTGTTCCCGCTGTCCTGGGTGGCGCTGTACGGCACCGAAGGGGTCGAGGACTTCATGAAGATGGAGCTTCTCGGCGCCGCCTTCGCGGCCGTCGCCATGCCCATGTCCGGCCTCATCGCCGACAAGATCGGCCGGCGCAGCTACCTCGGCACCATGGCCATGGCCATCGGCGTGTTTGCGCTGTTCGCGCCCTTCATGCTGGGCGGTGGCAAACCCGGCCAGGCCGCCTTCATCCTGATCGGCTTCGTGCTGCTGGGCCTGTCCTATGGCCAGTCCGCCGGCTCGGTGACGTCCAATTTCCTGCCTCACTTCCGCTATACCGGCGCAGCGCTGACGGCCGACATGGCCTGGCTGCTGGGCGCGGCCTTTGCGCCCGTCGTGGCCCTCTTCCTGTCGTCACGCTTCGGCCTGGTGTCGCTCAGCCTCTACCTGCTGTCCGGCGTGGTCTGCACGCTGGTGGCGCTGCGGGTGAACAAGCGGCTGCAGGCGGCCGCCGTCGTGCAGGACTGATCCGGTTCGCCATCCAGACAAGGCGGGCCGAGGCCCGCCTTTGTTTTGCCTCGACAGTTTCCTTTTCCTGAAAGTTTCCATACACTTAGCCATCACGGAAACTTTAGAGCCACCATGTCCCTGACCCTGCACTACCACCCGCTCTCCTCCTATTGCTGGAAGGTCCTGATCGCCCTCTACGAGAACGGTGCGCCTTTCGAAGCCCGCACCGTCAATCTCGGTGACCCGGCAGCACGCGCGGCCTACGCTGCGCTCTGGCCCACGGCCAAGATCCCGCTGCTGGTCGACGGGGACCGCGTCGTGCCCGAGACCTCGATCCAGATCGAGTACCTGGATCGCCGCCATCCGGGGGCCGTGCAGTTGCTGCCCGATGACTTCGAGGCGCAGCTGGAGGTGCGCTTGTGGGACCGCGTCTTCGACCTGCACGTGATGACGCCCATGCAGCGCTTCATCGGCCAGCAACTGCGCCCCGACGCCGAGCGCGACGCGGCCACGCTGACCGGCGCCGTCAATGACCTGGGGCTGGCCTATGACCTCATCGAAAGCCGCCTGGGCGACCGTACCTGGGCAGCGGGAGAGGCCTTCACGATGGCCGATTGCGCCGCAGCGCCGGCCCTGTTCTACGCGGCCATCGTGCGGCCCTTCTCGCCCGCCCATGTCAAGCTCAGCGCCTACTTCGAGCGCCTGCTGGCCCGTCCCTCCGTGTGGCGCTGCATCGTCGAAGCCCGACCGGTCTTCCAGTACTACCCCCTGCGTCATGCCCTACCTGCACGCTTCCTCGGCTGAAGGCCTGGACCGTCTTTTCGCCGCCCTGGCCGACGGCAACCGCCGCGCCATGGTCGACCAGCTGGCGCGCGGGCCGGCCTCGGTGTCGGACCTGGCCAAGCCGCTGTCTCTTCGCCTGCCCTCGGCGCTGAAGCACCTGGCCGTGCTGGAGGCCGGCGGCGTCGTGCAGTCGGACAAGGCCGGCCGCGTGCGCACCTACCGCATCGCGCCGGATGCCTTTGGCGGCCTGGAAGACTGGGTGGCCACGCGCAAGGCGATGTGGCATCGCCAGTTCGACGCCCTTGAAGCCCTTCTCGAAGAACAGGACAACCCACCGTGACGACGACTCCCGCCGCCCACACCAGCTTCGTGCTGGAGCGCCGCTTCAAGGCCTCGGCCAGCCGTGTGTTCGCTGCCTGGGCCGACCCGGCCACCAAGCAGCGCTGGTCCGACTGCCATGCCGAGATGAACGCCACCGAGTTCAGCATGGACTTCCGCCCCGGTGGGCAGGAGATCTACCGCAGCGAGCTGCCCGATGGAACGCAGCTCGCCGTCGACAAGGTCTTCCTCGACATCGTGCCGCAGGCCCGCATCTTGTTCGCCTACTCAATGGCAGCGGACGGCCGCGCGCTATCGGCGTCACTGGTCACCGTGGAGTTCGCCAACACGCCTGCCGGCTCGACGCTGAAGCTGACCGAGCAGTTGGCCTACCTCGACGGCCACCAGGACCTGGAGCAGCGCCGGCGTGGCACCGAAGAGGGCCTCGACCGGCTGTTGCTCGAGGTGGATGCGGCTTAGCCCAGCGCCTTCCTCGCGCTCTGGAACATGCGCAGCCACGGGCTGTGCAGCGCGCGGTCGCCCGAGGTCCAGCTCATCTGCACATTGCGCAAGACGCGCTCCGGGTGGGGCATCAGCGCCGTGAAGCGGCCGTCCGGCGTCGTCACCGACGTCAGGCCGCCCGGGCTGCCGTTGGGGTTGAACGGGTAGGCCTCGGTCGCTTGGCCATGGTTGTCGACAAAGCGCATGGCCTGGAGGACCTTGGCCGCGTCACCCTGGCGCGCGAAGTTGGCGTAACCCTCACCGTGTGCAACGGCGATGGGCAGGCGGCTGCCGGCCATGCCCTGGAAGAACACGCTGGGTGACTCCAGCACCTCGACCAGCGACAGGCGGGCCTCGAACTGCTCGCTCTGGTTGCGCGTGAAGCGCGGCCAGGCGTCGGCGCCCGGGATGATGGGCGCGAGCGCGGCCAGCATCTGGCAGCCGTTGCAGACCCCCAGGGCCAGCGTGTCCCGGCGCGCAAAGAAGGCACGAAACTGCTCGGCCAGCACGGGGTTGAACATGATGCTGCGCGCCCAGCCCTCGCCGGCGCCCAGGGTGTCGCCGTAGCTGAAGCCGCCGCAGGCCACGAAGGCCGCGAAGCCGTCCAGTTGGACCGCGCCGGACTGCAGGTCGCTCATGTGCACGTCGAAGCTGTCGAAGCCGCCCTGTGCCATCGCATAGGACATCTCGATGTGCGAGTTGACGCCCTGCTCGCGCAGGATGGCGACCTTGGGCTTCGCGCCGGTGACGATGAACGGCGCCTCGGGCGTGAACGTCGTGTGGACATGCAGGCCCGGGTCGTCGGCCTTGCCGGCAGCGGCATGCTCGGCATCGGCGCCGGCCGGGTTGTCGCGCAACTGCGCGATGCGCCACGACACCTCGTCCCAGGTCTGCTGCAGCGTCGTCAGGTCGGCGGCGAACACCTTCTTCGCATCGCGCCAGACTTCCACCTGCCGCGCCGCATTGGGCTTGGCAACGACGTGGGAATACCTGGACAGGCCATGCGCGCGCAGCACCTGCATGACGGCATCGCGGTCGCCCGCGCGGACCTGGATCAGCGCACCCAGTTCCTCGCTGAACAACGCGCGCAGCGTCAGCTCTTCGCGGCGGGCGCTGACCTGGCCGGCCCAGTTCTTGGAGTCGCCCATGTCGGCGCGGCTGTCGCTGATGCCGTCGCCTTCCGTAACCAGCATGTCGACGTTCAGGCTCAGGCCGGTCTGGCCGGCAAAGGCCATTTCGCAGGCCGCCGCCCACAAGCCGCCATCCGAACGGTCGTGATACGCCAGCAACTTGCCGGCGGTGCGCAGTTCGTTGATCGCGTTGACCAGCGACACCAGCAGCTTGGGGTCGTCGAGGTCCGGCACATCGCTGCCGAACTGGTTCAGCGTCTGCGCCAGGATGGAGCCGGCCATGCGGTGCTGGCCCTGGCCCAGGTCGATGAGGATGAGCGCCGAGTCCTCGCGCTGCCATTCGGGCGTCAGCGTGCCGCGCACGTCGGCGATGCTGGCGAAGGCGGTGACGATCAGCGATACCGGCGCGGTGACCTGCTGGTCAGCCCACTTGGTGCGCATCGACAGCGAATCCTTGCCGACTGGGATGGAAATGCCCAGCGCGGGGCACAGTTCCATGCCCACGGCCTTGACAGTGTCGAACAGCGCGGCGTCTTCACCGGCTTCGCCACAGGCAGCCATCCAGTTGGCGCTGAGCTTCACGCGCGGCAGCTCGAAGGGCGCGGCCAGCAGATTGGTGATGGCCTCGGCCACGGCCATGCGGCCCGAGGCGGGTGCGTTGACGGACGCCAGCGGCGTGCGCTCGCCCATGCTCATGGCCTCGCCGGCAAAGCCGTTGAAGTCGGCCAGCGTGACGGCGCAGTCCGCCACCGGCAGCTGCCAGGGGCCGACCATCTGGTCGCGGTGGTTGAGGCCGCCCACGGTGCGGTCGCCGATGGTGACGAGGAAGCGCTTGCTGGCCACCGTCGGGTGGCGCAGCACGTCGAAAGCGGCCTGCTCCAGCTTGACGCCGGACAGGTCCAGCGCACCGCCGCTGCGGGCCACGCGCTTGACGTCGCGCTGCATCTTGGGCGGCTTGCCCAGCAGCACGTCCATGGGCATGTCGATGGGGTGATCGGTGACTTCCGCGTCGCCATCCACCAGCTTCAGGTCGCGCTCTTCCGTCACGACACCGACGACGGCGAACGGGCAGCGCTCGCGCGCGCACATCGCTGCAAAACGGTCCAGGCTGCCCGGCGCAATGGCCAGCACATAGCGCTCCTGGCTCTCGTTGCACCAGATTTCCTTTGGGGCGAGGCCCGACTCCTCCAGCGGCACCTTGCGCAGGTCGAAGCGCGCACCGCGGCCGGCGTCGTTGACCAGCTCGGGGAAGGCGTTGGAGATGCCGCCCGCGCCCACGTCGTGGATGGCCAGCACCGGGTTCTCCTGCCCGAGGCCCCAGCAGTGGTTGATGACCTCTTGCGCGCGCCGTTCGATCTCGGGGTTGCCGCGCTGCACGGAGTCGAAGTCGAGGTCGGCCGTGTTGGTGCCGGCCGCCATCGAACTGGCCGCGCTGCCGCCCATGCCGATGCGCATGCCCGGGCCGCCCAGCTGGATCAGCAGGCTGCCGGCGGGGAACTCGATCTTCCGGGTCAGGTCGGCGCGGATCTGGCCCAGGCCGCCGGCGATCATGATGGGCTTGTGATAGCCGCGGCGGATGCCATCCACCGTCTGCTCGTAGACGCGGAAATAGCCGCCCAGATTGGGCCGGCCGAACTCGTTGTTGAAGGCCGCACCACCCAGCGGGCCCTCGATCATGATCTGCAGCGCCGACGCGATGTGCGCCGGCTTGCCGACCGGGTTCTGTTCCCAGGATTCGGCCAGACCCGGCAGATGCAGGTTGGAGACCGAGAAGCCGGTCAGGCCCGCCTTGGGCTTGGAGCCGCGGCCCGTAGCACCTTCGTCGCGGATCTCGCCGCCAGCGCCCGTGGACGCCCCCGGGAAGGGCGAGATGGCCGTCGGGTGGTTGTGCGTCTCGACCTTCATCAGCACCTCGGCCTGCTCGGCACGGGCCGTGTAGGCCGAGCCCGGCGCATCGGCCGCCATCCAGCGCTGGATGGCATGGCCTTCCATGATGGCGGCGTTGTCCGAGTAGGCGACGACCGTGTGCTGCGGGTTCAGCTTCTCGGTGTTGCGGATCATGCCGAACAGCGAGAGCGGCTGGGCCTCGTCGTCGACGATGAAGCTCGCGTTGAAGATCTTGTGGCGGCAATGCTCGCTGTTGGCCTGGGCAAACATCATCAGCTCGACGTCGCTGGGGTTGCGGCCGAGCTTCTTGAAATTGGTGTCGAGGTAGTCGATCTCATCGGCCGACAGGGCCAGGCCGAACTCGACATTGGCCTTCTCCAGGGCTGCACGGCCCTGGCCGAGCACGTCCACATGCGCCAACGGCTCGGCCGTGCGCTCGTCGAACAGATGGGCGGTGGCCTCGCGCGTGAAGCACACCGACTCGGTCATGCGGTCGTGCAGCAGTTCGGCGCAGGCCTGCAGCTCGGCCTCGCTCAGCTGCCTGGTGCCGCCAAGGCTTCCAAGGAGGCCGGACTTCAGCGCGACGCGGTATTCAACGACGCGCTCGACGCGCTTCAAGGCCAGGCCGCAGTTGCGCGCAATGTCGGTGGCCTTGGACGCCCAGGGGCTGACGGTGCCGAAGCGCGGCGCGACGACGACGAGATCGCCGCTGGCAGCCGCATCGGCGGGTTCGCCGTAGGTCAGCAGCGCCTCGAAACGCTGCTGAGCGCCGGCCGCCATGGCCGTGTCGGTCCAGACCCAGTGCACCGCGCGGGCGCTGACGGCGCTGATGCGCTCGTTGACCTGTTGCAGCCGGCCCAGCAAGGCCTGGGCGCGGAACGTGGACAAGGCGTTGCCGCCCTCGAAACATTGCAGATGCAGGGTGCGGGTCATGGCGTCGGGAGGCGGGGCCGCGCGGCCGGCGTAAGGGGAAACCAGCATTCTAGGCGGCAGTCCGCCCTGCGCCAGCTATGCGCCCAGACTGAGGCCGCGACTGCGCAGCCAGGCCTCGGCCTCGGCGACGCTGGCGCAACCGTGGAAGTTGGTCAGCGTGGCCGCGCGAGCCGCCATCGGCTGGATGATGAGAGCCTGGAAACTGTCCGGGATGACCGTGGCCGCGGCGGCGAGGTCGTGGGCCAGGGCGTCCTCGAAGAAGGCCCAGATGCCATCCAGTGCCTCGGGCGTGGCGCCTTCCCAGGCGGCCGTGTCGCTCAACAGACCCCAGGGGCGGCCGGCACGCTCGCGCGCCAAGCGTCCGCCCTCTTGCTGCAGCCGGGCTGCGGCGATCTCGTTCCAGGTGCCCTCCAGACGCAGAACCAGCACGTCGCCACGCCAGGTGAGGCTGAAGCGGCCATGCTGGCTCCACACTGGGCTCATGGGGCCTGCATTCGGCCGACGACGTCGCGCACCTCGGCCAGCAGGGCCGGCACATCGATGGTCGTCGGCTGGCGCTCGCGCAGCACCTGGCGGCCGCCGATCCAGACATTGCTGACCTGCTCACGGCCGGCCACGTAGACGAGCTGGGCCGCGGCGTTGTACACGGGCTGGCATTCGATGCTGTCCAGCGACACGGCGACGCAGTCAGCCAGCTTGCCGACCTCCAGCGAGCCGAGGTCGTCGCCGCGGCCCATGGCCTTGGCGGCGCGGATCGTGGCCATTTCCAGCGCGGTGCGCGCAGAGGCCACCGTCGGGTCACCCGTGATGCCCTTGGCTAACAGCGCTGCTGAGCGGATCTCACCGAACATGTCGAGACGATTATTGGACGCCGCGCCGTCGGTGCCAAGCACCGTGTTGACGCCGGCGGCCTCCAGCGCCTTCAGCGGCATGACGCCCGAAGCCAGCTTGAGGTTGGAGTTGGGGTTGTGCACCAGATGCACGCCCTTCCTGGCCATCAGCTCGATCTCGGCCTCGTCGAGGTGGACCATGTGCACGGCGATCATGCGCTCGTTGAACAGGCCCAGCTTGTCCAGGCGCGCAATGGGACGCACACCGTGGGCCTTGAGGCCGTCGCTGACCTCGCCCGCCGTCTCGTGGATGTGGCAGTGCATCTGGATGTCGAGCTTCTCGGCCAGGTCGCGCAGCTTGATGAAGGTCTCGTCGGACACCGTGTAAGGCGCATGCGGCGCGCTGGTCCAGTCGAGCAGCTTCTCGCCCTTGTACTGTTCGTAGGCCGCGATGCCCTTGGCGATGTAGTCGTCCGGGCCGGAGGCATAGCCGGTGGGGAAGTCGATGACGTTCATCGACACGGCGGCACGCACGCCCGAGTCCACAGCGGCGCGGGCCATGGCGGTCGGGAAGAAATACATGTCGTTGATATAGGTCGTGCCGCTGCGCAGACCTTCGGCAGCCGCGAGCTTGGAGCCGAGATAGGTCCAGTCCTCACTGACCCATTTCTTTTCGAGCGGCCAGATGTGGTTCTGCAGCCAGTCCATCAGCGGCACGTCGTCGGCGACACCGCGCAGCAGCGTCATGGCCGAGTGGGCGTGGCCGTTGATGAGGCCGGGGATGAGGATCTGCTCGGGCAGTTCGACACGCTCGGCTTGCGGGTACTTCGCCAGCAGGTCAGCGCGCGGGCCGACGGCGGCAATGCGCTCGCCGTCGATCAGCAGCGCGTGATCTTCAAGCGTGCCTTCGCCGGCCTTCATGGTCAGCAGCCAACGGGGCAGCAGCAGGGTCTGGGACATCTTGTTCTCCTTGTGGGATTCAGTGCTTCAACGATTCTTGGACTTCGGCGCGGCGCGGCATCGCGTCCTGCACGCCGGGGCGCGACACGGCGATGGCCGCGGCGGCTTGGGCAAAGGCGAGCGCCTGGGCAATGGGCTGGCCCTCGGCCAGCGCGGTGACGAGAGCGCCGACGAGGGTATCGCCGGCGCCGACGGTGTCGACGGCCTTCACCGGGCGGGCGGGCACGCGGAGGATGCCCTGGTCATCGAGCCAGCACAGGCCATCGGCACCGAGGGACACGAGGACGGCACCCGGGCCCTTGGCGCGCAGCGCTCGGGCCAGCGCCTCGGGCTCGGCGACGCCACCACCCAGGGTCGTGACCAAGGCCTGGGCCTCCAATGCATTGACGACGAGCAGGTCGACCAGGGGCAGCAGCGCCTCGCAGCCGGCGCGGAAGGGCGCCGCGTTCAGCAGCGTCTTCACGCCGGCCGCATGGGCGCGTTCAAAGGCGCGCGCGACGCTTTGCAGCGGCAGTTCCTGCTGAGCGACCAGCCAGCGCAAGCCGTTCAGCTCCAGGGCCTCCACCTGCTCCAGCGGCAGCGTGCCGTTGGACCCGGCCACCGTGACGATCTGGTTCTCGGCATCCTCGGCGCCGACGACGATCAACGCAACACCCGGCACTTCGTCGGCGGGCTGGGCAACCGCATGGGTGTCGACGCCCTCGCCTTTCAGCTGCTCGACCATGGCCGCGCCGTTCTCCAGCAGGCCCACGCGCGCAGCCAGAGCCACGCGCGCACCGAGCCGTGCTGCTGCGACCGCCTGGTTCGCGCCCTTGCCGCCCAGGCAGGAGCCGAAGCGCTGGCCGCGCAGCGTCTCGCCCGGCAGCGGCAGGCGCGGCGCATGCACGATGAGGTCGCGGTTGACGCTGCCGAGGACGAGGATCTCAGGACGGGTCATCAAGGTTCCCAAACGAAAGAACCCCTCGGAGGACCGAGGGGTTCGCGGTGATGCGAGAGCCGATCAGCGCTGTGCGATGGGCTTGACGTCGCGCGGGGTGGCGCCGACGAAGAGCTGGCGCGGGCGGCCGATCTTGTACTCGGGGTCGCCGATCATCTCATTGAGCTGGGCGATCCAGCCCACCGTGCGGGCCAGCGCGAAGATGGCGGTGAACAGCGGCACGGGGATGCCGATGGCGCGCTGCACGATGCCCGAGTAGAAGTCGACGTTCGGGTAGAGCTTGCGGGCGACGAAGTACTCGTCTTCCAGCGCGATTTTCTCGAGCTTCATGGCCAGTTCGAACAGCGGGTCGTTTTCCAGGCCCAGTTCGCCCAGCACTTCGTGGCAGGTCTCGCGCATCAGCTTGGCGCGCGGGTCGTAGTTCTTGTAGACACGGTGACCGAAGCCCATCAGCTTGACGCCGGAGTTCTTGTCCTTGACCTTGCTGACGAACTCGCCGATGCGGGCCACGCCGCCCTGCTTCTGGATGTCGCCCAGCATGTTCAGGCAGGCCTCGTTGGCACCGCCGTGAGCGGGGCCCCACAGGCAGGCCACGCCCGCGGCGATGGCCGCGAAGGGGTTGGTGCCCGACGATCCGCACAGGCGCACGGTCGACGTGGAAGCGTTCTGCTCGTGGTCGGCGTGCAGCGTGAAGATGCGGTCCATCGCGCGGACCAGCACCGGGTTGGGGTTGTAGTCCTCGCAGGGCGTGGCAAACATCATGCGCATGAAGTTGCCGGCGTAGCTCAGGTCGTTCTTCGGATAGATGTAGGGCTGGCCAATGGTGTACTTGTAGGCCATGGACACCAGCGTCGGCATCTTGGCGATCAGGCGGATCGCCGCGATCTCGCGGTGCTCGGGGTTATTGATGTCGGTGCTGTCGTGATAGAAGGCCGACATCGCGCCCACCAGGCCCGTCATGACGGCCATCGGGTGGGCGTCACGGCGGAAACCGCGCAGGAAGAACTGCATCTGCTCATTCACCATCGTGTGGTGCATGACCTTGTCCTCGAACGTCGCCTTCTGGCTTTCGTTCGGCAGCTCTCCGTACAGCAGCAGATAGCAGGTCTCGAGGTAGTCGCAGTTCACCGCGAGTTGCTCGATGGGGTAGCCGCGATACAGCAGCTCGCCCTTGTCACCGTCGATGTAGGTGATGGTGGAGTTGCACGACGCCGTGGACAGGAAGCCGGGGTCGTAGGTGAACTTGCCGGTCTGGCCGTACAGCTTGCGGATGTCGATGACATCCGGGCCGATGCTGCCCTTGTACAGGGGCAGATCCATCGAAGGGCTGCCGTCGGAGAACGACAGGGTGGCTTTCACGTCGGACGGGGTCATGTTGCAGTCCTTAGGGTTTTGAAATCAGGTGCGCAGGTCGGCAAGGACTTGGTGCACGGCAGTGGTGTCGATTTCACCACTGGGCTCCTTGCGGCGCAGTAACAGGTCGAGAAGGTCGTTGTCGGCCAGGTCCATCAGTATCGTCAGGCCTTCGGCTTGCACGACGCTGATGCCTTCGTCGGCATGCCGGGTAAAGAATCGTTCGATGAAGAGGTCGTTCTCCAGCAGGCCACGGCGGCAGCGCCAGCGCAGCTTGGAGAGTTCGCGTTCACCGATCAGTTCGGGCATGCGTCAGACCGCGCGGCGGACCATCAGTTCCTTGATCTTGCCGATGGCCTTCGTGGGGTTCAGGCCCTTGGGGCAGACGTCCACGCAGTTCATGATGGTGTGGCAGCGGAACAAGCGGTACGGGTCTTCGAGGTTGTCCAGGCGTTCGGCGGTGGCTTCGTCGCGGCTGTCGGCGATGAAGCGGTAGGCCTGCAGGAGACCTGCCGGGCCGACGAACTTGTCGGGGTTCCACCAGAAGCTCGGGCAGCTCGTCGAGCAGCTCGCGCACAGGATGCACTCGTACAGGCCGTTGAGCTCGTCGCGCTCCTCGGGCGACTGCAGCCGCTCGGTCTCGGGCGGCACGTTGTCGTTGACCAGGTAAGGCTTGATCGAGTTGTACTGCTTGAAGAACTGCGTCATGTCGACGATCAGGTCGCGCACGACGGGCAGGCCCGGCAGCGGCTTGAGCGTGATGACGCCCGGCAGCGTGCGCATATTCGTCAGGCAGGCCAGGCCGTTCTTGCCGTTGATGTTCATCGCGTCCGAGCCGCAGACGCCTTCGCGGCAGGAGCGGCGGAAGGACAGGCTGGGGTCGACGGCCTTGAGCTTGTTCAGGGCGTCCAGCAGCATGCGCTCCGAGCCATCCAGCTCGACCTCGAGGGTCTGCATGTAGGGCTTGGCGTCCTTGTCCGGGTCGTAGCGGTAAATCTGGAAGGTGCGCTTCATGAGGTTTTTCTCGACAGACAGGACGCGTTAGAAGGTTCTGACCTTGGGCGGGATCGATTCAACGGTCAGCGGCTTGAGGTTGACCGGCTTGTAGTCCAGGCGGTTGCCGTCGGAGTACCACAGCGTGTGCTTCATCCACTGCTCGTCGTTGCGGCCGTTCGGGTGGGCCGGCGTGTCGCCGTAGTCGTTGACGGTGTGGGCGCCGCGGCTCTCGGTGCGGGCCGCCGCCGACACGATGGTGGCCTGCGCCGCCTCGATCAGGTTCTCGACTTCCAGCGCCTCGATGCGGGCCGTGTTGAAGACCTTGGACTTGTCCTTGAGCGTGATGTTCTTGACCCGCTCGGCAATCGCCGCGACCTGGGTCACACCCTCGTTGAGCATGGCCTGGGTGCGGAACACGCCGGCGTGCTGCTGCATCGCGGCACGCAGGTCGTTGGCCACGTCCTGGGCATATTCGCCGCTGGTGCTGTTGTCCAGGCGCGCCAGGCGGGCCAGCGAGCGGTCCGCCGCGTCCGCAGGCAGGTCCTTGTGCGACTGCTTGCCCAGGTCTGCGGCCACCAGGTGGTTGCCTGCCGCGCGGCCGAACACCAGCAGGTCGAGCAGCGAGTTGGTGCCCAGCCGGTTGGCGCCGTGCACGCTGACGCAGGCGCATTCACCCACGGCGTACAAGCCTTTGATGACCTCGTTGGGGTTGCCGTTCTTGGGCGCCACCACCTGGCCGTGGATGTTGGTGGGGATGCCACCCATCTGGTAGTGGATGGTCGGCACCACGGGGATGGGTTCCTTGGTGATGTCGACGTTGGCGAAGTTGTGGCCGATCTCCAGCACCGACGGCAGGCGCTTGGCGATGGTGTCGGCGCCCAGGTGGGTCATGTCGAGGTTGATGTAGTCCTTGTTCGGACCACAGCCCCGGCCTTCCTTGATCTCCTGGTCCATGCAGCGCGACACGAAGTCGCGCGGTGCCAGGTCCTTCAGCGTGGGCGCGTAGCGTTCCATGAAGCGCTCGCCGTCGGCGTTGCGCAGGATGGCGCCTTCGCCACGGCAGCCTTCGGTCAGCAGCACGCCGGCGTTGTGCACGCCGGTCGGGTGGAACTGCCAGAACTCCATGTCTTCCAGCGGGATGCCGGCGCGCGCCGCCATGCCCAGGCCGTCGCCGGTGTTGATGAAGGCGTTGGTGCTGGCGGCAAAGATGCGGCCGGCACCGCCGGTGGCCAGCAGCACGGTCTTGCCGCGCAGGATGTGGACCTCGCCGGTCTCCATCTCGAGCGCGGTCACGCCGACCACGTCGCCCTCGGCGTCGCGGATCAGGTCCAGCGCCATCCACTCGACGAAGAACTGCGTGCGCGCCTTGACGTTCTGCTGATACAGCGTGTGCAGCATCGCGTGGCCGGTGCGGTCGGCCGCGGCGCAGGCGCGCTGCACGGGCTTCTCGCCGTAGTTGGCGGTGTGGCCGCCGAAGGGGCGCTGGTAGATGGTGCCGTCGGCATTGCGGTCGAACGGCATGCCGAAATGCTCGAGCTCGTAGACGACCTTGGGCGCCTCGCGGCACATGAACTCGATGGCGTCCTGGTCACCCAGCCAGTCCGAACCCTTGACGGTGTCGAAGAAGTGGTAGTGCCAGTTGTCCTCGCTCATGTTGCCGAGCGAGGCGCCAATGCCGCCTTGAGCGGCGACGGTGTGCGAGCGGGTCGGGAAGACCTTGGACAGCACGGCCACGTTGAGGCCGGCCAATGCCAGTTGCAGCGAGGCGCGCATGCCGGAGCCACCGGCCCCGACGATCACCACATCGAACTTACGGGTAGCGAGCGCCGCCATCACAGTCTCCACAGAACCTGGATTGCCCAACCGGCGCAACCCAACAACCAAACGATGGTGAGCACCTGCAGCGCGAGGCGAACACCGACGGGCTGGATGTAGTCCATCCAGATATCGCGCATGCCCACCCAGGCGTGATACGCGAGCGACAGGATGGTCACGAAGGTCAGCAGCTTCATCCACTGCTGGGAAAAGATCGCCGCCCAGCGGTCGTAGCCGAGGGCGCCGGGCATCAGCAGCTGGGCCAGCAGCACGACCGTGAAGACGGCCATCAGCACGGCGGTGACGCGCTGCGCGAGCCAGTCACGCAGACCGTAATGCGCACCGACGACGATGCGCTTGGAACCGAAAGTACTCATTCTTGTTCTTCCTCAGTACAGACCGAACAGCTTGGCACCCAGCAGCAGCGTCAGCAGCGTGCTGAGGGTCAGCGTGACCAGAGCCGAGCTGTGGCCCTGGGCCTTGCTGACGCTGTGCGTCGCGTCCATCCACAGATGGCGCACGCCGGCGATGAAGTGCAGGAGGTAAGCCCAGATCAGGGCCAGCGTCACCAGCTTGACGAACCAGCCGGGGATGCCGGCGAAGCCCGCCACGAACACGTTGGTGAAAGTCTCGAAGGAGATTTCCGTGCTCAGGCTGCTGTCCAGCATCCACACCACGAAGGGCAGCAGCAGGAACATCAGCAAGCCGCTGATGCGATGCAGGATGGAGACGATGCCGGCGGGTGGAAGGCGGTAACTGACGATCTGCGTGACGTGAATATTTCTGAAGACCGGTCGGGTCTTGGCACTGTCCGTCATGGTCGAGCCTGCGTAATCAATGTGAAACCGAAAGATTCTAGGCCAGAGACAAAGGCCGAGCTTCGCGGTTGCTGCACTGCGGCATTGTCAGATTCAGTTCAACTCATTGAGGTAGAAGTCCGCCTGCGTGTGGTAGAGACCGCGTCGCAATTCGACCGGTCGGTCGCCATAGGTGTAGGCCACGCGCTCGACGCTGAGCAGGGGGGCGCCGTCGGGCAGGCCCAGCAGTTCGGCGGCACCGGCGGTGGCCGCGATGGCGCGCAGCTTCTCCTCGGCGCGCACCATGTGCACCTGGTAGCGTTCCTCGAAGAGCGCGTACAGCGTGCCCGCGTAGGCGTTGATGACTTCGCTGCTCAGCCCGCGGAAATGCCGTTCCGGCAGCCAGAGATCGTCCAGCACGACAGCGCGGCCGCGGCGCAGCAGCAGCCGCCTGACCTCGATGACGGGCTCCGCCGTGCGCAGATGCAGGGCCCGCGCCGTCTCGGCCGTGGCACGGGCGCGGCGGCAATGCAGCAGCTCGCGGGTGAAGCCGGTGGCGCCGTCGTCGGCCACCAGGCGCAGGAAGCGATAGGCGTCGCGCGGCGCCGTGTGCGTCGCGACAAAGGTGCCGGCGCCCTGGCGGCGCTCGACGACATGCGCCGCCGCCAGTTCATCCATCGCCTTTCTGACCGTGCCCGCACTGGCGTGGAAGCGCTCGGCCAGGGCCGCTTCGCTGGGCAGGGCATCCCCTGGCCGCCACTCGCCCGCCGCGAGGGCGGCCACGATCAACTGGCGGATTTGCTCGTACAGCGGCGCAGGGGACTTTGGCATGCGCGCATTGCAGCACAGGGTATGCCCGTACACTCGACAGGTTGAGGGCGAAACGCCCTAGCCCAGCTTTATCAACTGTCCCTCGGAGACCTCCATGAGCAAGAAACCCGTTCGCGTCGCCGTCACCGGCGCAGCTGGCCAGATTGGCTACGCCCTGCTGTTCCGCATCGCCTCCGGCGAAATGCTGGGCAAGGACCAGCCCGTCATCCTGCAACTGTTGGAAATCCCCGACGAGAAGGCTCAGAACGCGCTGAAGGGCGTGATCATGGAACTCGAAGACTGCGCCTTCCCGCTGCTGGCCGGCATCGAGGCCCACAGCGACCCGATGACCGCCTTCAAGGACACCGACTACGCGCTGCTCGTCGGCGCCCGCCCGCGCGGCCCCGGCATGGAACGTGCCGACCTGCTGGCCGCCAACGCCCAGATCTTCACGGTGCAGGGCAAGGCCCTGAACGCCGTCGCCTCGCGCAATGTGCGCGTGCTGGTGGTCGGCAACCCCGCCAACACCAATGCCTACATCGCGATGAAGTCGGCCCCGGACCTGCCGGCCAAGAACTTCACCGCCATGCTGCGCCTGGACCACAACCGCGCGGCTTCGCAGATCGCCGCCAAGACCGGCAAGGCCGTCGCCGGCATCGAGAAGCTGGCCGTGTGGGGCAACCACTCGCCCACGATGTACGCCGACTATCGCAACGCCACCATCGACGGCCAGTCGGTCAAGGCCCTGATCAACGACGAGCAGTGGAACCGTGAAGTGTTCCTGCCCACCGTCGGCAAGCGCGGCGCGGCCATCATTGCCGCTCGCGGCCTGTCGTCGGCCGCCTCGGCTGCCAACGCCGCCATCGACCACATGCGCGACTGGGCGCTGGGCAGCAACGGCAAGTGGGTCACGATGGGCATCCCGTCGAACGGCGAATACGGCATCCCCAAGGACGTCATGTTCGGCTACCCGGTCACCACCGAAGGCGGCGAGTACAAGATCGTGCAAGGCATCGAGATCGACGCCTTCTCGCAGGAGTGCATCAACAAGACGCTGAAGGAACTGACGGACGAGCAGGACGGCGTCAAGCACCTGCTCTGAGCCGGTATCGAGGACGGGCTTGCCCGTCAGCGTCCACGAGACACCCTTGCGAGGGTGTCTTTTTTTTTGCCCTTGTCGAGCGCGCAAGCCAGCCGGTCAAGCGGCCGCAGCGCTGCGCAGTCGCGCGCTCCATGCAGCCCCGGCGCTCACGGCAAGCGCCACCGTCACCAAGGTCAGCACCAGGTCCTCCGCCGCGGGAACGCCGAAGTGCAGCAATCGCCTCGGGCCCGGCACCAGCACGGCGGTCGCCAGCGCGGAGGCGGCAACGACGGTGACTGCCCAGAAGGCCCGGGAGCTCGCATTCGCCAAGGTGCGAAGCCCGCTGCCGATGGCCATGTTGGCCGCCACCAGCATCAGATTCCCAAGCGTCAGGCCGATCACGGCCAGCGTGCGGGCCACGTCGACCTCACGCCCGGCCTGCAGCGCCAGCAGGTACACGCCCAGGGTCGCCGCGAGCAGGCAGCCGCCCTGCACCAAGCCCCGCCACAACATCGCCCAACCCACGATGCCATCGTCCGTGCGGCGCGGCGGTCGCTGCATCAGCCCCGGCGCTTCGGCCGCACCTTCGAAGGCGAGCGAGCACACCGGATCAATCACCATCTCGGTGAGCACCACATGCACCGGCAACATCAGCGGCGGCAGGCCGAACAGCAGGGGCAGCAGCGCCAGGCCAGCGACCGGGACATGGATGGCGGTGATGTAGGTCATCACCTTGCGAAGGTTGTCGAAGATGCGCCGCCCCATGCGAACGCCACCCACGATGCGCCCGAAGTCTTCGTCCAGGAGTACCAGGCCGGCGGCCTCGCGCGCGACGTCCGTGCCGCGCACGCCCATCGCGATGCCGATGTGCGCCGCCTTCAACGCCGGCGCGTCGTTGACACCATCGCCGGTCATGGCCACGGTCTCGCCGTTGCGCCGCAGCGCCAGCACCAGCTTGAGCTTCTGCTCCGGCATCACGCGGGCAAACACGCGCACATGCCGCACCGCCTCGGCGAGGGCGAGTTCTCCCAGCGCATCGATTTCGGCGCCGGTCAGGACGCCCGCCTGCACGTCGATGCCGGCCTGCTCGGCGATGGCCAGCGCCGTGGCCGCATGGTCGCCGGTGATCATCGCCACCGCAATGCCGGCTTCACGCGCCTGCGCGACCGCGCCCGGCACGCTTTCACGCAGCGGATCCTCGAAGGCGGCCAGGCCCAGCAGCGTGAAGTCGTGGTCATGCGGGTGCATCACCGTTTCACCGTGCGGCGAACAGGCTTCGGCCACAGCCAGCACGCGAAGGCCCTGTGCGGCCAGACCCTTCACCCGGCTCAAAAGATCGGCAGTGCGTTGCGGGTCGAGGTGGCACAGATCAAACACGGCTTCCGGCGCGCCCTTGGCTGCGATGCGGAGCCGACCGGCCGCGTCCGTCCACTCATGCGACATTGCCAGCAACTCGGGGCTGAGCGGAAATTCGCGTGTCAGCGTCCAGTCGGGGTGCAGATGTTCGGTGCCGGCCAGCACGGCATCGCCTCGCGCGATCAGTGCGCGATCCATCGGATCGCTGCCGTCCCTGCGCGAAGCCAGCATGGCGAATTCGAGCAGCCGATGCACCGCCTCGGGCAGGTCCTTGCCGGCCTCGAGCTTGACGTCGACCTCCCCGGTCACGAGGCGGGACAGCTGCATCCGGTTTTCGGTGAGGGTTCCGGTCTTGTCCACGCACAACACCGTGGCCGCACCCAGCGCCTCGATGACGGCAGGGCGACGCGCCAGCACCTTGATGCGCGCCAGGCGCCAGGCTCCCAGCGAAAGGAAGACCGCGAGTGCCATGGGGAACTCTTCGGGCAGCATCGCCATGCCGATGGCGACGGCCGACAGCAGCCCCTGCATCCACTCGCCCCGCAGCAGGCCGTAAACCACCACGATCACGGTGCAAATGGCGGCGGCACCCAGGCCGAAGACACGCACCAGCCGGCGCAGATGCTGCTCCAGCGGCGTGGCTGCTGTTTCGATGGCCGCCAGCGACGCGCCGATGCGACCGACCTGCGTGCCGGCGCCTGTCGCCACCGCCTCGATGACGGCGTGGCCCGCAATGGCCAGGGTGCTCGCGTAGACGAAGGCGCCGCCGTTGCTCTGGGGCGATGCCATGGCCAGGCCGTCTTGCAGTTGCCACACCCGCTTGCTCACCGGCACCGACTCCCCGGTGAGCAGCGACTCGTCGACCTGCAATCCGACCGCCTCGCGGACGATGCCATCGGCGGCGACGCGCTCGCCCTCCCCGACCAGGAAGAAGTCGCCGGGCACCAGTTCGCGCGCCGGGATGCGTGCCATGAGCCCGCCTCGCAGGACGCGCACCTGCGGTGCGGACAGCACGCGGAGGGCCGCCAGCGCATGCTCGCTGCGTCGCTCCTGGAAAACGACCAGGCCGACGGTGACGACGGCGAAGAAGGCCAGCAGCAGCCCCTCGCCCAGGTCGCCCAGCAAGAGGTAGAGGGCTGCGGCAGCCAGCAGCAGCAGGAACATGGGCTCGGTGAACACGCCGCGAAGCGTGCGCAACATGCCGCGCCTGTCGGTATCCCCCACCTCGTTCGGGCCATGCGTCGACAGGCGCTGGCGGGCCTGCGCGTCGCTCAGCCCGCGTGGGAACAGGGGTGTTGCGGCAGGGGGATTTCCGCTGGTGGGCGTCGCCGCTTCAGCGTGCAAGATAGCCACCGCTGGCACGACCGATTCCCGAGGCGCCCCCGCTCATCAGGGTGACTTTTGCTTGAAGCATGGCGCTCTCCTGCTGCGCGAAGGCCGACGGCAAACGCTCAGTCGGGCGCTCGCTGTCGCAAAGGACGGCCCGTCCCCTGCCTGCCATCGGCACGGGCCGACAGATAGGCGTAGAGATCGATGATGTGGGCCGTCACCGTGGGGTCGCCCTGCCAGGCCGGCATCACCAGCGCCTCTTCCCTGCCCTGCAGGACCTTTTCGACCAGGGCACTGCGTGCAGAGCCCTGCGGGTCGGACTCTGCCGCAGCGAGTATCCAGTCGTAGCGCCTGAGCACCAGGCCCACGAACTGATGCGAGCCCATCTCGCGCAGCCTGGGCAGCAGGTCGGGGCCGGTCGCCGTACCTGTCGCCGCTGCGCCATGGCAAGTCGCGCACTTCTGCTGGAACACACGCCAGCCGACGTAGACCTCGCCTTCCGGCAAGGCGCGGCGCGCCAGCTCTTGAGCAGGCCTGGCGTTCTGCACCTCCAGGGCGCAACCGGTGGCCAGCGCGGCCACGGCGAGTGACGCGAGCACCGGCAGGCGATATCGCGCCGCGTCGTTCGCGCTCATGGCAGACGCTCCTGGGCAGCCTGGCAGGAAGCGCACAGCCGCACGGACGGCAGGGCCGTGAGACGCGCCGCTGCGATGGCCTCGCCGCAACCGGCGCAGTCGCCATAGCTTCCAGCCTCCAGCCGGCCCAGCGCGTCATCAACGTCCTGCAACTCCTGCAAGTCCCGGGCGGCCTGGAAGTCCTCGGTCTGCTGGCGCTGCATGAGCTCCGCGCCGTCCTTGAGGTCTCGGACCTCCGGGCTTTCCGTCTGCGCGTCCTGACGCGCCAGCTGCACCGCACGCACTTCGGCTCGCAGTTCGGTCTGGCGGTGTAGCAGCAGTTGGCGCAGCAGGGGCCACTGCGCTTGCGTCCGAGTTTGCATCTTGGGCTGTCCTTGGTCGGCGAACAACCATGCTATGCAGCGCGCGGGCAAGCGGGTTGCGCTGGATCAATCCGGACGACGAAGCCCGGACCCATGGGCTGCAAACACCGGACGTCCCGGCTGGCGCATGGGCGCTGCTGGCAGCCCCGCTTGCCAACAGCGGCACGTCGGGACGTCCGCCGCGCCTCAGCGCGTGGCAGGAAGGCGGAAGGTCGACACCGTCTCCACCAGTTGCTGGGCCTGCACCTTCAGGCCATCGGCCGCGGCGGCCATCTCCTCCACCATCGCCGCGTTCTGCTGCGTGGCCTGGTCCATCTGCGTGACGGCCGTGCCGACCTGGCTGACGCCGGCGCTCTGCTCGGCGCTGGACGAGCTGATCTCGCCCATGATGTCGGTGACGCGCTGGATGCTGCTGACGACGCGGTCCATGGTCGCGCCGGCCTGGTCGACCAGGGTGTTGCCACGGTCCACACGCTCCAGGCTCTGCGAGATCAGCGTCTTGATCTCGCGAGCGGCTTCCGCGCTGCGGCCGGCCAGCAGCCGCACCTCGCCCGCCACCACCGCGAAGCCGCGCCCCTGCTCGCCCGCGCGCGCCGCCTCGACGGCCGCGTTCAGCGCCAGGATGTTGGTCTGGAAAGCGATGCCGTCGATGACCGAGATGATGTCGCCGATGCGGCGCGAGCTGTCGTTGATGCCCTTCATCGTGTCGACGACCTGCTTGACGACCTGGCCGCCCTCGGCCGCCACGTGCGAGGCGTTCTGCGCCAGCTGGTTGGCCTGCTGGGCGTTGTCGACGTTGTTGCGCACCGTCGCACCCAGCTCGTCCATGGACGCCGCCGTCTGCTGCAGCGCGCTGGCCTGGCTCTCGGTGCGGGCGCTCAGGTCCTGGTTGCCGGAGGCGATCTCCGAGCTGGCATTGGCCACCGACTCCGAGCCGTCACGCACCTGCTGCACGATGCTGGCCATGCTGTCGCGCATGGCCTTCACACCCTGCATGACGCTCTCGTGGCTGCTGCCCCTCAAGTCGATGTCGACGCTGAGGTCGCCTTCGGCGAGCTGGCGCGTGATCTCGTTGACGCGGGCGGGCTCGCCGCCCAGCTGGCGCGTGATGCTGCGCGTGATGGCCAGGCCCAGCACCAGCAGCACGCCGGCCAGCACCCCCACCCCCAAGCCGACCTTCCAGACGCGCTGCCAGATGGCCGCGTCGACGGTGTCCACATAGACACCCGAACCGATGATCCAGCCCCAGGGCGTGAAGCCCTTGACGTAAGACACCTTGGGCACCGGCTGCTCGCTGCCCGGCTTGGGCCACATATAGGGCAGGTAACCCGCACCACTGGCCTTGACGATGTCGACCATCGCAACGAAGAGCGGCTTGCCGGTCGGGTCCTTGTTGTTGTTCAGCGTCTTGCCTTCCAGCTCCGGCTTCATCGGATGCATGACCATGATGGGGCTCATGTCATTGACCCAGAAATACTCATTGCCGCTGTAGCGCAGACCGCGCAGGGCGGCGAGGGCCGCCTTCTTGGCGTCATCGTCGGACAGCTTGCCGGTGGCGACCTGACCGTGGAATTGCGCCACGATGCCATGCGCCGTCTCGACCGCCTGGCGCACCGCCTGCTGGCGCTCGTTCAGGATCAGCTCCCGCTCCGAAAACAGCAGGATGGCGGCCACCAGCAGCACGCCGACGACGGCGCCGAAGGTCTGCAGGGCCAGGCGGCGGGAAACTCTGAGCGACTCGAGCTTGAGCATGGCTTTGTCTCCTGAGATCGTTATGGTCGGATGCTGTCACGCCTGACTCAGATATGACAGTGTGCAAGCACCCTTTGCGCCCCGCAAACGTCGCGATTCCGCGACCGGCGTCACATCTGCCGCCATTCCCGGCCTGGGTACAGTGGCGCGATGAGCGCCCTCCTCCACCCTCGCCAGGCCTTGTTCGGCCATGAAGCCACGCGGCCCGCGCTGCCCGTCGTCGACCATTACTGCGGCGTCGAGGCCCGCATGCGCAAGAGCCTGGCTCTGCAGGCCGAACTCGGCCCCGTCTTCGACATCACGCTGGACGCCGAGGACGGCGCCCCGGTCGGTGGCGAGGCCGAACATGCGCTGCTGATCGCCGACCTGGCGACCAGCGCGGCCAACCGCTTCGGCCGCGTCGGCGCGCGGGTCCACCCCTGGGGGCACACCGCTTTCGAGGCCGACGTGGACACGCTGATCGCCAAGGCCGGCGACCGGCTGGCCTATCTGATGATTCCCAAGCCCGAAAGCGCCGACGATGTGGACCGCGCCGTCGCCGCCATCGACGCCGCCTGCGAGCGCCATGGCAAGCCGAAGCTGCCACTGCAGGTCCTCATCGAAACCCACGGCGCGCTGCGCGAGGCCTTCCGCATCGCCGCCCACCCGCGCATCGAGTCACTGTCCTTCGGCCTGATGGACTTCGTCTCGGCGCATGGCGGCGCGATCCCGAAGACGGCGATGGAGCTGCCGGGCCAGTTCGAGCACCCGCTGGTCGTGCGCGCCAAGCTCGAGATCGCCGCCGCGGCGCATGCCTTCGGCAAGACGCCCTCGCACTGTGTCGTCACGGAGTTTCGCGATGCCGAGCGCTTGGCCGCCGCCGCGCGCCGCGCCGCGCGCGAGTTCGGCTACACGCGCATGTGGAGCATCCACCCGGACCAGATCCGCCCCATCGTCGAGGCCTTCGCGCCGGCCGCCGACGAAGTGGCCGAGGCCGCCGAATTGCTGCTGGCTGCGCAGGCCGCGCAGTGGGCACCGATCTCCTTTCACGACCGCCTGCACGACCGCGCCAGCTACCGCTATTTCTGGACCGTGCTGGAGCGCGCCGAGCGCACCGGCCGTGCCTTGCCCGTGGAGGCACGATCGGCGTTTTTCCCCGTAGCCATCGGGGTAATCGCCGAGTGAGCACGGGCCGGCGTGCACTTCGTCACGCCGACAATGCCTACATCTTTTCACCCATCCGCCATGGCTTTGCAGCCATGATGCGCCACCCTTTTTCCACCCTCTCCTCCGACTTCGACTCCAGATGCCGATGCCCACGCTTCGCAGCAGCGCTGCTGCCCTGATCCTTTGCGCCACCCTCCCCGCTTTCGCTCAGACCGCACCGGCCAAGCCTGCAGCCAAGCCGGCCACCAAGGCCGCAGCCAAGCCCGCACCGGCCAAGAAGACCCCGCCACCTCCGCCCGAGCCCGTGCTAGTCGATGCCGATGAAGCCCAGCTCGCCGCCGCCGAACGCGCCTACCTCGGCGACTACGCCTGCGAGTTCAAGGAGACCGTGCTGATCGAGAAGCATCCCAAGGTGGCCGGCTATATCAACGTGGCCTGGCGCAAGCAGGTCTTCACGATGAAGCCCGTGCTGTCGTCCACCGGCGCGCTGCGCCTGGAGGACGTCACCGGCCGCACGCTGATGATCCAGATCGCCAACAAGTCCATGCTGCTGGACACCAAGATCGGCCAGCGCCTCATCGACGACTGCGTCCACCCCGAGCAGATCAAGCTGATCGAAGCCGCCAAGGCCGCCAAGATCAACGACCCCGAGGCCGAAGCCGCCGAGGCGGCGCGCAGCGGCCTGGGCATCACACCGACGGCGCCCGAAACGCCCGCCGCGCCGCCGGTGGCTGCAAAGCCCACCAAGCCGGCCAAGGCCAAGTGAGTCATCTCAGTTGAAACCCCGGGCTCCGGTATGTAGAATGAATACATACTTTCTAATGCATACCTGAGCCCACCGCCTCCGCGGCGCTCAGCCGCTGGAGGCGCCATGGAAGCCACCGTTGCCGAACGCGGGCAGATCACCCTGCCCAAAGCCGTCCGAGATGCCCTCGGCCTGACCAAGGGCACGACGCTCAAGGTCGAGCTGGACGGCGGCCGCATCATCCTGCGCAAGAACGTCGACGACGCGATTTCGCGCTTGCGCGGTCGTTTCAAGCTGGACGGCTTTGCCAACACCGACGAGGCCATGCGCGCGATCCGCGGCCATGCGCCTGGCGACCCGTATCTGCCGCCCGAGCCTGAATCCGAAGTGCCGGCGGGAGAGCCCACGCCTTGATCGCCACCGATTCCTCCGTGCTGATCGACCTGATCGCCGGCGACGACGAGGCCTGCTCCACTGCGGCCGAGGCCGTGCGCCAGGCGCTGCATGTCGGCCCCGTGGTGCTGTGCGAGGTCGCGCTGGCGGAGGTTTGCACCGCGTTCAAGGGCGGCACTGATGTGCTCCAGTTTCTTGAGGAACTGGGCATCCGCTTCGACGCGATGGAAGCCAAATCGGCATTGCGCGCTGGCGAGATGCAGCGGCGCTACCGCCAGCGCGGCGGCAGCCGCTCCCGCACGGTGGCTGACTTCCTGATCGGTTCCCACGCGATGATGCAGTGCGACGGCCTGATCACGCGGGATGCCGGCTTCTACCGAGACTATTTCAAAGGGCTGAGGATCGTTGTCCCGGCCTCTGCCTGACCTGCTGCTTCAATGGAGAACACCATGCTTCAAGCCTACCGCCAACACGCCGCCGAACGTGCCGCCCTCGGCATCCCGCCCCTCGCCCTGGATGCCAAGCAGGTCGCCGAGCTGATCGAGCTGATCAAGGCCCCGCCCGCCGGTGAAGACGCCTTCCTGCTCGACCTGCTGACCCACCGCGTGCCCCCGGGCGTGGACGATGCCGCCAAGGTCAAGGCCAGCTTCCTGGCCGCCGTCGCCCACGGCGACATCAAGGTCGGCCTGATCTCCAAGGCCAAGGCCACCGAGCTGCTGGGCACCATGGTTGGCGGCTACAACGTCCATCCGCTGATCGAGCTGCTGGACGACGCCGAAGTCGCCGGCGTGGCCGCCGAAGGCCTGAAGAAGACGCTGCTGATGTTCGACTTCTTCAACGACGTCGCCACCAAGGCCAAGGCCGGCAATGCCAAGGCCAATGAAGTCATGCAGTCGTGGGCCAACGCCGAGTGGTTCACCAGCCGCCCCGAGGTCGAGAAGAAGATCACCGTCACCGTCTTCAAGGTGCCCGGCGAAACCAACACCGACGACCTGTCGCCCGCCCCCGACGCCTGGAGCCGCCCGGACATCCCGCTGCACTACCTGGCCATGCTGAAGAACACGCGTTCTGACGCGGCCTTCAAGCCCGAGGAAGACGGCAAGCGCGGCCCGATGCAGTTCATCGAGGACCTGAAGAAGAAGGGCCACCTGGTCGCCTACGTGGGCGACGTCGTCGGCACGGGCTCCTCGCGCAAGTCCGCCACCAACTCCGTCATCTGGGCCACCGGCCAGGACATCCCCTTCGTGCCCAACAAGCGCTTCGGCGGCGTCACGCTGGGCGGCAAGATCGCGCCCATCTTCTTCAACACGCAGGAAGACTCGGGCTCGCTGCCCATCGAGGTGGACGTGTCCAAGCTGGAAATGGGCGACGTCATCGACGTGCTGCCCTATGACGGCAAGCTGGTGAAGAACGGCGAGACCCTGGTCGAGTTCAAGCTCAAGAGCGATGTGCTGTTCGACGAAGTGCGCGCCGGTGGCCGCATCAACCTCATCATCGGCCGCTCGCTGACCGCCAAGGCGCGCGAGTTCCTGGGCCTGCCCGCCTCCACGCTGTTCCGCCTGCCCTCGCCGCCTGCCGAGACCAAGGCCGGCTTCACGCTGGCGCAGAAGATGGTCGGCCGCGCCGTCGGCCTGCCGGAAGGCCAGGGCGTTCGCCCGGGCACTTATTGCGAGCCCAAGATGACGACGGTCGGCTCGCAGGACACCACCGGCCCGATGACCCGCGACGAGCTGAAGGACCTGGCCTGCCTGGGCTTCTCGGCCGACCTGGTCATGCAGTCCTTCTGCCACACGGCTGCTTATCCGAAGCCCGTGGACGTCAAGACCCACCGCGAACTGCCGGCCTTCATCAGCAACCGCGGCGGCGTGTCGCTGCGCCCGGGTGACGGCGTCATCCACAGCTGGCTGAACCGCCTGCTGCTGCCCGACACCGTCGGCACCGGCGGCGACTCGCACACCCGCTTCCCTATCGGCATCAGCTTCCCGGCCGGCTCCGGCCTCGTCGCCTTTGGTGCCGCCACCGGCGTGATGCCGCTGGACATGCCCGAGTCGGTGCTGGTGCGCTTCAAGGGCGAGATGCAGCCCGGCGTGACGCTGCGCGACCTCGTGCACGCCATCCCGCTGTACGGCATCAAGGCCGGCCTGTTGACCGTCGCCAAGGCTGGCAAGAAGAACGCCTTCTCGGGCCGCATCCTGGAAATCGAAGGCCTGCCGGACCTGAAGGTCGAGCAAGCCTTTGAACTCTCCGACGCCTCTGCCGAGCGCTCGGCCGCCGGCTGCACGATCAAGCTGAACCCGGCGCCGATCAAGGAGTACCTCACCAGCAACGTCGTGCTGATGAAGAACATGATCGCCGACGGCTATGCCGACGCGAAGACGCTGCAGCGCCGCATCGAGAAGGTCGAAGCCTGGCTGGCCAACCCCGAGCTGCTGGAAGCCGACAAGGACGCCGAGTACGCCCATGTCATCGAGATCGACCTGGCCGACATCAAGGAACCCATCCTCTGCTGCCCGAATGACCCGGATGACGCGAAGTTCCTGTCCGAAGTCGCCGGCACCAAGATCGACGAGGCCTTCATCGGCTCCTGCATGACCAACATCGGCCACTTCCGCGCCGCGGCCAAGCTGCTGGGCGGCCAGCGCGACTTGCCCGTCAAGCTGTGGGTTGCACCGCCCACCAAGATGGACCAGAGCGAGCTGATCAAGGAAGGCCACTACGCCGCCTTCGGCACGGCCGGTGCACGCACCGAAATGCCGGGCTGCAGCCTGTGCATGGGCAACCAGGCCCAGGTGCGCGAAGGCGCGACCGTCGTGTCCACCTCCACCCGCAACTTCCCGAATCGCCTGGGCAAGAACACCAATGTGTTCCTGGCTTCTGCCGAGCTGGCGGCCATCGCGTCCAAGCTGGGCAAGATCCCGACGGTGCAGGAGTACCACGAGGCCATGGGCATCATCAACAAGGACACGGCCAGCGTCTACAAGTACCTGAACTTCGACCAGATCGAAGAGTACGCGGACACCGCCAAGACCGTGACGGCCTGAGCCTCGCGGCCCCAGCAAAAAGCCCGCCGGATGGCGGGCTTTTTTCATGGCCCGCGGAGGCCGCGGCCGGACCGGCCGCAGCGCCCGGCCTCAGGGGCCGCCGATCGGGACAAAGACGATGAGGGGATCGCCGGTGAGGGCAACCACGACGAAGCCGTCGGGCGTGGACACCATCTGGCCTGGCAGCAGTCCCTTCGCATAGCCCGCCACCTTGTAGCCGCGCAACAAGGCGCCCGCTGCGCTATGCACCCAGATGTCGTAGGTTGCGTAGATGCCGTCCAGCCCGCAGATCGGCCGGCCGTCGCGCGTGACGTTGATGTTGTTCGGATAGGGTTCGCCGCCCGGCAAGGCGCCGAGGTAGCGGCCCGTGAGGCCGTCGTCGACTTCGCATTTGTAGCCACCATTCGACACGCCGCCTCCGGACGCCGCATACATGCGGGAGCCGTCGGGGCTGATCGCGACAGCTTGCAGGTTGCCGCCCGAACCATGGGCGATGCCGGCCACCCACTTGCTGAGTAGCATGCCACCCGACACCGACGAGTAGTCGACGCTGTGGCGCCCAGCGAAGCTGACGACAGACTGGCCGTCCAGCGGCGTTGCCAGGCTTTCGCCGAACGCCCCGCTGCCGATGAGTTTGCGGCCGGTGGCGTCGTAGGCGCCGCCCGTGCCGATGAACACCACTTCGGTGCCATTGGGACGGGCCGCCACCAGACCGGTGTAATGGTTCACTGCAAGGTCAAGATCCCAGGCCGGGAGCTTGCTCATCGCCACCAGGTCCACCACCTGCAGCTTGCTGGCCGCCGTGTCCAGCGCGTAGAGGCGGCTGCCATCGAGTGAGACTGTCATCTCACCGAGCGCAGCACCCACGCCGGACAGGGTACGCAGCTTCTGTCCGGAGTAGGCGTTGTACACATCGATATCCGTGCCGCCATGGTTCGCATAGACGTAGGGACGGATGCGGTCGGCCGCGAGATGCCAGTAGGGTGACTGCACCTTTGTCATCGCCATCCCTGCGCTGCTGCTCTTCCACAACGCGACACGAATGACGGTGCCCAGCACATTCGGCGTGGACGTGGCGAGGGTCACGTTGGCATAGCTGACCTCGTTGTCCGGCAGGCTCGCGGCGTTTGCCGACATGGCCAGCTGACCGCCGGTGCTGCCGCTGGCGCTGACCGTCAGCCAGGGGGCGTCGGAACTGGCCGTCCAGTTCAGCGTGCCGCCGTAGTTGTCGTTGATGCGGATGCTGCGTGTCAGGCTGGTGCCCACGGGCGAAGACGCCAGGGCCACACCCCATTCGGCGGCCAGCAGGCGGCGCTGGTCGGCATTGACGTTGATCGTCAGCGGAACGCTGACGCTGTCGCCGTTGACGACGGCCTTGGCCACGACGGTGGCCGAGTTGGAGCCCGCGCTGAGCTTGTCCACGACAGGGCTGAACGACAGTTCTGCGCCGGTCTGGCCCACGGCGCCGGACGCGGTGGTGCTCTGAGGTGCGGCTGCTGGCCAAGCGTTGCGCCGAGGCGGCCGGCGAGATCAAGCAGTTGGTGAAGAGCTCGGTCGAGCAGGTGCAGGGCAGCAGCCAATTGGTGCGCGGCACCGGCGAGGTCATGGGCGAGATCGTCACTCAGATCCAGCGCGTGTCGGCCATGGTCGGCCAGATCAGCGAGAGTTCGCGCGAGCAGGACCAGGGCATCGTCGAGATCCACCAGTCCATGGGCCAGCTCGACGACATGACGCAGCGCAACGCCTCTCTGGCCGAAGAAAGCACGGCCGCGGCCGAAAGCCTGCGCCAGCAGGCCGAACGCCTGACCCAGGCGGTCGCGAGCTTCCGCCTGGAAGCCTGACGACCCGGGCCGATCAGCGCAAGCGCTCGGCCAGGTCGTCGTGGCCCCGTTCGCGCGCGTGATCGGTGGCGGTCCACCCCTGGGAATCACGGTCGGCCTTGCGGGCGCCGGCGGCAAGCAACAACTCCACCATCTCGCGCGACCCCGTTTGTGCGGCCAGCATCAGGACCGTGCGGCCCTTGACATCGCGCAGATGGACCGAGGCGCCGGCTTGCAGGGCCGAACGCGCCATCGCCACGTCGACGTGATTGACGGCGGCCAGCAGCAGGGCATGGGCCTTCGCGGGCTCGGCCGCGTCAGACGCGGCCAGGCCTTGCACTGCCGGAGGCGCCACACGTGCCCGGGCGGCAACCCCGCTTGAAACCGCCTCCGATCGCGCCAGCACCGCGCCCTGGTTGGCCGCTTCAGCCACCACCTTGGGCGGCGCAGCAGCCATCGCCGGTGCGGGCGGGGGTGGCGCGGCAGCCATCACCGGTGCGGCCGGCGGCGTCGGCATCACGGGCTGGGACAGCACCGCCGCAGGCGCTGCACTGACTTCAGCCTCTCTTTGCTGCCGAGGCGTCGCATCTGCCACCACCACGGGGGCCGGGCGTTCGGCGCGCGGCTTGGCCGGGCCGACCTTGGCCGCTGCTCGCGGTGCTTCAGCGACGGGTGCAGGCAGGGTGTCGACCTTGGCGTCGGCCTGGGCCACCACCACGGCAGCTGTGGACGCGGGCTGGGCGGCGGCCAGCCGCGGATCGGGTTCCCGTCGCGGCTCGGCGTTTCGCCCTTTCAAGATCAAGGCGGTGGCCACCAGCAACCCGGTCACCAGCAGCCCAAGCAGATAGGGCTGCCAACGCCAGGCCAGGCTGTTGTCGGAGACGGGCACCGCAGCCGCCACCTCGGGCCGAGGCAAGGCCGCCATCAGCCGTGCATGGCGCTGCTCACGGCCCGTGTCGGCATCGCCGAGCAGGGCTTGCGTGTACGCGGCCTCGTCCGCGTCCTTGGCCGGAATGGGGTCGTACTCAGCCATCACGCCACTCGCTGAGTCGATGCCGCAGCGCCTCACGCGCATAGCGCAGCCGGGTCTTGGCGGTTTCCTGATGGGCCTGGGTCACGTCGGCAATCTCGGCGAGGCTGAGCTCGACCACGGTGAAGAGCAAGAAGGCCTCCCGCTGCTCGACCGACAGGCCCAGCAGGCCGCCCTCCACGGCTTCCACGAGACGCTTGGAAGCCAGCATTTGCTCGGGGCCGGCCACGGCGGAGGCCAATTGATCCAGGTCGGCCTCGTCGTCGCTCTGGGGCGGGCGCGCCCGCAGATGGTCCAGCACGCGGTTGCGCATCACGGTGTAGAGCCAGGTCGAGAACCGGGCCTTGGCCGGCGCGAAGCTGGCCGCCTTGCTCGCCACGGCCAGCCAGCCTTCCTGGTGCAGATCCTCCACCGTGGCGCGGTCGGTGGGGTGCAGCATCTGGCGAACGAAGGCGAAGGTCTTGCGGTCGTGGCGACGGTAGAGGCGGTCGAACGCACCCATGTCGCCGCGCAGATAGCTGGCGATAAGTTCTTCATCGGCGGGTTCACTCGCGGCCACCATGCGGCGCGGATGCTACGCCGGCGAGAGGGGTTGCTGCATCAGGCGATGCCTCCTCACCAGCGCGCCGGCGGGTCGGGTACATAGCCGCCGCTGCTGTTGGGGAAGGAGCGCGGCAGCACGGCCACCGGCCGCGGCATGATGCCTGCCGCGACCAGATTGGCCTGGCTGTCGTACTGGATCTCCAGCAATTGCTCCGGCTGGCTGCTGCGTCGCTGGAAGCCGGTGTGCTGGATGGGCGACCACTCCGAGGCGCCATGCCCGGTGCCCAGCTTGGCGCGCGCCGAGCGCTCGGCTTCGGCACGCCCCGCGCTTTCACGCGCCGGCGCAGCCTGGGCGGCCGCATCCGCCGCCGCGCCATTCAGGCGGCCCAGGGGGCTGGGTGCCACGGGCGCTGCAGGCGCCTCGTACACCACCGGCGGCGGCGGCGGGACGTAGACCTCGCGAAACACCGCCGCACCGATCACGCCCACATTGGCCGGCCGCCCGGTGCGTGCCGCATAGGAGTCGCCCAGCGACGTGAACTCGAAGGCGGCGATGCGATCGTCACTCTTGCGCCAGCCCGTGATGTCATGGCTCTCCCCCGGGCTCAGCACATAGCCCGACTGGTTGAAGCTCGCCGTGTCACCGGTGATGGCGTTGACGCCGTCCACCGACAACACCACCAGCACCCGTTCGCCGCTGCGGTTGCTGAGCCGTATCGCGTAGCGCGCGCCCGGCGTACCGGGGCTGTAGCGGCGCCCGCGGCTGGGGTACTGGGCCAGCAAGGCGCCGCTGTCGCGATCCACCAGCTGCATGTCGAGCAGGGGCGGCACGGGGGCGGCGGCGCAGCCAGCGTGCAGGCCGGCCAGGCTTGTCAAAGCGGCCAACTGGAGCAAGGCGGTGCGGCGGCGCAGGGGAAGCAACGAACTCATGGCGGATCCTTCGCAAGGTGGGGTCCTCTGCTTGTACGGAGCCGCTTCCGAAACGGGGTGAAATCAGCCTCTTGCGACGCGCTAGCCCCGGTAGCGGCGCGTCAGCCGCCTGGTGCGGAGCTGATCGGCAACCAGGGTCCACAGCATGGCCGAGCTCTCGCAGGTGCCGCCCGACAGCTCCAGCAGGTCCGCCGAATGGGCCGCTGGCCACTGCTTCGTGCCCGGCGAGGCGGACAAAGAAAAAGCGGCCTGAGGCCGCTTCTGTCGCAGGGAGAGCAGGACGGGCCGCTCAGGCCTTGATGTCCAGCAGCGCACCTGTCGTGTTGATCTGCGTCTGCAGCACCTTCAGGTTGGCCACATAGGCATAGGCGGCGGACTGCTGCTCGACGATCTCGTTGGCCGGGTTGATCTCACGCTCGGGCACCTTGTCGACATTCGTCGGCTCGGCGCTGGAACGGCCCTGGTTGGTCGAGGCCAGATTGGCAATGTTCGCCGACGACGCACGCAGGCGCTCGTTCGCGGACGAGATACCAGACAGGGCGGAGGACAGGGCGTTCATCGGGCTTCAGTTGGGCAGCGCTTGGGCCGTACATCGGCAGCGCTTGGTTGAACTTTAGAACATTTGGCGAAAAACCCCACATTTCCCGGGATCGCCGCACCGCCAACCGTGAAATCAGCCCGCCAACTCTTCGTAGCCGCCAGCCGAAACGAAGACACGCACGCTGTCGCCGCCCGCCGCCTTGGCCTCGGTGCAGGCCAGGGCCGCGCCGCCGAGCACGGCGTCGACGGTCATCAGCGTCGGCTGGATCTGCACGACGCCCAGCGACGCCTTCACGCGGGTGCGGTGCAGGCCCCAGCGCAGGCGGTAGTTGGCGATGGCGGAGCGCACCTTCTCGGCAATGATCTGGGCGTAGTGCTGGTCGCAGTCGGGCAGCAGGATGGCGAAATGGTCTTCCTCCAGGCGCGCGACCAGGTCGGAAGCCCGCACCTTGCTGATCAGCATCTGGCCGAGGCCGTAGAGGAAATGGTCGCCCACCTCGGTGCCCATGTCCTTGATGACCTCGCTGAAGCGGTCCACGTCCACCCAAAGCACCGACACCGGTTCGTTGCGGCGGCTGCCCACATGCTCTCCCAGGCGGCGCTCGAACTCGCGGCGGTTGGCCAGCTCGGTGACGGCGTCGTGCTTGGCCGTCCAGGTGGGTTGCAGGCGCAGGGCGCGGGCGGCGCTCACGTCCTCGACGATCCACAGCGCCTCGGCCGTCGGCGCATCCCAGTGCACCGGCGTGGCCTGCAGCCGGCCCCAGAAACGGTGGCCGTCGCGCTTGACGTATTCGATCTCCTCGTCCAGCGGCTGGCCGGCGGCGAATGCCGCAGCGGCGCGCTCGTGCAAGGCCGTGTGGGCCATGTCGGTGGTGTGGACCCCCCGCGTGCCCTGACCCGACAGCTCGCTGTCATCGCCATAGCCGAACAGGTGGTTGAACTCCTCGCTGACGACCTCGAAGCGCTGGCCGGAAACAAAGGCGACCGCCGTGGGGGCCCTGACCAGCAAGGCGCGAAGGCGGGCGGCGGTGGTGTCTTCGGTCGAGGCGGGCGTGCCGGGAGTAGCGCTGCTCATGGGGGTCTCCGAGTCGATCTTCTAGGCCCGACTATCGCAGGACTGAAGCCTTTCGACCATGACGCACGTCACGCGGCCAGTGCCCGGGCTGCGCCACGACGCAGCGCCACGACGGAGCGCGGCGCTTGCGCATCGACGCCTCCTAGCCGGCCGCTTTGGCCGATGGCGGCTGCACCGGCGAGTCCGGAGCGCCCAGGCCCATCTTGGAATTCGGCCGCGCATCGTGGCCGCGCTTCCACTGCCGCATGGTGTCGACCGCCACCGAGCGGCGGATGTAGCGATGCCAGATGAAGCTGAGGTCGAAGATCAGGATGGCCAGCCACCACAGATAGAGGAAGGCCGCGCCGGCAAGCAGGACGGGCCAGGCGGCGGGGGGCGCCGGCGCCGTCGGGCCGTCGGCGCCCAACAGTCGCGACAGCACGATGAAGGCGATGACGAGGGTGCCGACGCCGACCAGGCAGCGTCGCCCCCAGTTGGGCTTGCGCGGCAGCAGCCAGCCGCTCAGCGCAATCAGCGCAGCGGCGGCGATCGGAGCGAGTCGGCCGACGAGTTCCGCCACGTGGGCGGGTGCGGCGGTGCTCGTGAACGGACTGCCGAGAAAGTCGGCCGGGCCGTCCGGCAGCCACAGGTAAAACGGCCAGGCGCCAATCAGGAAGACCAGCGTGGCCGCGAGATGCCAGCGCAGGCCACCGGTATGCACCAGCCGCGGCAACCGGGCGGCGGCGGTGATGCCCATCATCAGGCCGCTCATCAAGAGGATCTGCAGCGGCAGCCGATCGAAGGTCGCACCCGTCGGCGTCACGCCCTTGTAGAGCAGGAAGACCGCGGCCACGTGCAGCAGGAAGCTCGACACATAGGGAAGAGACAAGCTCACCCGGTCGATCAGCCAGTTGCTGGCCGGGACCCTGGGCTTTACGGCCGGTTCCGGCAGCACCACGTCATCGATGAAATGGCCGAACACCTCGGCGTCGTTCCAGTAGTCGTTGTGCGCCTTGCCGGGCAGCCAGTAGCGGCTGAAGCCGAAGTCGTGCTCGCTGCCGAACTCGAAGGCCGCGCAGCCGCTGTCCTTCAGGAAGCCCATGGCCGAGTCGAGCTTGAAGCCGATCGGATCGCCGTAGTCGTAGTAGTTGCGCCACTTGATCTGCTGCCGCAGCACCAGGCGCGGCGCCTTGCCTTCACCGAACAGCACCTGCTGGCCGGACAGGCTGGATTGCAGCTCGAGGTCTCGCCACCGCGCCGGCCACAGCACGATGTGCTTGTCGATCGGCGAGCCTATCGTCATATAGCCGCGCACATAGCGGATCCAGCCGTCATCGACAGGCGCACTGGCCGGGTTGTCCGGGTCGATGACGGGCCGGCCCGACAGCGCCTCGAGCAGGCCCAGGAAGCTGATGACGGTGCCCTCGCTGTGCGCAACGATGTAGATCTCGGGATCGCAGCCCGGGCAGAGCTGCTGGAAGGTCGCCACGATCTGCGCCAGCGCACTGTGGAAGCGGTGCAGGATCTTGTGGCGGTAGTAGGGGAAGTCGGTGACGAGCTGCACGTCGCCGACGTAGTCACGCAGCAAGGGCGCCAGATCGAACTTGAAGATGCCCATGCGGGCGAGCACGGCCAGCAGGCTTTCCAGCACGCCGACGGTCTCGACGATCTCGTCGACGACGCCGGTGCCAAGCTGGAAGTCCTCGGCCTTCAAGTGGCCGTTGGGCACATCCTTGCGGTACTGCGACTCGGCGCGGCTGACCACCGTGTGGCCCCAGGCCTTGGTCTCCTCCAGCGTGTCATTGGCCTTGACGACCTGGCCGGGGATGTCGGCCCAGTAGACCTCGGCGAAGCCGATGCGCGACAAGGTGTCGTCCTCGTGGGCGTCCAGGCGGCTGATGCGCACCGTCGCCGCCGAGCCGAGGTTGAAGTAGCCCAGCGGCATGACCGGCAGCGGCGGCGAAGCCCGGTCGCCGAAACGCCGCGCCACCGAACGGATGGTGTCGCTGCGCAACTGGCTGCCGATGCCGTGGATGGCGACGACGATCTTGTCCATCATCGGGCGGCCCTCGCTGGCGTCCGCAATGGACGCGGCCGTGGCCGTCTGCTGGGCGGCGCTGGATGCTTCGGTCATGGGGCTCTCCTGGAAGGAAGATCCCGCATGGTGCCGTCAAGCCGCCCCCGGCTGCCTCACCAAGTCTGAGGACGGCTCAGGGCGCGATCTGCTCGGCGTAGTCGTAAAGGGCCGACAGGATGGCCTCGCCGCGCTCGTCGGCGGCCTCGCCCAGCTGGTCGATGCGTTCCATGAAGGCCGCCAGCGTCTGCGCCCCGCCCTCGCCTTCGTGCAGCCGCGCGGCCAGATGGGCCTGCCAGCGCTCGGTCTCGTCGCTCGACAGGCTCTGCGGGAAGTTGCGGGCGCGCCAGCGGAACACGAGCTCGTCCAGCCGCCCGTCCTGGAAGGCCAGCTTGCCCTGGGCGACGCGTTCGGCGAGCTGTTCGGGCGCCGTCGTGCGCACCCGGTTCAGCGCTCGGCGGTCTTCGTTGCCGATGAAGCCGCCGTAGAGGTCTTCATCCACATCGGCCGGCGCAAAGGGCTCGCGCTGGAAGACATCGGCCCACAGGCCATCCAGCAGCCTGCCCTTCTCGGCCAGCAGCTTCGCGTTGGCGAGCAGGGCCTCGGTGTCATGCCCCCAACGCTCGGCCATCGCGGGGCTGAGGGTCTTCAGGTTGCCGATGACGATGGGGCTCTTGTTGACGTGGATGGTCTTGACCGGCAGCCGCGTGACGCCTTCGGGCAGCAGTTCCTGCTTGGTGAACATGCGCTCGCGGATGGCCGCGGCGTTCAGCGTCAGCAGTTCTTCGGGCGAGGCCGAGCAGTCCCAGACGATGAGTTCGTTCTTGTTCGTCGGGTGCGGCGCCAGCGGCCACACCATGGCGATGCAGCCGCGCTCGGGGCCGTACATGCCGGAGATGTGCAGAAAGGGCTTGGCCGTACCGATTTCATCCCACACCGCCTGCTTGGTGCGCAGCTTGACGCAGAAGTCCCACAGCTTGGGCTGGGCCTGGCGCAGCTTGCGCGCCAGCGCCACGGTGGCGCGCACATCCGACAGCGCATCGTGCGCCGCTTCATGGGCCACGCCGTTGGCAATGGTCAGGTGCTCGAGCTTGAAGCTGGGTCGGCCGTCCTCGTGTTTGGGCCATGCCATGCCGTCGGGCCGCAGCGCATAGGCGCAACGCACGACGTCCAGCAGGTCCCAGCGGCCGCAGCCGTTCTGCCACTCGCGGCCATAGGGGTCGATGAGGTTGCGCCAGAACAGGTGGCGGGTCACCTCGTCGTCGAAGCGGATGGAGTTGTAGCCCACGCCCACCGTGCCTGGCAGGGCCAGCACGGTCTCGATGGCGGCAGCGAATTCGTGCTCGGGCACACCCTGCTGAAGGCAGTGCTGGGGCAGGATGCCGGTCAGCAGGCAGGACTCGGGGTCGGGCAGATAGTCGGGCGCCGGCTGGCAGTACAGCATCAGCGGCTCGCCGATCTCGTTGAGCTCGGCGTCGGTGCGCAGGCCGGCGAACTGGGCCGGGCGGTCACGGCGCGGTACGCGGCCAAAGGTCTCGTAGTCGTGCCAGAAAAATGAAAGGGAAGACATGCCCGTCACGATAGCGCAGCGCTAGAGTCCCTCGGCATGAGACTTGCCCTGCTGCTCCTGGCCGCCTGCACGGCCGCCCATGCCGACGACGCGATCTCGCCGGACCGGCCCGACTTCACCAACGGCCCCGACGTGATGGCCGCGGGGCGCTTGCAGATCGAGGCCAGCGGCGCCTGGCAGCGTGATGCGTCGACCCGGCTGCGCTCGACGCCGATGCTGCTGCGTCTGGGTGTCGGCCATGACCTGGAGCTGCGGCTGGAGACCGACGGGGTGCTGCGCCAGCGCAACCCGGGCGCCAGCGGCCGAGGGGACCTGGCGGTCGGCTTCAAATGGCAGATGCAGGATGGCGACGAGGCCAAACCCGGCCTGGGCTGGCTGTTCGAAGTGCAGACACCCACCGGCAGCGGGCCGTTCAAGGGCCATGGCCTGCGGCCCGGCCTGAGCTTTCTGGCCCAGTGGGAGCTGCCGGCGGGCTATTCGCTCGGCACGATGGCCGGTGTCTTCATCGATCGCAATGACACCGACCAGCGCTACACGGGGGCCCTGCTGTCGGCCAGTCTCGGCATCCCGCTGGGCGAGAAGCTGCACGGCTTTGCCGAGATTGCCGGCCAGCAGATCGCGTCGGCGCGCAACGGCGGCAATGTCGTCACGGCCGGCACGGGGCTGGCCTGGCAGCTCACGAGCGACGCCCAGCTCGACACGGCCGTGTTTCGCGGCCTGAACCACCACACGCCGGATTGGGCGTGGACGGTGGGGCTTTCGCTGCGTTTCTAGCGCTTCTTCACGACGACGCTGCCGATGGAATAGCCGGCGCCGAAGGAGCAGATGACGCCCGCTTCGCCGGCCTTCAGGTCGCCGCGGTGATGGTGGAAGGCGATGATGGAACCGGCCGACGCGGTGTTGGCGTACTCGTCCAGGATCAGCGGCGCGATCTCGCTGCCGGCGTCCGCTCCCACCAGCTTCTTGATGACGAGCTGGTTCATGCCCTGGTTGGCCTGGTGCAGCCAGTAGCGGCGCATCTGGGTCGGCTCCAGGCCCAGCTTGGCCAGATGGGCCTCGATATGGGCCGCAGCCATGGGCACGACTTCCTTGAAGACCTTGCGGCCCTCCTGGTAGAAGGTCAGGTCGCGGTCGCTGGGGTCGCGGTCTTCGGCGCGGTTCATGAAGCCGAAGTTGTTGCGGATGTTGCTGCTGAACTGCGTGGCGAGCTGGGTGCCGAGGATCTCCCACTGGTCGGCGCTGGTGGCGTCCTCCGCCCGCTCGACGATGACGGCCGTGCAGACGTCGCCGAAGATGAAGTGGCAGTCGCGGTCGCGCCATTCCAGGTGGGCCGACGTGATCTCGGGGTTGACGACGAGCACGCATTTGGACGCGCCCGAGCGCACGGCGTTGAAGGCCTGCTCCAGCGCGAAGGTGGCCGAGGAGCAGGCCACGTTCATGTCGAAGCCGTAGCCACCGGCGCCCAGCGCCTGCTGGATCTCGACCGCCATGGCGGGATAGGCACGCTGCATATTGGCGCTGGAACACAGCACGGCGTCGATGTCGGCGCCCGTCTTGCCCGCTTGCGCCAGGGCCTGGCGAGCCGCATCGGCAGCGATCTCGGCCATCAGCGAGATCTCGTTGTCGCCGCGCGGCGTGAAGCGCGGGTACATGCGCGTCGGGTCGAGCACGCCGSCCTTGTCGACGACATAGCGCTGCTTGATGCCCGAGGCTTTCTCGATGAATTCGACGCTGGAGTGTGTCAACGCGGTACGTTCGCCGGCGGCGATGGCCGTGGCGTGCTCGGCGTTCTGCAGGTCGGCGTAGGCGTTGAAGGCCTCGACCAGCTCGGCGTTGGTGATGACATGGGGCGGGCGGTACAGGCCGGTGCCGCTGATGACCACGGCCGGGAATGAAGCTTGCATGAGGAGGACGCCCTGCTGATGTACGAAGCCTGAAATTTTATAGAGCCATGCTGGTGCACCATCTAAGCACTAGCCTGGGGCCATGATGCACGAAGACAGCCTGCTCCCACCCGACGACGCCCTGCGCCTGGCCCTGCACAACGAGGTGCATGCCCGGCCGCCGGCGCGCATCCGCCTGCCGGCCGTCATCGTGCACATCGCCGTGCTGAACGATGGCGTCACGCGCGCCGATGAACATGCCCACCTGCGCCAGCTGCCGGGCCAGCATGAGCTGGCCCTGGAAGCGCTGGGCGCCAACTTCCTGCGCCTGCGCTGCGGCGAGTTCTCGCTGAAATGGGAGCGCCATGCCGAGTTCACGCGCTACGCGGTCGTGCAGCCCCTGCCGGCCGACGCCGAGCCCAGCGCGCAGACCCTGGATGCACTGACGTTGCGCGTCGCCACCGACTGGCTGGCCCGCATCCCGGGCCGCACCTTCGCGGCCATCAAGCTGGTCATGATCGAGCGGCCGCTGACCTTCGCGCCCAGTGCGTTGGCCGAGGCCCGGGCCTGGTTCGGCGCCCACGCCGTGGTCGCCTCGACCATGGGCGGGCATTCGCTGGTGGTGACCGATTTCTGCCTGCGCGCCACCGGCTTCGAGCACATCCTGGTGCTGGCCGAACCCGGCACGCCCGAGACCCGCGCCGGCCGCATCTGCCAGCGCCTGCTGGAGCTGGAGACCTACCGCTTGATGGCCCTGCGCGGCCTGCCCGCCGCCAAGTCGCTGGGCGCGACACTCGCCGAGGTGGAGGCGACGCTGGCCAGCATCACCGCGCGGCTGGAAAAACGCGGCGCGTCGGAAGCCGAGCTGCTGGACGACCTGATCTCGACCGCCGCCCGCATCGAGCATGCGACGGCCTCGCACCAATACCGCTTCGCCGCGACCCAGGCCTACCAGGCCATCATCGAGCAGCGCATCACCGAACTGCACGAGGGCAAGGTGGCCGGCACGCAGTCGCTGGGCGAATTCATGCAGCGCCGCCTGTCGCCCGCCATGGCCACCGTGAATGCGACGGCGCAGCGGCTGGCCGGGCTGTCGCAGCGCATCTCACGCGCCAGCGCCCTGCTGCGCACCCGGGTCGACATCGCCACCGAGGCGCAGAACCAGCAGCTGCTGGCCCAGCTCAACAGCGGCCAACGCACGCAGCTGCGCATGCAGGCGACCGTCGAGGGCCTGTCCATCGCGGCCATCACCTATTACGTCGTCAGCCTGCTGCTTTACTTCTTCAAGGCCCTGAAGGCCGAAGGCTGGCTGCCGGTGCAGCCGGAGCTGGCGGCTGGGGCAGCCATTCCCATCGTGCTGCTGGTCGTCTGGCAGACGACGCGGCGCATCCACCGCAAGTTCTTCAGCCACCCCTGACGCTGACGATCTCCAGGCCTGGCCGGCGCAGCACGTCCAGCTCGGCCGCATCGGCCTGGGGCGTGACGAGCAGCGTGCCCAGGCCCGACAGCGGCGCCACGCGGTAGGGCGAGACCTTGCCGAGCTTGTCGCTGCTGGCCATCAGCACGGTCTCGGCGGCGCTGGCCATCAACAGGGCCTTGACCTGGGCCTCCTCGGCGTCGCCGGTGGACAGGCCGAACTCGGCCTGCACACCCGTCACACCCAGGAAATAGCAGTCCGCCCGCAGCGCCTGGATGGCCTGGGCCACGCCCGCGCCGACGGCCACGCCGGAATGCTTGAAGAGGCAACCGCCCAGCATCAGCACTTCCACCGTCGGATGCTCGATCAGCGCCGCCGCGATGACCGGGCTGTGCGTGGCCACCGTCGCGCGCAGCGTGGCCGGCAGCTGCCTGACCATGGCCAGGGTGCTGGTGCCGCCGTCGACAAAGACGAGCTGGCCATCGACGATCAGCGACGCGGCGTGGCGGCCGAGCGCCTGCTTCTCGTCCACGGCAATGACGCTGCGCCGCGCCAGGTTGGCCAGGGCCGGCGACACCGGCAGCGCCCCGCCATGCACGCGCTGCAGCGCACCGCGAGAGGACAGATCGCGCAGGTCGCGGCGGATGGTGTCCTCGGACACCTGCAGGCGCTCGGCCAGTTCGCGTGCCAGCACACGGCCGCAGCCCTGCAACTCATCCAGGATGGCCAGGTGGCGTTGTTCGGTCAGCATCTGCGGGCTTGCATGGTTTTGCGTGATTGTGCATGATTTATTTTCAAATCAGGAAACAACATGCAATCACCGACCGAAACACGCATCACCGACTTGCCCCTGCACGAGCGCGTGCGCGTCCGGCGGGAGCGCCTGCTGTCCGACAACTGGTACACGCTGAAGACCACGCGTTTCGACTTCCTGCGCAGCGATGGCCAATGGCAGACCCAGGACCGCGAGACCTATGACCGCGGCAATGGCGCCGGCATCCTGCTCTACCAGCGACAGCGCCGCCGCGTGCTGCTGACGCGGCAGTTCCGCTATCCGGTCTTCGTGAACGGCTGGCAGCAGCTGATGGTCGAAGCCGTGGCCGGGTTGCTGGACGAGGCCGACCCGCTGAGCTGCATCCGCGCCGAGGCCGAGCAGGAGGCGGGCGTGAAGTTGCGCCAGGTGCAGCCGCTTTTCGAGGCTTACATGAGCCCGGGCTCGGTGACGGAGAAGCTGCACTTCTTCGCCGCGGAGTACGAAGACGGCGATCTCGTCGGTGAGGGTGGCGGACTTGTCGAGGAGGGCGAGGACATCGCCCGCTTCGAGATCGGGTTCGACGAAGCCATGCGCCAGGTCGAGGCCGGCGAGATCGTCGATGCCAAGACCCTGATGATGCTGCGCTGGGCCGAGCGCCATGTCTTCGGGCCGCCGCCGCGCCAGGGCCCCTTGCTCGTCTTCATCGCCGGGCCTTACCGCAGCGGCACCGGCGACCGCGAGGACGCCATCGCCGCCAACGTCAAGGCCATGCAGGACGCCGCCGTGCAGGTCGCTGTCCGCGGCCACGTACCGCTGCTGGGCGAATGGGTCACGCTGCCGCTGATCGAGGCGGCAGGCGGACAGCGCGGTGACGCGGTCTGGGATCGCTACTTCCACCCCCATGCCCAGGCCCTGCTGGAACGCTGCGATCTGCTGCTGCGCATCGGCGGCGAATCGGCGGGTGCGGACACCATGGTCAAGGCGGCATTGGCACGCGGTCTGGGGGTTCACTACGGCCTGGCCTCATTGGCCGCTCCAACTGCGTAGAATCAATCACCGGGCCCAAATTTTGGCGTCCGGTTTTTTTTGCCCGCTGCAAAAGCGGGCGGAACAGCCGGCAGAGCCAAGTCAAGCGCTCGCAGCCCAGGCACGCACTGCATGAACGCGCGCCGCAACTGTGAACTTGAATCATGGAAATCTTCGACTACGACAACATCCTGCTGCTGCCCCGCCGTTGCCGCGTGGAAAGCCGCTCCGACTGCGACACCTCCGTGCAGTTCGGCCCACACCGCTTCAAGCTGCCGGTCGTGCCCGCCAACATGAAGACCGTGGTGGACGAGCCCATCACCGAGCTGCTGGCCCGCGAGGGCTACTTCTACGTGATGCACCGCTTCGACCTCGACAGCCTGGCCTATGCCAAGGACATGCGCGATAAAGGCCTGCTCGTCAGCTTGAGCGTGGGCGTGAAGCCGGCCGACTTCGAACTGGTCGACAAGCTCGCGGCCGAGGGCGTCGGCGCCGATTACCTGACCATCGACATCGCCCACGGCCATGCCGAGAGCGTGCAGCGCATGATCGGCCACATCAAGCAAAGGCTGCCTGAGACCTTCGTCATCGCCGGCAATGTCGGCACGCCCGAGGGCGTCATCGACCTGGAGAACTGGGGCGCGGACGCAACCAAGGTCGGCGTCGGCCCCGGCAAGGTCTGCATCACGCGGCTGAAGACCGGCTTTGGCACGGGTGGTTGGCAGCTGTCGGCGCTGAAGTGGTGCTCACGCGTCGCCACCAAGCCCATCGTGGCCGATGGCGGCATCCGCCACCATGGCGACATCGCCAAGAGCGTGCGCTTCGGCGCTGCCATGGTGATGATCGGCTCGCTGTTCGCCGGCCATGAAGAGTCGCCCGGCACGACCGTCGAGGTCGACGGCAAGCTCTACAAGGAGTACTACGGCTCGGCGAGCGACTTCAACAAGGGCGAGTACCGCCATGTCGAGGGCAAGCGCATCCTGGAGCCGGTCAAGGGCAAGTTCGCCGACACGCTGCGCGAGATGCAGGAAGACCTGCAGAGCTCGATCTCGTATGCGGGCGGCACGCAGTTGTCGGACTTGCGCAAGGTGAACTACGTCATCCTGGGTGGTGAGAATGCGGGCGAACATTTGTTCATGTGATCACCTGCGGAACGCGGGGGAGCACCTCGCGCGCAGTGCGAGGCCCGCATTCCGGCGAAGCCAGAACGCCGGTGAGCATCTCTTCATGTAAGCGACCAAACGCCGGAGCGCCCGTGGATGCACCTTCCACGGGTGCTGTTCTGCCCAGAGTTGGCAGGCGGACCCTGAGCAAGGCTCATCGGGTAAGCCCGCCCCAGATTCCCGGGGGCGCTCTCCCACCGTCATTTCCATTCCCCGTAAAGTGCGCCGCACTCAACAACAAGGGAGGAAATGATGGGAATCCATCGTCAACTAGCCACGGGTCTGGCTGCAGCGGTTCTGTCGGCAGTCGCCGGCCATGCCGCCGCGGCCACGGCAACTGCTGCCATGAGCACCATCCACTTCACGGTGGTTGATCTCGACCTGAACGACGGCATCGCGGCGGGAATCACCTTCACCAATTTCGGTGGCGCCGGCATTGATACGCAGACAAAGGGCATCAATGGGCCGAATCCCGATTGGATGTGGCGCCTGACCTCCATGGGGTTGGGGCTCGGTCCGCTGACGTCGCAGACCGGCAGTTCCTTCGCCTCGGGCACTCTCTTCGCGGGCGATGTCCTCGGCTCGGGTGTTGCTGTCTCGACCAGCGCTCAGGCATGGGGCGACAGCAACTCTGCGCGGGGCTCGGTGCAAGTCTTCAACGTGAATTTCGTGCTGGCACCCCACACGCAGTTGCTGCTGCTCGCCGATGCAAGTGTTGTCAGTGGCGGCGCGGCGGGGGAATCCGCACGGGCTGACGTGGGCATCTCATTGCAGACCGCGGACTTCTCCATCTATCGTTCTGCCCAGCAAGTCGCTTGGCTCAGCCCGCTGGGCGTGACTCAGATTGACGGCACGAGTCAACTCCTGGTCAGTCTCTCCAACGAGTCGGCGCAAGACCAGCTGATGGGAACTGCATACGCGTACTCCGTCTCGTCGGTACAAGGGGTGGCCACTGCCGTGCCCGAGCCGGCCTCCGCCGGCCTGTTGCTGGCCGGGCTGGCGGGGTTGGGCGCGCTGAGCCGCCGCCGGCGCTGACAATCCGGGCCCATAGGGCCGGCGACAGCTCGTCCAGGGAGGGCTCGCATGGACTTCGCCACCTATCGCCGCCATGACGCGACCTCGCTTGCCGCCGAGGTGGCCGCCGGCCGCGTCGATGCGCCAACCCTGCTCGCCCTGGCCCTGACGCGACTGGCCGAGGTCCAACCCCGACTCAATCCCGTCTGCCGGCTGATGGAGGCCGAAGCCCGCGCCCAGTTGGTGCGCGGCGTCGGCACGGGCCCGCTGGCCGGTGTGCCCTGTCTCATCAAGGACGTGGCCGAGGACTACGCCGGCGTCCCCACCAGTTGGGGCAGCCGCGCCCTCGCCTCTTTGCCGCCGTCGCGCGAGCATGCCCATGCCGTGCGGCGCCTGCTCGACGCCGGCCTCGTCATCTTCGGCAAGACCAATGCGCCGGAGCTGGGCCTCAAGGGCGTCACCGATCCGCTGGCCTTTGGCCGCAGCAGCAACCCCTGGGACGTGAGGCGCACGCCGGGCGGCAGCAGCGGTGGCTCGGCGGCGGCCGTCGCGGCGGGTGTCGTGCCGATGGCTGCGGGCAACGACGGCGGCGGCTCCATCCGCATTCCGGCGGCCTGTTGCGGGCTGGTGGGTTTGAAACCTTCGCGCGGCCGCGTATCGGTAGGCCCGGGGGCCGGCGAAGTCTGGTTCGGCGCCTGCAGCGAGGGCGTCATCTCGCGCAGCGTGCGCGACACCGCGCTGGCGCTGGACATCCTCAGCGGCCCCGAGCCCGGCGACCCGGTCGCCCTGCCCGCGCCGGGCACCCCTTTCGTGGATCAGCTGCGCTCGCCGCTTCGCCGGCTGCGCATCGCCTGGTGCGCCGATTCGCCTATCGGTGAGCCGGTACACGACGAAGCTCGCATCGCTGTGGAGCGCACCGTCGCGCTGCTGAAAGGCCTTGGCCATGTCGTCGAGCCGGCCAGCCCGGACATCGACGGCCGCGCGCTGGCCAACAGCTTTCTGCACATCTACTTCGGCCAGGTGCCGGCCGCGATGAGCCGCGCCGTTGCGCTGGGCGGCCGCGAGGCCGACTTCGAGCCGCTGACCCGGCTCATCGCCACGCTCGGCCGCGCCACCAGCGCCGAGCGGCTGACGCTGGAGCTGCTGCGCTGGAACGACTACGCACGCAGCCTCGCCGCCCTGCATGCGCGCTACGACCTCTATCTGACGCCAACGCTGGCCTCGCCGCCCGTGCTGCACGGCACCGGCGACCCGCCGCCGCTGCAGATCGCCGTGCTGGGCGCGCTGCGCGCCTCGGGCCTGCTGGGCCTGCTCAAGCGCGCCGGGCTGCTCGACGGCGTCGTGCAGCAGATGGCGACCGACAGCCTGCGCCACGTACCCTTCACCCAGCTCGCCAACCTGACCGGCACGCCGGCCCTCTCGCTGCCGCTGCACTGGACGGCCGACGGCCTGCCGCTGGGCGTGCAGTTCAATGCGGCACCGGGCGAGGAAGGCCTGTTGCTGCAACTGGCCGCCGAGTTGGAAGCCGCACAGCCCTGGTTCGATCGCCAGCCTAGCTGAAGCGCACCGAGGCCTCGAAGCCCGGTTCGGCATTGCGCAGTTCCAGCCTGCCACCATGCGCCTCGGCCACCAGACGGCACAGGCACAGGCCCAGGCCCATGCCACCGTCGTGCCGCGTGCGGGCCGCATCCGGCCGGTAGAAGGGCTGGCCCAGTTGCGGCAGGGACTCGGGCGGCACGCCAGGGCCGAAGTCGCGGACGGTCAGACGCACACCTGAACCCTCGCGAGCAAGGCGGAGCTGCACGGCGCCACGGGTCGCATCGTTGTGGCGCAGCGCGTTCTGCACGAGGTTGCGCAGGCACAGTTGCACACGCAGCCGGTCCAGCCTCAGCGGCGGCAGATCGGGCTCGATATGCAACTCCACACCGGGCTGGGCCTGCTCCTGCGCCAGCGCGCCGAGGTCGCAATCCGACAGCTGCAGCGCGCTGTGGCCGCTGCCCAGCCGCTCGCTTTCCAGCAAGGCCGTGATGAGGTCGCGCATCTGCGCCAGCTCGCCCAGCAGCGCGTCGCGCGATTCGCCCTCGCCCACCAGCTCGGCGTGCAGGCGGGCGCGCGTCAGCGGGCTGCGCAGTTCGTGGCTCATGGCCAGCAGCAAGGCGCGCTTGCCGTCCAGCATGGCCTGGATGTCAGCCGCCATCTGGTTGAAGCGCAGCGCCAGGTCGCCGATCTCGTCGCCATGGATGACGGGCACGCGGTGCGAGAACTCGCCGCGGCGGAAGGCTTCGGCCCCGATAGCCAGCGCATGCAAAGGCTGCACCATGTGGCGGATGATGCTGAAGGCGATCCCCGTGACGACCAGCAGCGCGGGCACGGCCCACACCAGCCCGTAGGCGCTGCCTATGCACGCCCAAAGGATGACGCTGCTGGTGCAGGCCAGCACCATGAAGACGGCGATCAGCCGCGCGCCCAGCGAGTATTTGAAGTGGGCGTGGTGGCGGTGCCAGCGCTGGTGCCAGCGGTGCCGCACGCGCCAGCGGTATTCCCAGTCGCGCGTCATGCGCTGGGCGCGCTTCTTCTGCTTGCGGTCCCAGCGCTCGCGCCAGCGGTGGTCGTAGGGGTGGTGTCTCACGATTTCTCCGGCAGCGCGAAGCAGTAGCCCGCGTTGCGCAGCGTCTTCAGCGCGGCCAAGGGTTCCAGCTTGCGGCGCAGCCGGCTGACGAGGATGTCGACCGCTCGCGTGAAGAGCTCGGCCTCCTGGCCGCGCAGGCGGTTCAGGATGTCGTCGCGCGAGAAGACCTTGCCCGGTTCGCGGGCCAGCATGAGCAGCAGTTCGTATTCGGTGCCGGTCAGCTCGATGAGACCGTTGGCGCACTTCACCTCGCGGCGCGAGGCGTCGATCTCCAGGCCCTCGAAGCAGAGCTTGCTCGCGGGCTGGGCCACGACGGGCGCGGCCGCTGGCGCAAAGCGTGTGCGGCGCAGGATGGTCTGCAGCCGGGCCGCCAGCTCGCGCGGCTCGAATGGCTTGGGCAGGTAGTCGTCGGCACCCAGCTCCAGGCCGACGACGCGGTCGGTCAGGTCGCCACGCGCCGTCAGCATCAGGATGGGCATGTCGCGCCAGGCGTCGTTGCCGGCGCGCAGGCGCCTGCAGAACTCGAAGCCGTCCATCTCGGGCAGCATGCCGTCGAGGATGAGCGCATCGAAACGCTCGGCCGCGAGCCGCGCCAACGCCGCGCTGGGTCGGGTGACGGCTTCGAGCTGGAGATCGAAGCGGGCGAGGTATTGCATCAGCGGCCCGGCCAGGGCCTCGTCGTCGTCAATCAGCAGCAGTCGGTGCATATCGCATTATTTGGCCCGCACCAGGGTGATGGCCTTCTCCGGGCAGGCACTGACGCAATGGCCACAGGCCTCGCAGGCGGCGGCATTGGGCGTGAAGGCCTGCTCCCAGCCATGCGCCATGCCCCTGAGCTTGCCGAACAAGCTCAAGGCCTGGCGCTGTTCGGACGGCAGCTTGCCCAGCGTGAAGACGTTGAAGGGGCAGACGGCGACACAGTCGCCCTTGCCCTCGCAGCGGTTGCGGTCGATGTGCGGCACGAAGTGCCCGCGGGGCTGCTTGCCGCAGTGGACGTCCATCACGCGGCATCTCGTTCATGGCGGCCGAAGCGCCGCATCATGAAGCGCAGCGCCTGGCGCTGTTCGTTGTCGAGCGAGTCAAAGAAGTCGGCAAAGGCCGTGACGAGGCCGGGGCCGGCGGCGCGCAACGCGTCCAGCTTGGCGTCGAGCAACTGCTGCGCCGGTTCACGGGCGAACTGCTCGCCGGCGAACAGGCCGGCCACCTCGGGGCCGCGCGCCAGGCCCCTCATCGTGTCGCGCTGGTGCTGGAGCTGCTCGAGCCAGGCCGCGAGCCGGCGCTGCTGCTCGTCGTCCAGGTCCAGCTTGGCACCGATTCGGTTGAGGAGGAGGTGGGCAAAGCCATCAGCATGGCGGCCGAAATGATGGCCATGGTGGCCGTGGCCAAAGTGGTGGCGAAATTCGTGGTGGGCGTGCCAGCGACGAAAGAAGTTCATGGTGTGCTCCGAGGGCGCTCGAGGCCCGGTGGTTGGGATGGCACTCATGATTGCGGTTAGCACTGTGCAGAGCATCTCGACGCGGTATCGCCGGGTTTCGTTTTGTTTCGTCCGCGGGACCCGTTAGCACGCCTTGGCGGCAGCTCACCCTCCCCAAACCCGCAGGAACGTACCCCGCTCACAACGTCAAGCGTGGCGGGCGGGATTTCCCCAGGCGGCGGCTGGCCCTGACCTCGAAAAATAAAACGAACGGTCGTGCTTTTATCGGGGATGCCGACCGTCTTCATTCCACCCCCGACGGAGACACCCATGAACGTTTCGATAAAGGGCTGGCGCCAAGCCGCCCGGGGAGCCGCCTTCATTGGCGGCCTGTTGGCCTTCGGTCTGGGCAATGCCCAGGCCGCCAACCTGAGCTGCCGTGCCGCCACGCCGCTGGAAGCCGCCACCTACACCACACCGCTGGCCCTGCCCGGCGTGATCTCGCCGCGGGATGGCACCTGCTTCCTCAACGGCCTGAAGGTCACGCGCCCGGACGGCGTGCGCCTGGCCGCCAACGTCTTCCTGCCCGCCGGCGCCAGCAGCGGCTCGGCCACCAAATATCCGACGGTGATCTTCGTCACCAGCTGGGCGGTGGCCGATTTCTTCGAATACCTGGGCCAGCAGCAGCGCCTGGCGCGCGACGGCTATATCGCCGTGGCCTACACGGCGCGCGGCTTCTGGGATTCGGAGGGCACCATCGGCGTGGCCGGCCCGGTGGACGTGGCCGACGTCAGCGGTGTGCTGGACTGGACCCTGGCCCAGACGGCGGCCGACCCGGCCCGCGTGGGCGTTGCCGGCATCTCCTACGGCGCCGGCCTGTCCCTGCTGGCCCTGGGCAACGAGCCGCGGCTGAAGACCGCCGTGGCGCTGTCGGGCTGGGCGACGCTGCTCGACCAGATGTACCGCAACCAGGTGCCCAACCCGACCTGGCTGGACATCCTGCAGATCTCCGGTCAACTCACCGGCCGGCTGGATCCCATCGTGGCCGAGTACAACGCCGCCATCCAGAACCCCGACACGCCGGCGTCCAAGCTCGCCGAGATCACCGCCTGGGGCTGGCCGCGCTCGCCCGCCAGTGTGGTGGCCGCCATCAACCAGCGCGGCGCGCCGGTCTTCATCGGCAAGAACTGGCAGGACGACATGTTCTCGCCCAACTCGTCGCTGGCCCTGTTCAGCCAGCTGACCGGCCCCAAGAAGCTGATGCTGCAACCCGGCATCCACGCCTCGGCCGAGATCCCCGGCGCGCTGTTCGACGTCGACAACGCGATCTGGGACCAGGCCCACCGCTGGTTCGACCGCTGGCTCAAGGGCCAGCCCAACGGCATCGAGAACGAGCCCAAGGTGTCGCTGCAACCCAAATTCGCGAGCTACCGCGAGACGCTGTCGACCTGGCCGGCGCCCGAGCTGCGCAACCTGGACTACCAGATCACGCCGCGCGGCGCGGTGCGGTGGGAGCTCTCCTGCCTGTGCTGGCGCGGCATCACGGGCGAGCTGCAGACCGGCATCCGCAGCGCCAGCGGCCGCGACAGCATCGGCAACGCACTGGACACCACGGCCACCACCGGGCCCATCCCCGTGCTGTCGCCGCTGGCCGAAAGCGTCGGCCTGCCCGTCATCAACCAGATGGCCACGGTGCTGCCGGCCTTCGGCGTGCGCTACGAAGGGCCCTGGCTGAGCCAGCCGCTGAAGCTGCGCGGTGCACCGACGCTCAAGCTGAAGGCCGTCCCGTCGCAGAAGCGCGGCATGCTGGTGGCCTATCTCTATGACGTCGACCTGGTGGGCTTCGGCACGCTGATCACCCATGGCGCCCGCGCCGTGCATGCGGCCACGCCGGGCCAGTCGCAGGACTTCAGCTTCGACATGGTCGCCACCGGCTACGACGTGCCGGCCGGCCACCGCCTGGTGCTGGTCTTCGACACCCAGGACAGCCTCTACGGCCCGCCGGTGCGCGCCGGCGAGCGCTTCGACATGGCACTGGACTTCGGTGCGGGCAGCCCGCTGCAACTGAAGCTGCTGACGCGCTGACGGCGCCGAGGAGGCGCGGGTCAATGAGTAACTCCCTGCCCCCGCAACCATGGGGGGCAGGGTCCCGATCGAGGCGCTTCACCTTGCCACACTCGCGGCGCGACATTGGAGCCGCCCGCCGAGGCGACAAGGAATTCGGAATTCAAAGGGAGCACGTCTTGCGACACCTCATCGCGCGCGCCGTCGGCATGACGGTTTTGGGTCTCTTGGCCACCGCTACGGCCCATGCGGCCACGGCCACCGCCACCATCGCCAACGTCCAGGTCCAGCTTATCGACCTGGACTTGTCCGACGGTGTCGCACCGGGCATCAGTTTCGACTGGGGACTGACCTATATGGATGTGTATGCCGCATTCAACAGCCCGAACCACCAACCCTATCTCACCGCGACCACCTGGACAGTGGGCGCCGCTCTCAGCCTCGCGACCAACGGCACCAGTGGCCATTCCGCGTCGCTGCAGAGTCTGGCCGGCTCGCTGCTTTCCGCCCCGGGATGGTCCGCAACCGCTGAGCTCACCGCGACGAGCGCCGGCGTGCAGCTCGACGCCAACGCCGACCAGTACGCCAAGTTCACGCTGACGCCTCACACGATGCTCGTGATCACCGCCGACCGCCCCTCCATCCAGGCGACTACTGGTGCGATGGAGGGGGCGGGCGGCAGCACCTACCTGCACGCGTGGCTCGCCGACGAATCATCCAGCGACCACAGCTCGGCAAGCTTTGCTTCCTACGGCGGCACCATGGTCTCGAACCTGCCTGCCCAGCTGCGGGCATCGATCATCAACCCGGGGGAGACGGCCGCGCAGGGCTATCTGCAGACTGGCGTTTATGTCTACGCCAAGGCGGTGCCGATGGCGCCGGTGCCTGAGCCTCAAACGGCGGGCCTGCTGGCAGCCGGCCTGGCCATCGTCGGCCTGCTCGCGCGCCGCCGCAAGCGCGCCTGAGTCGGAGGCCGCGGCGCATATAGGACAATCGTCGCATCCCACAGCCCATCTACGGGGCGGCTTCCGCAAGGGGTCGCCCCGTTGGCTTTAGACCACCATGACCGAACTCGCCAAGTCCTTCGAACCCGCCGCCCTGGAAGCCCATTGGGGCCCCAAGTGGGAAGCCGCCGGCCTCTATGAGCCGACCCTGGACCAGGCCAAGCCCTCCTTCAGCATCCAGCTGCCGCCGCCGAACGTAACCGGCACGCTGCACATGGGCCACGCCTTCAACCAGACGGTGATGGACTCGCTGACGCGCTACCACCGCATGCTGGGCCACAACACGCTGTGGGTGCCGGGCACCGACCATGCCGGCATCGCCACGCAGATCGTCGTCGAGCGCCAGCTGCAGGCCGCGGGCACCAGCCGCCACGACCTGGGCCGCAAGAACTTCGTCGCCCGCGTCTGGGACTGGAAGCAGGAGAGCGGCAACACCATCACCGGCCAGATGCGCCGCCTGGGCGACTCGGTGAGCTGGGGCCATGAGTACTTCACGATGGACGAGAAGCTCTCAGGCGTCGTCGTCGAGACCTTTGTGCGCCTGTTCGAGGAAGGCCTGATCTACCGCGGCAAGCGCCTGGTGAGCTGGGACCCGGTGCTGCAGTCCGCCGTGTCGGACCTGGAAGTGACGAGCGAAGAGGAAGACGGCTCGCTGTGGCATATCCGCTATCCGCTGGCGGACGGCTCCGGCTCGCTGGTGGTCGCCACGACCCGCCCCGAGACCATGCTGGGCGATACGGCCGTCATGGTCCACCCCGAGGATGAGCGCTATGCCGCGCTGATCGGCAAGCTCGTGAAGCTGCCGCTGACGGACCGCGAGATTCCCGTCATCGCCGACGACTATGTGGACCGCGAGTTCGGCACCGGCGTCGTCAAGGTCACGCCGGCCCACGACACCAACGACTACGCCGTCGGCCAGCGCCACAAGCTGCCCATGATCGCGGTGCTGGACCTGCAGGCCAAGATCAACGACAACGCCCCCGAGACCTACCGCGGCCTGGACCGCTTCGTCGCCCGCAAGCGCGTGGTGGCCGACCTCGAGGCGCAAGGCCTGCTCGTCGAGGTCAAGAAGCACAAGCTGCAGGTGCCGCGCTGCGAGCGCACCGGCCAGGTCATCGAACCGATGCTGACCGACCAGTGGTTCGTTGCCGTCACCAAGCCGAGCGCCGATGGCAAGAGCATTGCCGACAAGGCCATCGCGGCCGTCGAGACCGGCGCCGTCAAGTTCCACCCCGAGCAGTGGGTCAACACCTACAACCACTGGATGGGCAATCTGCAGGACTGGTGCATCTCGCGCCAGCTGTGGTGGGGCCACCAGATCCCGGCCTGGTATGGCACGGGCGGTGAGCTCTTCGTCGCGCGCAGCGAGGACGAAGCCCAAGCCCGCGCCAAGGCCGCCGGCTACCTGGGCGAGCTGACCCGCGACCCCGACGTGCTGGACACCTGGTACTCCTCGGCGCTGGTGCCGTTCTCGACGCTGGGCTGGCCGCAGAAGACGCTGGAGCAGGAGCTCTTCCTGCCGTCCTCCGTGCTCGTCACCGGCTACGACATCATCTTCTTCTGGGTCGCCCGGATGATCATGATGACGACGCACTTCACCGGCCAGGTGCCCTTCAAGGACGTCTACATCCACGGCCTCGTGCGTGACTCGCAGGGCCAGAAGATGAGCAAGAGCGAGGGCAATGTGCTGGACCCGGTGGACCTGATCCAGGGTGTCGACCTCGACACGCTGATCCAGAAATCCACGCAGGGCCTGCGCAAGCCCGAGACGGCGCCCAAGGTGGCCGCCCGCGTGAAGAAGGAATTCCCCGAAGGCATGCCTGCCTATGGCGCCGACGCGCTGCGCTTCACGATGGCGTCGTACGCGAGCCTGGGCCGCAACATCAACTTCGACACCAAGCGCTGCGAGGGCTACCGCAACTTCTGCAACAAGCTCTGGAACGCCACGCGCTTCGTGCTGATGAACACCGAAGGCCAGGACTGCGGCCTCGCGCATGACCAAGGCGCCTGCCCGCCGGGCTACAACACCTTCAGCCAGGCCGACCGCTGGATCACCAGCGAGCTGCAACGCGTGGAAGCTGCCGCAGCCCAGGGCTTTGCCGAGTACCGCCTCGACAACGTCGCCAACAGCGTCTACAGCTTTGTCTGGGACGAGTACTGCGACTGGTACCTGGAAATCGCCAAGGTGCAGATCCAGACCGGCGGCGAGGCCGAGCAGCGCGCCACGCGCCGCACGCTGATCCGCGTGCTGGAGACGACGCTGCGCCTGCTGCACCCCATCGCGCCCTTCATCACCGAGGAGCTGTGGCAGACCGTCGCGCCCGTGGCCGGCCGCAAGGCGACCGACTTCATCGGCCAGGCGCCCTACCCCGTCAGCCAGCCGGAGCGCATCGATGCCAAGGCCGATGCCTGGATGGCCCAGCTCAAGGAAGTGGTCGGCATCACGCGCAGCCTGCGCGGCGAGATGGCCCTGAGCCCGAGCGACCGCGTGCCGCTGCTGGTGGGCGGCGATCTGTCCTTCATGWCCGAGGCGGCGGCCGTGCTCAAGGTGCTGGCCAAGCTCAGCGCCGTCGAGTTGATTGCCGATGACGCCGAGTTCGCCAGGCAGAGCGCCACCTCGCCCGTGCTGGTGCACGGCGCGGCCCGGCTGGCGCTGAAGGTCGAGATCGACGTCGAGGCCGAACGCGCCCGCCTGACCAAGGAAGCGACCCGCCTGGAAGGCGAGATCACCAAGGCCGAAGCCAAGCTGGGCAACGAGAGCTTTGTCGCCCGCGCCCCGGCCGCCGTCGTCGAGCAGGAGCGCGCCCGCGTGGCCGGCTTCAAGGAAACCGTGGCCCGCCTGCGCGAGCAGCTGGCCCGTCTCCCCGCCTGATTCCGGCTCAGTAGTGGTCGACGGCCTTCTTCGAGGCCGTCTTCTTCTTGCCCTTGGGCGGCACGCCCAGCAGCTCGTCGAGGCCGCGCGCCACCGCCCACGCGGCGCGCACGCGCGACTCCCGCGTCGTGCCCGCCAGCCGTGGCGTGACCTGCAGCGTCGAGAGGCCATGCAGGGGTCGGCCCGCCTCCAGCCAGCCCGGCTCCAGGCTGTCAAACCAGGCTGCGCGCAGCTTGCCGTTGCGCAGGGCCCGGCCCAGCGCCGCCTCGTCGACGACGCCCGACTGGCTCAGGCCGACCAGCACCTGACCCACCCGCACGTTCTCCAGCTGCCGGTCGCCGATGAGGCCGCGAAAGCGCGGGAAATAGGGCTGAAGCAGCACCAGGCCGTCGCTGTGCTCGACGAGTTCGCTCAGGGAAACCGCGTCCATGCCCCAGCGCGCCCAGGTCGCATCGCTCGGATGCAGGCCCGGGTCGTAGCCGACGACGCGAGAACCGAAGGCATGCAGCAACTGCGTCAGCACCTGGGCCGTGGGTGTCAGGCCCAGCACGCCGATGGTCGAACAACCCAGTTCGCGTCCCACCTTCAGGCCGTCGCTGCCCTCGATGGGCACACGGCGCAGCAGGCTGAGCAGCGCGCCGATGACGAATTCCGCCTCGGCGCTGGCCGTGGAGGACTGGGAGCGCACGACCTCCACGCCCGCCTTGCGGCAGGCCTCGATGTCGATGTTCTCGGCGCCACCACTGGCGCGGCCGATGGCACGCAAGCCTGGCGCACCGCGCAGCAGCTCGGCGTCGATGCGCACTTCAGGCGGCGCCACCAGGGCGCGTGAATCCTGCAAGGCCTCGATCAGGCCTTCCGGATCGCCTACCAGTTCAGGCGCAAAGCGGGCGTCGTGGCGCTCGGCCAGCCACTGCACGACCTCGGCTTCCAACGGTTCCAGGATCAGGACTGTCATGTTTGGGATAGGGAGGGCGTCCTACGCTGACCGTCATGCCCCGCGTGACAAAATCCGCGCGCCCCCCGTCAAACGAGTTTACGTTCATGGCCTCTTCGCCCAAATCGCCGATCACCAAAGCCATCTTCCCGGTCGCGGGCCTCGGCACGCGCTTCCTGCCGGCCACCAAGGCCCAGCCCAAGGAGATGCTGCCGGTCGTCGACAAGCCGCTGATCCAGTACGCGGTCGAAGAAGCCTATGCCGCCGGCGTGCGCGAGATGATCTTCGTGACCGGCCGCCACAAGCGCCCGATCGAGGATCACTTCGACATGACCTTCGAGCTCGAGGTCGCCCTGGAGCAGGCGGGCAAGCAGGATCTGCTGGACGTCGTGCGCTCGGTCAAGCCCGATGACATGGAGTGCATCTATGTGCGCCAGGCCCAGGCCCTGGGCCTCGGGCACGCCGTGCTGTGCGGCCAGCGCCTGGTGGGCAACGAGCCCTTCGCCGTGCTGCTGGCCGATGACCTGATGGTCGGCGACACCCCCATCCTCAAGCAGATGGTCGAGCAGTTCGCCGACTGGCGTGCCTCCATCCTGGCCGTGCAGGAAGTGCCGGCCGAACACACCCGCCGCTACGGCATCGTCGCCGGCACCCACGTCAACGACCAGCTGATGGACGTGAACCGCATCGTCGAGAAGCCGGCTCCGGAAGACGCACCGTCACGCCTGGGCGTGGCCGGCCGCTACATCCTGACGCCCGGCGTCTTCCACGAGATCGCCAACCAGCCGCGCGGCGTGGGTGGCGAGATCCAGCTGACCGACGGCATCGCCGGCCTGCTGCGCCGTGAAAAGGTGTTCGCCTACCGCTACGACGGCAAGCGCTACGACTGCGGCAGCAAGGAAGGCTTTCTGCAGGCCAATGTCGAACTGGCCCTGGCCCACCCGCAACTGGGCCCGGGCTTCAAGGAATTCCTGCAGGGCCTGAATCTCTAAGGCTTTGCGGGACAGACCGACCGAGCGCAGCGAGTAGCTCTGTCCTCAACTGACCAGGGCCTGCTCAGCGTCTGCGCAGCACATGAATGAACTCGTCGGCCCGGGTTTCCTGGGCCACGAGTTCATTGCCCGTCTGGCGTGCAAAGGCCTGGAAGTCGCGCGTCGAGCTCGGGTCGGTTGCGACCACCCGCAGCAGCTCGCCACTTTGCATCTCAGCCAGCGCCTTCTTGGCCTTGAGGATGGGCAAGGGGCAGTTCAGGCCCCGGGTGTCGATCTCGCGTTGGACGTCCATGGCGTCATTCTCGCTTGAGGTCGAGCCATTGGGGTTCGATGCCCTTTGACCGCAGCCAGGTCGCCAGCGCCTGGCCCGTGCCCTGCGGCCAGCAGCGCACGTCTTCGGGGGCGATCAGCTTGTACTCGGCCAGCTCGGGCGACAGGCGGATGTCGCCGCGCGCCGCCGCATGGTAGGCAATGATGATCTGGTTCATGCGCTGGAAATCCCAGACGCCGAGCAGGTTCAGTGAATCGACCTCCAGCGAGGTCTCCTCGGCGATCTCGCGGCGGATGCCGTCCTCGGGTGTCTCGCCGGACTCCATGAAGCCCGTGATCAGCCCGAAGAAGCGCCCCGGCCAGGCGGCATTGCGCGCCAGCAGCACCTGGCCCTCGCGGTCCGTGCATTCGATGACGGCGGCCAGCACCGGCGTCGGGTTGTTCCAGTGCGTGAAGCCGCAGGCCGGGCAGCGCAGGCGCTCCTTGTCCCCACCGTCCTCGGCCTGCGTGATGAGGGCCAGCTCGGTCGCGCAGTCCGGGCAGAAGCGGTAAGGCTTCATGCAGGAAACACGCCCGTGGACAGATAGCGATCGCCACGATCGCAGACGATGAAGGCGATGGTCGCGTTCTCGACGCGGCGCGCGATCTGCAGCGCCACCCAGCAGGCGCCCGCGGCCGAGATGCCGGCGAACAGGCCTTCCTCGCGGGCCAGCCGGCGCGCCATGTCTTCGGCGTCGCTCTGCCCCACCAGCACCAGTTCGTCGATGCCGCTCGGGTCGTAGATCTTGGGCATATAGGCCTCGGGCCATTTGCGGATGCCGGGGATGCGCGAGCCCTCGGCCGGCTGGGCGCCGACGATGCGCACGGCCGGGTTCTTTTCCTTCAGGAAGCGCGACACGCCGGTGATGGTGCCCGTCGTGCCCATGGCGCTGACGAAATGCGTGATGCGCCCACCCGTGTCCTGCCACAGCTCGGGGCCGGTCGTCTCGTAATGGGCGCGCGGGTTGTCGGCATTGGCGAATTGGTCCAGCACCCGGCCCTTGCCTTCGCCGGCCATCTGCTCGGCCAGGTCGCGGGCGTATTCCATGCCGCCGGTCTTGGGCGTCAGGATGAGTTCGGCGCCAAAGGCCTTCATGGTCTGGGCGCGCTCGATGGAAAGGTCCTCCGGCATGATCAGCACCATGCGGTAGCCGCGGATGGCCGCCGCCATGGCCAGCGCGATGCCGGTATTGCCCGAGGTCGCCTCGATCAGCGTGTCGCCCGGCTTGATCTCGCCGCGTTCCTCGGCACGCTTGATCATGCTGATGGCGGGTCTGTCCTTCACGGAGCCGGCCGGGTTGTTGCCCTCCAGCTTGGCCAGGATCACGTTGCCACGCGCATCGGCGCCGAGCAGGCGCTGCAGCCTCACCAGGGGCGTGGCGCCGATGACGTCTTCGAGGGTCGGATAGCTCATGGCGGCGATTGTGGCAGCGCGATCAAAGACCGACCCTTAGCGAGTGCATAATCCAGCCCCTCGCTGCAACGGCGAGAAAAGCTGTTTCCGACGGGCCTCGGTGGCGAAATCGGTAGACGCAGGGGACTCAAAATCCCCCGCCGCAAGGTGTGCCGGTTCGAGTCCGGCCCGAGGCACCAAACGAAACAGCACGCCAACCCCTGGCATACTCAAAACGGTAAGCACCGGCCCTCCTGGTGCAGGCGCCCTCCCCTGGCGCAAACCGCGCGACTCATGCCCCCGCTGCCTTCGGTCACCAAAGCCTTCATCCTGGCCTGCGTCGGTGCTTTCTGCTTTTTCTATCTTTTCCCCTTCCTGGCGCCGTGGTTCGAGCTGTGGCCGCTGAAGTCGGGTGCCTTCCTGCCCTGGCAGCTGCTTAGCTACGTCTTCCTGCACGGCAGCTTCACGCATCTGCTGTTCAACATGCTCGGCCTGTGGATGTTCGGCGGCGAGTTGGAGCGGGTCTGGGGACCCAAGCGCTATCTGCAGATCTTGATCGCCAGCGCGCTGACCGCCGCACTGGTGCAGTTGCTGTTCACCTGGGTCACGAACGCCAACTCGCCCACGGTAGGCGCCTCGGGCGCGATCTTCGGCCTGCTGCTGTCCTTCGGCATGCTGTTCCCCAACCGCATCATCGTGCCGCTGATCCCTCCCATCCCGATGAAGGCCAAGTACTTCGTCGCGATCTTCGGCGGCCTGGAACTCATCCTTGGCTCCCGCATATTCGATTTCGGCCCGCCCAACGTGGCCCACTTCGCCCACCTGGGCGGCATGTTGGGCGCCTGGCTGTTGATCCGCCACTGGCGCTCGCCGCGCCGGCGCGGGTAGGGTCCGCTAGCGCCACATCAGCGGGCCGCGTTGTGGCCAGAAAGCCCGCGAGCAAGGCGCGGAACGAAGCTTGGGTAGGCCCCMAGCGAGGCTTCGCAACGCAGCGCGCGGGCTTTCTGGCCACAACCCGAAGGGAAGGCCATCCGTCAGGAGCCACTGCCGTGACGCGAACGGGCCCTATAGGCCGTCCTTCGGCGTCGGGTAGCGCAGCCGCAGCCGCAGTTCGCGCTTGAGGCGGGCGTTGCCCAGGCGGCGCGATTCGCTCCAGAAGCTCAGCTGCATGGCCGACATCCTTTCGGCTGCTTCGGCGCGGCTGATGCGCTCGGGTCGCGGCAGACCGGTCAGGTCGGCGGCCAGGTCGAAGTAGTCGCCCATCAGCAGCTGGCTGTCATCGCAGACATTGACGGCGCGCTGAGGCAGGCCGCGCAGCAGCGCGAGCAGGCAGGCATGGGCCAGGTCGTCGGCGTGGATGTGGTTGGTGAAGACATCGTCCTTGCGCCGCAGCACCGGCGTGCCACGCGCCAGGCGCTCACGGGGATGACCACCCTCGCGGTCGCGGGCGTAGATGCCGGGGATGCGCAGCAGGCTGACGCGCGTGCCGTGGCGGCGGCCGAAGGCGCGCAGCTGGGCTTCGGCGTCGACGCGGCGGCGGGCGCGGTCGGTCGACGGCTCGAGGGCCCGCGTCTCGTCGATCAAGGCGCCGGCGCAATCGCCGTAGACGCCGGTCGTGCTGGCGTAGACCAGCGCCGCCGGCGCCTTGCGCGCGAGGGCCGAGAGAAGGTGGCGGGTTCGCAGGTCCGCCTCGCCATCGCGAGCCGGTGGTGCGAGGTGCAGCACGAGATCGGCCAGGCCGGCCAGGCGGGCCAAGGTCGCCGGCTCGTCCAGATTGCCGACCAGCGGCACGGCACCCGCAGCGCGCAAGGCGTCGGCCCGCGACGGGCTGGACGTCAGCGCGAACACCCGCCAGCGACCGGCCAGCAGCTTCAACACGCGCAGACCGACGTCACCGCAACCAATGATCAAGAGTCGGGATTTCATGCCTCGGGCAAAATGCGGCGCAGTCTACGGCCCCGGGCATCTCGTGCGGGGCCGCTGCCTTTTCGGAAGCTCATGTCCCATCAGATCACCATCCAGCCCGCCGGCCGCGTCTACCAGACCGAGGGCGACGACACCCTGCTCGCCGCAGCCATCCGCAATGGCGTCGGCCTGCCCTATGGCTGCAAGGACGGCGCCTGCGGCTCCTGCAAGAGCAAGCTGCTGGAGGGCGCCGTCATCCACGGCAACCACCAGCCCAAGGCGCTGTCGGCTGAGGAAGAGGCCGCCGGCTTCGTGCTGACCTGCTGCGCCCGCCCCCAGACCGACTGCACCATCGAAGCCCGCACGGTCCCTGGCGCCGGCGAGTTCCCGGTGCTGAAGCTGCCCAGCCGCGTGACCACCATCCTGCGCCCCGCTGCCGACGTCGCCGTGCTGACGATGCAACTCGCCGCCAACCAGAACTTCCAGTTCCGCGCCGGCCAGTACGTCGAGTTCATCCTGCGCGACGGCTCGCGCCGCAGCTACTCGATGGCCAATGCGCCGCACAGCCTGCCCGGCCAGATCGAACTGCACATCCGCCACATGCCCGGCGGCAAGTTCACCGACCACGTCTTCGGCGCGCTGAAGGAGAAGGACATCCTGCGCATGGAAGGCCCCTTCGGCAGCTTCTTCCTGCGCGAGGACAGCGAAAAACCCATCGTGCTGCTGGCCAGCGGCACGGGCTTCGCGCCCATCAAGGCCATCATCGAGCGCGCCCGCCACATCGAGTCGACCCGGCCCATGGTGCTGTACTGGGGCGCGCGCAAGCAGGCCGACCTCTACCTGAACGACTGGGCCGCGCAGGCCGCCGCCGAGTGGCCACAGCTGACTTATGTGCCCGTGCTGTCGGAGCCCGATGCCGGTTGGACGGGCCGCACCGGCTTCGTCCACCGTGCCGTCATGCAGGACCAGCCCGATCTCTCCGGCCACCAGGTCTATGCCTGCGGCGTGCCCATCATGGTCGAGTCCGCTCACAAGGACTTCGTCGCGCAGTGCAAGCTGCCTGACGAGGAGTTCTATGCGGATGCCTTCACCTCTGAAGCAGACAAGCACTGATGTTCGAGCCGCCATGGACCGCTGCCGCTGAGGTCGTCGACGCGCTGAGGCGCGACGGCGAGGCCGTGCTGTCGCCGAGCTCGCTGAGCGTGCTCGGTGCATCGGCGACCGATCTCGATGCCCTCAAGCCCTGCTGGGACGACCTGCCGCTCGATGGCTATCTGCGCGACGGCGGCCGCTACCGCTTCCGCCGCCACGGCTGCTTCGTCGCCGACGGCGGCACGCTGACTCTTCAACCCCATCGCGCCCACTGGCAGCCGCTGGACTACAACGCCCTGCACGGCGGCATCCAGCGCTGGTTCGTGCCGCTGGCTCAGGAGATGGTCACCTCGCCTGCATGGACCGCGCTGCTGCTGGGCCTGGCCAGGACCGCCTCGGCGTTGAAGGGCGAGCAGCCCTGGTTCATCGAGGCCCATCCCTTTCGCATCGACACCAGCGACGGCATCGGCCGCCCGACGCCCGAGGGCGCTCACCGCGACGGCGTCGACCTGGTGGCCGTGCTCTTCGTCGGCCGCCACGGCATCAAGGGTGGCGAATCGCGTGTCTTCGACGCCGACGGCCCGGCGGGCCAGCGCTTCACGATGACCCAGCCCTGGACGACGCTGCTGCTGGACGACGCCCGCGTCATCCACGAGACCACGCCCATCCAGCCGCTGGTCGCCGGCGAGCGCGGCTGGCGCGACACCCTGGTCCTCACGTTGCGCAGTGGCGGCTTCCAGGGGCCCTGAGCCGTCAGACGGGCGCCTTGGCCAGCAGCCGCCGCACCGCCTGCACCAGCAAGGCGTCGTTGACCGGCTTGTGCAGCACCTCCAGACCGCTGCGGGCGAGCGCGGCCAGGCGGTCCGGCGCGGTATCGCCGGTGATGATGAGGGCGGGCGCCTCGCAGCCTTCGGCGCGCAGCGCGGCGATCAGCTCGGCGCCGGTTTTCTCGTCACCGAGACGGTAGTCGGCGAGCACGAGGTCCGGCCGATAGCCGCCGCGCCAGACGCTCAGCGCCTCGCCCGAGGCTGAAGCCGTCCGCACCGTCGAACCCCTGGCCTCCAGGCGCGCCTTCAAGGCCTGCTGGACATCGACATCGTCATCGACGACGAGGAACTTCAGCGCTGCCGGCAAGCGGTCCGACGCATCCTCGGCAACCGCCGCGACGGGCCCCGACCCGCCACCGGCCGCCGCCAGCTCGAACTCGAAGCGGCTGCCCTGGCCCGGCATGCTGCTCAACCGCAATGAACTGCCGAGGCGCTCGGCGTGGCGCCGCGCGATGGACAGCCCCAGGCCCACGCCCTTGTCGCCGGCACGCGCGGCATTGCCGATCTGGAAGAAGTCGTCGAAGACCTGATGCTGGTCGGCAGGGGCGATGCCGATGCCGGTGTCACTGACGCTGACATGCCAGCGCCCGGGCGCTCCGGCCTCGGCCGCCAGCGTCACCGTGCCGGCCGGCGTGAACTTGATCGCGTTGGCCACCAGGTTGTCGAGGATGCGCCGCAGCGCGGCCTCGTTGCCCAAGGCGAGGGTCGCGACCTCGGGCGCATCGACCACCACGGCCAAGCCGCGCTCGCGGGCCTGGGGCGCCCAGGCCTCGGCCGTCTGCTGCAACAGCGCCCTCAGGTCGACGGCGCTCAGCGGCAAGGCCGCCTCATGCGCCTCCAGCCGCGAGATCTCCAGGTACTGCGCCAGCAGCGGGTCGGCGCGCGCCATCGCCCGGGCGATGCCCTCACCAATCTGCTTCAGCCCCGCATGATCCAGCTGCCGGGCGTGCTCCTCGACGGCCTCGCCATACCAGCGCATCACGGCGATGGGCTGGCGCAAATCGTGGCTGGCCGCGGCGAAGAAGCGCCCCCGGGCCACGATGGCCTCCTCGGCCCGGTCGCGCTCCACGCGCAGCTGTTCGGCCCAGGTCATCTCGCGGGCCAGCACGGCGCCGTAGTCCCGCACATAGGAACGCAGCACGAAGAAGAACATGGCCAGCAGCAGCGCGATCGCAACGCCTTCGACATCGGCGCGCGCCAGCCACACGCCGCAAAAAGCCAGGAACAGCGGTGCCGCCCAGACGTCGTAGAGGTGCATCAGGCCCGCCAGATTGGGTGCGCCACCCACCGTCAGGCCCAGCATGACCATGGTGATCAGGTAGAGGCCTTGCGCGTCATGACCCAGCAGCGTCAGCAGCACCGGGACCGGTCGCAGCAGGCCGATGGCCACCAGCCAGTTGAAAGCAATGCGGCTGACCCGCTGCGCTTCCTCCTCGGTGACGGCGGACAGCTTGGGCAACTGCCAGCTGCGCGCGAGGTTGACGCCCGTCATGACCACGAACCAGGCGGCCGCGGCAGTCGCCAGGCCATCGCGCCACAGCACCCAGGCCACAAGGGCATGCGCCAGCGTGATGGGCCACTGCGCCCGCAGCACCTGAGCACGCGCCATGACCAGCCGGCGCGCCAGCGCCGACTGCGCCGTTTCAGGCGTCATGCCTGGCCGCCACCGACGACACGGAACACCGCCTCGCCGCGCCTTTGCGCCCCCACCGCGGCCAGCACGCCGCGCACATGGGTGTGCACGGTGTTGACGCCAATGTCGAGTTCGCGGGCGATCTCCTTGTTGCTGGCGCCGCGCAACATGACGCGAAACACCTCGGCCTGGCGTTCGGTCAGCGCGGGGAAGCGCAGTTGCAGGGCGACCACGTCATCGGCAGAGGGCGGCGTGTCCTGCGGCGGCACGGTCGCCACATGCGCGCGCTGTTGCAAGGCCCGGTCCAGCAGGAAAACGCCGCCGCCCAGGGCAATCCTGATGGCCTCCAGCAGCGTGGCGCCACTGGCGCGCTTGGGCACGAAGCCGGCGAGCCCCAGGTCAAACACCCGCTGCGGCCAGGGCGTCGGGTCACCGCCCGACACCACCAGGATGGGCGCCCGCGACCCGGCCGCGCGCAGGGCTTCGATCACCGCCCGGCCGTCCTGTGGCCGCCCGTCCGCCCCCGTCAGATGCCAGTCCAGCAGCGTCAGCTCATAGGGCACGTTCGCGGCCAGCTCGACGGCCACCGCCAGCTCAGCCGTCTTGTCCAGGCTGAGGTCGGGCATGCTCACCTGGAGGAAAGCCTCCAGCCCCTCCAGCACCAGATCCTCGTCGTCGATCAACAGGGCCCGCACGTCCAACTCCCCTTGGCGCTGTCGTCCGCGCCTATGTCGTCATGGGTGCGAAGGTTAACCGCGCTGCGGGCCTGCCGAGGCCGCGGCGGGTGGTCCCTTAAAATCGCCGCCGGCTGCGCCAAAAGCGTGGCTGCCCTCCCTCACTGCCGCGCCAAAAGCGCCCAACGCATGAACCCGACCTCCCTCTTCGGCCTGCCCGAGCAAGCTGCCCATGAGCGCGTGCTGCTCGCCACCGACCCAGCCACCGGCCTCAAGGCCATCCTCGCCGTGCACAGCACCGCCCGCGGCCCCGCCTTCGGCGGCTGCCGCCTGTGGCACTACGAATCCGAAGCCGCGGCGCTGAACGACGCGCTGCGCCTGTCCCAGGGCATGAGCCTGAAGAACGCGCTGGCCGACCTGCCCTTCGGCGGCGGCAAGGCCGTCATCCTGAAGCCCGAGGGCGCCTTCGACCGCCCGGCCCTGTTCGCCGCCTTCGGCCGCGCCGTGCAGTCGCTGCAAGGCGCCTACATCACGGCTGAAGACGTCGGCACCACCACCGCCGACATGCGTGGCATGCAGGCCGTGACGCCCTTCGTCAGCGGCATCCCGCGCGAAGCCGCCTTCGGTGGCGACCCCAGCCCCAAGACGGCCTGGGGCGTGTTCGTCTCCATCCAGGCCGGCGCCCGCCTCGTGCTGGGCCGCAATTCGCTGGAAGGCGTGCGCGTCGCGCTGCAGGGCTTGGGCGCGGTGGGCTGGCATCTGGCCGAGTTCCTGCACAAGGCCGGCGCCAAGCTGGTCGTGGCTGACGTGGACGCCGCCAAGGTCGAGCGCGCGGTGGCGCAGTTCGGCGCCACAGCCGCCAGCGTGGCGGACATCCTGGCTGCCGACGTCGACGTGCTGGCGCCCTGCGCACTGGGCGCCTCGCTGAACGAGAAGACGGTGCCGACGCTGCGCGCCAAGCTGATCGCCGGCGCGGCCAACAACCAGCTCGCCACGCCGGACGACGGCGACGCGCTGCAGCGCCGCGGCATCTGCTACCTGCCCGACTACCTGGTGAATGCCGGCGGCATCATCAGCGTGGCCCGCGAGTACCGCAATGAGGGCGAAGAGACCGCCGTGATGGCCGAGGTCAGCAAGATCGCCGAGCGCGTCGAAGAGCTGCTGCAGCGCGTGCAGACTGCCGACTCGACGCCCGCCCGCGTGGCCGATGACTGGGCGCGCTCCAAGCTCGTGCGTCTGGCCTGAGTCCAGCCCCTAAGTTGGCTGGGCGGTTGCGCCCAGCCAACACCTAGAGAGCTCTCCCCAGTCCAGGGTTTGTCTCGACCGGTTTTGTCCTCGACGTGACACGACCGATGCGCACAATTCGCATCGGTTACGCACGATTACGGAGACAAATACATCATGAAGACCCCACGTCCCGCGGGCGCGCTGCGCCCGTTGCTGGTCGCCATGGCGCTGCTGCCACTGGCCCTGACGGCCGAGGCCGCCGGCTACCGCTTCGGCACCCAGAGCGCCGCTGCCGAAGGCACGGCCAATGCCAACGGCGCCGAGGCCGCCGACGCCAGCACGCTGTTCGCCAACCCCGCCGGCATGACAAGGCTCAGCGGCTGGAACTTCTCCGGCGTCATCGACTACGTCGACCCCAAGACCAAGTTCACCGACCAGGGCTCCTACATTTCCCTGCCCGGCACCGGCCTGCAGTCGCGCCCGACCGGCACCACCGGTGACACGATGAGCTTCGCCAAGGCCGCCGTCGTGCCCCATATGTATGCCTCCTACAGGGCTTCCGACACGCTGGCCTACGGCGTCGGCTTCTTCGTGCCCTGGGGCACCAAGCTCGAGTACCGCGATGACTGGGGCGGCCGCTACAACCTGCAGAAGGTCGAACTGAAGTCCTTCGCGCTGAACCCCAATGTCGCGTGGAAGGCCACGCCCGAGCTGTCGCTGGCCGGCGGCATCAACCTGCAATACATGGAAGGCAAGCTCAAGCGCGCTGTGCCCTACGCCTCGGCCTATGCCAAGGGCCTGCTCGGTGCCGCACAACAGGCCGCCGCGGCCGGCGCGCCGGGCCTGGCCCTGCAGCTGCAGCAGCAGGCGGCTGTCATCTTCGGCAACAGCGCTTATGACGGCTCTATCGCCGTCGAGGGCAAGGACTGGGGCCTGGGCTTCAACCTGTCCGCGCTGTGGGAGCCGGCCGCCGGCACGCGCGTGGGCCTGGCCTACCGCAGCAGCGTCAGTCACAAGCTCAAGGGGACGGCCGACTGGACGCAGCCGAGCAACCTGCCGCCCGAAGTGCTCGCCGCGATCACCGGCAAGCCCTACAACGGCACGTCGGCGCTGGACCACAACGACTCCGACGTCAGCCTTGCCGTGCGCACGCCCGAGTCTGTCTCGCTGCACGGCTTCCAGCAGCTGACGCCGACCATCGCCGTGATGGCCGATTTCACCTGGACGCGCGACTCGCGCCTGCAGCAGTTGCGCATCGATTTCGCCAACTCGACGGCCGACTCCATCACGCCCGAGCACTGGAAGGACAGCACCAAGGTGTCCGTCGGCGCGCATTGGCAGGCCCTGCCGTCGCTGCTGCTGCGGGCCGGCTACAGCAAGGACCTGTCGCCGGTGCCCTCGGCCACGCGCAGCCCGGCCCTGCCCGATGCCCACCGCACCTGGGTCGCCCTGGGAGCCAACCTGGCCGTGACGGACAGCGCCAGCGTCGACTTCTCCTTCGGCAAGGTGAAGCTGAAGGACGCCGCGATGAACGCGACCGATGACGCCGAGGGCGAGACGCCGTGCAACTGCTCCTACGCAACCGCGCGCGGCAACTACACCACCAAGGCCACCATCTTCGGTGTCCAGTTCAACTACAAGTTCTGAGGAGGCGAACATCATGGATCGCCGCAGTTTTCTTCGCCGCAGCGCCGCTCAAGCGGGCGCCCTGATCACCGCCTCCACCGCCCTGTCCAGCCTCGTCGGCTGCGGCGGTGGCGGCGATGCCGGGGCCCCCATCGAGCCCCTGCCCGCCACCTTCCCCGGCAGCAGCACGCCGCTGCCGACGACGGCCGCCGCCAGCGGCACGTTCAAGTTCCCGCAGTCGGTCGCCTCGGGCGACCCCAAGCCCGATGGCGCGGTGCTGTGGGCCCGCGTGGTGCCCAGCAGCGCCGATGACGTGACCAGCGCCACGGGTGGCGGCAGCTACAACGTGACGTTGAAGATCAGCAGCGCCGCCGGCAATGCCGCACTGCTGGGCACGACCTCGGCGCTGACGGGCACCGCCGACGCCACCGCGGACGTGCCGGTCTACGAGTTCTACGACCACACGCTGCGCCACCGCATCAGCGGCCTGCAGCCGGCCACGGTCTACTACTACCAGTTCACCGCAGGCAGCAGCGTCTCGCGCATCGGCCGCTTCAAGACGGCGCCGGCCGCCGACGCCGACATCAGCACGCTGAACTTCGCCTTCGTGTCCTGCCAGGACTGGAGCGTGAACCATTGGGCCGGCATGGACACGCTGGCCCAGGAGAACATCGACTTCGTCGTCCACCTCGGCGACTACATCTACGAGGCCGTCGGCGCCGACTACCAGGCGGGTGGCGTCGAAAGCGCCCACACCGCGCTGGCCCTGCCCGCCGGCACGACCCTGCCCACGGGCGGCAAGTACGCGACGACGCTGGCCGACTACCGCTACCTCTACAAGCGCTACCGCACCGACCGCCGCCTGCAGAACCTGCACGAGCGCTTCGCCTTCGTCGCCGTCTGGGACGACCACGAGTTCAGCGACGACTGCTGGCAGGACCGCGAGACCTACGACAACGGCACCTTCAACGCGACCACCCAGGTCGGCGACAACACGGCCCAGACCTCGCGCCGCATGTCGGCCAACCAGGCCTGGTTCGAGAACATGCCGGCCGACATCAGCTTCACGCTGGACCCCGGCCAGGGCATCACCGGCATCCGCATCTACCGCGACCTGAAGTTCGGCAGGCTGATGCACCTGGTCATGACCGACCAGCGCCTCTACCGCGCCGACCACCTCATCCCCGAAGCCGCACCCAGCCCGCTGACGGGCCAGGCCGTCGGCTCCATCGGTGCGCGCTACCTGGTGCCGCAGGCCACGCTGTCGGCCGTCGAGACCGCCAAGCTGACGGCCGGCGCCGGCCTGCCCGATCCGCTGGCCCTGGTCAGCGTGCTCGGTGGCGCCCAGCGCCAGTGGTGGGTGCAGACGATGACGACGTCGACCGCCCAGTGGAAGGTCTGGGGCAACGAGGTCTCGCTGCTGCGCATGGGCATGGACGGCAACAAGATCCCGACCGCGCCGGCCGCCTTCAAGGCCAAGTTCGTGCTGAACGCCGACCAGTGGGACGGCTTCAACGCCGAGCGCAAATACCTGATGGGCCAGCTGCTCGCCAAGGGCGTGAAGAACGTCGTGGCCGTCACCGGTGACATCCACGCCTTCTATGCCGGCGTGGTCATGGCCGACTACGACGCCGCCACGCAAGTGCCAGCGATGGTCGACCTCGTCACGGCCGGCGTGTCCAGCAACTCCAACTTCAGCTACTTCTACAGCGCGGCCACCCAGCCGACGTTCGCGGCGCTGAAGCCGCTGGTGGCCACGAGCGAGGCCGAGGCCGAGGGCATCGCCATCCAGATGCTGAGCGCCGCCATCGCCATCGCCGCGGGCGTGACCGACCTGAGCAACACGGCCGCCATCCAGGCTGCCGTGCAGGGCGCCATCCTCGCGGGCAAGGTGCCGGCCGCGGCCTTCGCGCCGACGGCCACGCTGTCCAGGGCCATCATCAACACCTTCGACGAGACCCAGAACGGCAATATGGGCACCATCGTCGCGGGCACCATCGCCGGCCTGGCCGGCGCCGCCAAGTCGGTCGCCGCGATGACGCTCTACGGCCTGATCCAGCAGTCGCTGGCCACGGCCCTGGGCATCCCGGCCAACTTCGTGCCGGCCTCGGAAATCGTCAAGCGCCTCAACCCCTTCGCCAACTCGACGACGGGCGTGCCGCCGACGGTCAACAACCCCTGGATCAAGCACGTCGACAGCGACGCCCAGGGCTATGCCGTCGTGTCGCTGAGCAAGACCGAGCTGCTCTGCACCTTCAAGAAGATGGCGCGCCAGGTCGGCGGCACGGCACCGGCAAGCCCGGTCGCCAGCGTCAAGACCGTTCGTGTCGCGGCCGGTGTAACGGATGTGAGCGTGGTGGCCAGCCTCTAAGCGCGGTCCACCAAAACAAACGCCCGGCAGTGCCGGGCGCTTTTCTTTGGCGAACTAGCCGCTTACTCGCCGAGGTAGGCTGCGCGGACTTTCGGGTCGTTCAGCAGGGCACTGCCCTCGCCCTCCATCGTCACTTCGCCCGACTCCATCACATAGCCGCGGTTGGCGAGCTGCAGCGCGCGGCTAGCGTTCTGCTCGACAAGCAGCACCGTCACGCCCTGCTGGTGGATGTCGTTCACCACCTCGAAGATCTTGTCCACCATGATGGGCGACAGGCCCATGGACGGTTCGTCCAGCAGCAGCACCTTGGGGCGGGCCATCAGCGCGCGGCCCATGGCCAGCATCTGCTGCTCGCCGCCGGACATGGTGCCGGCCAGCTGCTTGGCGCGCTCCTTCAGGCGCGGGAACAGCGTGAAGACCTTGTCCATGTCGGCCTGCACCTCGCCATCCCTGCGGTTGTAGGCGCCCATCTGCAGGTTCTCGGTGATGGTCATGCGCGTGAAGGTGCCACGGCCTTCTGGCACCATGACCAGGCCCTGCTTGGCCAGGTCCCAGGCGCCCTGGCCCTTGATGGCCTTGCCGAGATATTCCACGCTGCCAGCAGCAATGGGCTGCAGGCCGGTGATGGCCTTCATGGTCGTCGTCTTGCCGGCGCCGTTGGCGCCGATCAGCGACACGAGTTCGCCCTCGCGCACCTCGAAGTTGACGCCCTTGACGGCCTGGATGCCGCCGTAGGCGACCTTGAGGCCGCTGACTTTGAGAAGGGTTTGTGCCATGTTTTTCGTCCCTCTCAATGGTTCTTGTGGCCGGCGCCGAGGTAGGCCTCGATCACCTTCTCGTTGCGCTGCACGTCGTAGGGCGTGCCTTCGGCGATCTGCTTGCCGTAGTCCAGCACCGTCACGCGGTCGCACAGCCCCATGACCAGCTTCACGTCGTGCTCGATGAGCAGGATGGTGCGGCCGTCATTGCGGATGCGGTCGATCAGCTCGCGCAGCACGACCTTCTCCGTCGCGTTCATGCCGGCGGCGGGCTCGTCCAGCGCGATCAGCTGCGGGTCGGTGGCCAGGGCCCGGGCGATCTCCAGGCGGCGCTGGTCGCCATAGCTCAGCGTGCGCGCCTTGTAGTCCGAATACTCGCCAATGCCGACATAGTCCAGCAGCTCCTGGGCACGTGCCTTGATGGCGGCCTCCTCGGCCTTGAACTTCGGCGTGCGGAAGACCGCGCCGATCAGGCCGGACTTGGTGCGGATGTGGCGGCCGACCATCACGTTCTCGATGGCCGTCATGTCGGCAAAGAGGCGGATGTTCTGGAAGGTGCGGGCGATGCCGGCCTTGGCGACCTGGTGCACGGCTTGGGGCTGATAGGGCGTGCCGCCCAGCGCGAAACTGCCGCCGTCCGGCACGTACAGGCCCGTGATGACGTTGAAGAAGGTCGTCTTGCCGGCGCCGTTGGGGCCGATCAGGCCGTAGACCTGGCCGCGCTGGATCTGGATGCCGACGTCGGACAGGGCCTGCACGCCGCCGAAGCGCTTGGACGCGCCGCTGACGTTGAGAACGATGTTGTCGTGGGTGGTCATGTTGTGCGTCCTCCCTTACTTCGCGGCCGGCGGTGCGACCTTGCCGTGCTCGGGCGATGGCCACAGGCCGCGCGGGCGGGCGAGCATGATGCCGATCATGGCCAGGGCCACCAGCAGCTGACGCAGGATGGAGGCGTCGAGGCGCCCGTCGGTCATCTGCTGCAGCGGGCCGGCGACATAGCGCAGCACCTCGGGCAGAGCCGACAGCATCAGCGCGCCGAGGATGACGCCAGGGATGTGGCCGATGCCGCCCAGCACGACCATGGCGACGATCATGACCGACTCCTGCAGGCTGAAGGACTCGGGCGACACGAAGCCCTGGAAGCTCGCGAACATCGCGCCCGACACGCCGCCGAAGGTGGCGCCCATGCCGAAGGCCAGCAGCTTCAGGTTGCGGGTGTTGATGCCCATGGCCTTGGCGGCGATCTCGTCCTCGCGGATGGCCATCCAGGCGCGGCCGATGCGGGAGTTTTCCAGGCGGTAGCAGACCACCACCCCGCCCACCACGAGGGCCAGGAAGAGGTAGTAGTACAGCGTCACCGACGGCAGCGTGAAGCCGAACACCTCCCAGGACTTGCCCAGGTCCACGCCGAAGACGTGGAAGGAGTCGATCTGGCCGATGCCGCGCGGGCCGTTGGTGATGTTGACCGGGTACTCGAGGTTGTTCAGGAAGACGCGGATGATTTCGCCGAAGCCGAGCGTGACGATGGCGAGGTAGTCGCCGCGCAGCTTCAGCGTCGGCGCCCCCAGCATCACCCCGAAGAAGGCCGCGAGTGCCGCGCCGGCGGGGATGACCAGCCACAGCGGCGAGTGCAGGCCCGTCGGGAAGGCGGCCTGGATGGCCTCGAAGTTCTCGCTCAGGTGCGGGCTGGACATCAGCGCAAACATATAGGCGCCGACCGCGTAGAAGGCGACGTAGCCCAGGTCCAGCAGGCCGGCGTAGCCGACGACGATGTTCAGGCCCAGCGCCAGCAGCACATACAGCAGGGCCAGGTCGATGATGCGGACCGGGCCGTTGCCCAGCTGCTGTGCGAACAACGGCACAACCAGCAGGCCGATGGCGGCCGCGAGGAAGGTGAAGATTTTCTTGGTGTCCATGTCTTGGCTCCCTTCAGGCGCGATCGGCCACACGCTCGCCGAGCAGGCCCGAGGGGCGCAGCGTCAGCACGAGGATGAGGGCGACGAAGGCAAAGATGTCGGCGTAATGGCTGCCCAGCACGCCGCCGGTGAGGTCACCGAGGTAGCCCGCACCGATGGCCTCGATCAGCCCAAGCAGCACGCCTCCCACGACCGCACCGGCCAGGTTGCCGATGCCACCCAGCACGGCGGCCGTGAAGGCCTTCAGGCCGGGCATGAAGCCCATGGTGTGCTGCACGGTGCCGTAGTTGGCGGCCCACATCAGGCCGGCCACTGCCGCGAGCGCGGCGCCGATGACGAAGGTGGTGGAGATGATGAAGTCGGGCTTGACGCCCATCAGGCCGGCCACGCGCGGGTTCTCGGCAGTGGCACGCATCGCGCGGCCCAGGCGGGTGTAGTTCACGAGGTACATCAGGCCGGCCAGGATGCAGACCGTCAGGCCCAGGATCAGGCACTGCGTGACGGTGATGACGGGGCCGCCAAGGTCGAAGGGCGTCGTCGGCAGCAGCAGCGGGAAGGGCTTGGGGTTCGGCTTCCAGATGATCATCGCCAGCACCTGCAGCAGCAGCGACATGCCCATGGCGGTGATCAGCGGCGCCAGGCGCGGCGCGTTGCGCAGCGGCCGGTAGGCGATCTTCTCGACCGCGAAGTTCAGGGTGGCGCAGACGACGATGGCGGCGGCCAGGCCGATCAGCATCAGCAGCCAGCCGGGAATGCCGGAATCCGCCAGCAGCGTGACCAGCGTCCAGCTGACCATGGCGCCCACCATCAGGATCTCGCCGTGAGCGAAATTGATGAGGTTGATGATGCCGTAGACCATCGTGTAGCCCAGGGCGACGAGGGCATACATGCTCCCCAGCACCAGGCCGTTGATGATCTGTTGAATCAGAGTCTCCATGAGGGCTCCTGGAATAATTGTTGGGCGCAGCATGCGCTACGCGACCTGCGTTAAATCGCAACCCTCGTGCCAATGAAGGCGTTTCAAGGGTATTCACCGACGGTATGAAACGGCCGACCGTTAGCTCCGCCCCACGGGGGCGGGCCTGGTCAGATTTCACGAGTGTCGGCCCRCTAAAACTGGGCGGAAATCCGCACAAACCGCAGCGCTCGCGAGCGGTTCTCCGCCAGCGTCGAAAAAACTGCCGCCGGGCCTGTCATGCCGCCCGTCGCGTGGGCAAACTACACGGCCCCCGCCATGGTTGTGCCTGCCTCCCTTCGTCCGCGCGCGCTGCGCCTCCTCCGCCTGCTGAGCCGGCCGGGCTTCCATCTCTTCCTGACGGGCCTGCTGATGGTGCTCGGCTTCGCGCTGGCGCACCGTCTCAGTGAACGCAGCGGCCGCGAGCAGCTGTCGGCGCTCAGCACCGAGAGGCTGGAGCTCTATGCCTCCAACCTCGCCGCCGAGCTGGGCCGCCACGCCTCGCTTCCCAGCCTGCTGGCCATCGCGCCGACGCTGCAGGCGCTGGTGCAGGCGCCCGATGACGCCGCGGCCCGGCGCGCCGCCAGCCAGATGCTGGCCCGCGTCAATGTGCGTGCCGGCACCCACCAGCTCTTCGTCGCCGATGCCAAGGGCCAGGTCTTGTCGGCCAGCGAGACGCTGACGCCGCCGGCCCGCCTGGCCGAGGCCCTGGCCCAGGGACGCACGCATTTCTTCGCCGCAGACGCCAACACCGGCAGCACGGACTTCTATCTGCTGCACCCGCTGCGCCAGGCCAGCCGGGACAGTGGCGTCATCGTCGTGCGCTTCAACCTCGCGCCGCTGGAGGCGACCTGGATCGACCTCGGGCTGCGCTCGCAGAACGAACGCATCCTCATCGCCGACGACCAGGACGTCGTCATCATGAGCTCGGTGCAGGCCTGGAAGTACGCCGTGYTCGGCCATGCCGACCCCTCGCGCCGCCAGGCCCTACAGGCCAGCGCGCGCTATCCGCAGGCGATCGGGCCCGACCTGGAACTGCCCGCCTCGCTGGAGGTACACCAGGGCCAACAGGTCAAGCTGCCCCTGCCGGGGGCCTACGGCGCCAAACCCATGCTGGCCCAGCAGCGGCAGATCGTGCCGCTGGGCCTGCGCCTGGTGGCCCTGTCCGACCTGACCGAGGTGCGCCAGCGCGCCCAGCTCGCAGCCTGGGGTGGCGCGGCCTTCGGCGCCAGCATCGGCCTGCTCGTCCTCTATCTGTCTTCGCGCCGACGCGCGCTGCGCCAGCTCACCCGGGCGCAGGCCGAGCTGCAGCAGGCCCACGCCCTGCTCGAGCAGCTGGTGGACAGCCGCACCGCCGAGCTGCGCCAGACCAATGACGCGCTGAAGACCCAGATCGCCCAGCGCCTGCAGACCGAAGGCGAGTTGCTGCAGGCCAGCAAGCTTGCCGTGCTGGGTCAGATGTCGGCCGGGCTGTCGCACGAAGTCAACCAGCCGCTGACCGCCTTGCGCGCACTGGCGCGCAACTCGATCCGCTTGCTGGAAGCCGGCCGCCAGGACGCGGTGGCGACCAATCTGCAGCTGATGGACGACATGGTCGAGCGCATGAGTCAGATCACGCGCCAGTTGAAGAGCTTTGCGCGCAAGGCCGATGAACAGGTCACGGGCGCCGTGGCGCTGCTCGACAGCGTGCGCAACGCCCTGCTGCTGCTGGAGCACCGCAGTCGCGCGCTGGACGTGCAGGCCGAGATCGACGTGCCCGCCGGCCTGCGCGTGCGCGCCGAGGCGAATCGGCTGGAGCAGGTGCTGGTCAACCTGTTCGGCAATGCCATCGACGCAATGCAGCAGGAGACCGAGCGCCGTCTGCTTGTGCGGGCCACCGCACAGGACGGCGGGCGGCGTGTGCTCGTGCAGGTGCAGGACAGCGGCGCCGGCGTCGGCGACGAGCAGCTGCCGCATCTCTTCGAGCCCTTCTTCACCACCAAGCCCGCCGGCGAAGGCCTGGGACTGGGCCTGGTGATTTCGGCCAAGATCGTGAATGAGTTCGGCGGCACGCTGCGCGCCCAACGCCTGGAGCACGGCATGAGTTTCGAGTTCGACCTCGCCGTGGAAACATGGGAGTCTGAAGATGTTTGAGGGCTACAAGGTCGTGTTCGTCGAGGACGACCTGCCGGTGCGGGTCAGCCTCACGCAGACGCTGGAACTGGAGGGTTTCACTGTGCAGCCCTGCCGCACGGCCGAGGAGGCCCTGCCCCACATCCAGCCCGGCGCACCCATCATCGTCATCACCGACGTGCGCCTGCCTGGCATGGATGGCCGCGCGCTGCTCGCCCATGTGCAGGCCACCGACGCCAGCATTCCCACCATCCTCATCACGGCCCACGGCGACGTGACCATGGCCGTGCAGTCCATGCGTGCCGGCGCTTACGACTTCATCGAGAAGCCCTTCGCGCCCGAGCGCCTGCTGGACGTGGCCCGCCGCGCCCTGGACCTGCGCACGCTGCGCCACTCGGCCGACGAGCTGCGCACRCAGCTGCAGCGCGCCAGCGGCATCGAGGCCGCGCTGCTGGGACAGTCTCCGGCCATGCAGCAGCTGCGCCGCCAGGTGCTGAATCTGGCCGGCACCTCGGCCGATGTGCTGATCGTCGGCGAGACCGGCACCGGCAAGGAGCTGGTGGCACGCTGCCTGCACGACCAGAGCGCGCGCCGCGATCGCCACTTCGTCGCCATCAACTGCGGCGGACTGCCCGAGGCGCTGTTCGAGAGCGAACTGTTCGGCCACGAGCCCGGCTCCTTCACGAGTGCAGCCAAGCGCCGCATCGGCAAGATCGAGCATGCCAACGGCGGCAGCCTGCTGCTGGACGAAATCGAGACCATGCCCATCGCGCTGCAGATCAAGCTGCTGCGCGTGCTGCAGGAAAGGCGCATCGAACGCCTGGGCTCCAACGAAGAGCTGCCGGTCAACGTGCGCTTCATCGCCGCCAGCAAGTCCGATCTGAAGGAGCAGGCCGCCAAGAACGAGTTCCGCAGCGACCTTTACTACCGCCTCAACATCGCGACGCTGCAACTGCCGCCGCTGCGCGAGCGCCGCGAGGACATCCCGCTGCTGTTCGAGCACTTTGTCGCCCAGGCCTGCGCGCGCTACGAACGTCCCGGTCCCGAAATGACGCCAGAGAAGCTGCGCGAACTGATGGCCCACGACTGGCCGGGCAATGTGCGCGAGATCCGCAACGCGGCCGACCGCTTCGTGCTGGCCCTGGACGACCTCGACCCACAGGCTGCGCTGCAGGCCATGCCGGCGCTGAACCTGGCGCGGCAGATGGACCTGGTCGAGAAAACGCTGATCGAGCAGGCCCTGCGCCGCTGCCACGGCAAGGTGCCGGCCGCCATGGAGTTGCTGGGCACGCCGCGCAAGACGCTGTACGACAAGCTGAACCGGCACGGCATCGTGCTGGACGACTTCCGCTAGCGGTATTTGTCGGGATCCGGCGAATCCGTCGGGTTCGCAATGACGCGGCGGAAGGCCGCACTCATCGGCAGCTTCAGGTTCAGACCCTGCGACGGCAGCGGCGACTCGAACCAGCGGCGGTAGATCGCGTGGATCTCGCCGCTGCGGTAGAGGCCGACGAGCACCTCGTCCACCAGCGCCTTGAACTGCGGATCGTTCTTGCGCAGGCCGATGGCATAGGGCTCGACGGTCAAGGCCTGATCGGAGATGCGGTAGTCGTCGGCGCCCGGGCCCTGCTGGGCCAGCAGCGCGCGCAGCAGCACGTCGTCCATCAGGAAGGCCGAGGCGCGGCCGCTGCGCAGCAGTTGGAAGCCCTCGGGGTCGTCCAGGCCGCCGAGGATGCGGATGCCCAGACCCTGCTGGTCGTTGACCTTGGCCAGATGCTGGATGCTGGTGGTGCCGATGGTCGACGCGACAGGCAGTCCGCGCAGGTCGGCCAGGCCCTGCACGCGCTCGGCGGCGCGCGTCATCAGCCGGGTCTCGGCGATGAAGATGGTCAGCGAGAAGGCCTGCTGGCGCGCCCGCTCGGCGGTGTGCGTCGTGATGCCGCACTCCAGGTCCAGCGTGCCGTTGATGACCAGGGGCATGCGCGTGGCGGATGCCACCTCGACGCGGCGCACCTCCAGGTCTGGCAGCTGCAGCTTGGTTCGGACGGCCGCGACGATGCGGTCGCAGAGCTCGACCGTGTAGCCGGTGGGGCGCAGCTGGGCGTCGAGGTAGGAGAAAGGCAGGGAGGCCGGCCGGTAGCCGATGACGATGACGCCGGTGTCACGCACGCGAGTCAGCGTCGGGCCGTCGGCCGCGTATGCAGCCAAGGCGCACAGCGCGAGCAGGGCCGCGCTAAGTCGCTTCATCATCCAGGCGGCGCAGCTCGGCCAGCTTGTCGGCGATGCGCAGCTCCAGGCCGCGCGGTACGGGCTCGTACCAGCGCTGGCCTTCCAGCCCATCGGGCAGGTATTGCTCGCCGGCCGCATAGCCATTGGGCTCGTCGTGGGCATAGCGATAGGCCTTGCCATAGCCCAGGTCCTTCATCAGCCGCGTCGGCGCATTGCGCAGGTGCTCGGGCACCGGGCGAGTCTGGTCCTGCTTGATGAAGGCCTTGACCGCGTTGAAGGCCTTGTAGACCGCGTTGGATTTGGGCGCGATGGCGAGGTAGACGACCGCCTCGGCCAAGGCCAGCTCGCCTTCGGGCGTGCCCAGGCGCTCGTAGGTGTCGGCCGCATCCAGCGTGATGCGCAGTGCACGCGGGTCGGCCAGGCCGATGTCCTCGCTGGCCATGCGGATCAGGCGGCGCGCGATATAGCGGGCATCGACGCCGCCATCCACCATGCGCACGAACCAGTAGAGGGCGCCGTCCGGGCTGCTGCCGCGCACGGATTTGTGCAGGGCGCTGATGACGTCGTAGAACTGGTCGCCGCCCTTGTCGTAGCGGCGCAGTTGCTCGCCGAGCGTCCGCTCTAGCAGAGCCTCATCGATGAGCTGGCCATTGGCGAGCGCAGCGGCGGATTCGAGGGCGTTCAGCAGCCGGCGCGCATCGCCGTCGGCATAACCGATGAGGCGGTCGGCGGCTGGCTGGGTCGGCGGCTCGACACCCAGCTCCCTGGCACCGCGCTCGATCAGCTCCTGCAACTCGCCCGCTCCCAGGCTCTTCAGCACCTGCACCTGGGCGCGCGACAGCAGCGCTGAGTTGACTTCGAAGCTGGGGTTCTCGGTCGTGGCGCCGATGAAGGTGAACAGGCCCGACTCGACATGCGGCAGGAAGGCGTCCTGCTGGGCCTTGTTGAAGCGGTGCACCTCGTCAACGAAGACCACCGTGCGCCGGCCCTGCTGGGCTGTAATCTGGGCGCGGTCCACCGCCTCGCGGATGTCCTTCACGCCACCCAGCACGGCCGAGATGGCGATGAACTGCGCGTCGAAGGCACCGGCCACGAGACGCGCCAGCGTCGTCTTGCCGACGCCGGGCGGGCCCCACAGGATCATGCTCTGCAGCCTGCCAGCTTCAAACGACGCGCGCAGCGGCATGCCAGGCCCGAGCAGATGGCGCTGGCCGATGACCTCGTCCAGCGTCTTCGGGCGCAGACGCTCGGCCAGCGGCGGAGCGGGCGGATCAGCGTCGAAGAGGGAACCCGTGCTCACTGCTCGATCAGGTCAGCCCCGGCCGGCAGCTTGAACTGGAAGCGGTCGGCCGCGACCGGCACATTGGCCTGCACGGCGCTGAAATCGAGCCGCGAGCGCTGGCCGAAGCCGTCGACGATCTCCATGGCCGCCAGCTCCTTGCCCTTGAAACCGAGCTTGAGGGACTGGATGGTCGATTCGGCTTGCTTGGGCAAGGCCTGCACCCAGTCCAGGCCGCCATCGCTCGCTTGGGCCTTCAGCGTGAAGTCGCGTTCGAGATTGCTGCCTGCAAGCAGGGCCGCGGGTGTCGCGCCCAGCGCGTCGGTCAGCTTGCGCGAGCTGGCCTGGTTGAGGTCGGCGTCATAGATCCAGACCTTCTGGCCATCGGCCACGATGACCTGCTCGAAGGGCTTGGCGTAGGCGAATCGAAAGCGATTGGGCCGCTCGAACTCGAAGCTGCCCGACGAGACCTTCTTGCGCTTGCCGTCGGGTGATGTGACGGTCTGCGTGAAGTTGGCCTTGCCGCTCTTCACCTCGCGACCGAAATCGCGCAGCGCGTCAACGGCATCGGCGTGGGCCGCACCGGCCATCAGCAGGGTCAGGGAAAGCAGAAAGTTCTTCATTCGTCTCGCTTGGGAATGATCAATTCGCGGCTGCCATTGGCAGCCAGCGCGCCGACAAGCCCCGAGTTCTCCATCTGCTCCAGCAGCCGAGCGGCGCGGTTGTAGCCTATGCGCAGATGGCGCTGCACCAGCGAGATGGAGGCCTTGCGATGTTGTAGGACGATGGCCACGGCTTGGTCGTACATGGGGTCTTGCTCGCCGCTGGCCTCGCCCGGCGCCGGCGCCTCGCCGTCGATGCCGTCGAGCACGCCGCCTTCGAGGATGCCTTCGATGTAGTTGGGCTCACCCTGGGACTTGATGTACTCCACAACGCGGTGCACCTCGTCGTCGCTGACAAAGGCGCCGTGCACGCGGATGGGCAGGCCGGTGCCCGAGGGCATGTAGAGCATGTCGCCCATGCCCAGCAGGGCTTCGGCGCCCATCTGGTCGAGGATGGTGCGGCTGTCGATCTTGGAGCTGACCTGGAAGGACAGGCGGGTCGGGATGTTGGCCTTGATGAGGCCGGTGATGACGTCCACCGATGGGCGCTGCGTGGCCAGGATCAGGTGGATGCCGGCCGCGCGCGCCTTCTGCGCCAGACGGGCGATCAGCTCCTCGATCTTCTTGCCGACGACCATCATCAGGTCGGCCAGCTCGTCGATGACGACGACGATGAAGGGCAGGCGCTCCAGCGGCTCCGGCTCCTCATTGTTCAGCGCGAAGGGATTCGGGATGCTGATGCCGTTGGCCTTGGCTTCGTCGATCTTCTTGTTGTAGCCGGCCAGATTGCGCACGCCCATCTTGGACATGAGCTTGTAGCGCCTCTCCATCTCGCCGACGCACCAGTTCAGCGCATTGCCGGCCTGCTTCATGTCGGTCACGACGGGCGCCAGCAAGTGCGGGATGCCTTCGTAGACGCTCATTTCCAGCATCTTGGGGTCGATGAGGATGAGGCGCACATCGCGGGCCTCGGCCTTGTAGAGCAGGCTGAGGATCATCGCGTTGATGCCCACCGATTTGCCCGAACCGGTCGTGCCGGCCACCAGGCAGTGCGGCATCTTGGCCAGGTCGGCCACGATGGGCAGGCCGATGATGTCCTTGCCCAGACCCATGGTCAGCTGAGACGACGCGTCTGCGTAGACCTGCGAACCGAGGATCTCGGACAACCGGATGGTCTGGCGGCGCGCGTTCGGCAGCTCCAGGGCCATGTAGTTCTTGCCGGGGATGGTCTCGACGACGCGGATGGACACCAGGCTCAGCGATCGCGCCAGGTCCTTGGCCAGGCCGACGATCTGCGAGCCCTTCACGCCGGTGGCGGGCTCGATCTCGTAGCGCGTGATGACCGGGCCCGGCGATGCGGCGACGACATGCACCTCCACGCCGAAATCGCGCAGCTTCTTCTCGATGAGGCGGCTGGTCATCTCCAGCGACTCGGGTGTCACCGTCTCCTGGCGGCCGGGTGCGGCGTCCAGCAGGTCGACCTGGGGCAGCTTGGCGTCACCGGCATCAACGAACAGCGTCTGCTGGCGCTCCTTGGCGACGCGGGTGGATTGCGGCACTTCGACGACGGGCGCCTCGATGACCAGCGGTGCATGGTCAGCCTCGACCTGGCGCTCGATCTGGCGCTCGACCTCGACCTCCTGCTCGCGCTCCTTCACCGCCTGTTCGCCGGCCTTCTGGTCGGCCTTGATTTCGCGCTTTTCGAGGTGCTGCTCGCGCAACTGCTCGATGCGCTCGCCGATCGACTCCGCGAGTTGGCCCCAGGAGAAGCGCAGTGCCCAGGACATGCCCGTCAGCAACAGCACGATCCAGACGACGCCAGAGCCGGCAAAGCCCAGGCCCTTCATGCCCAGCGGACCCAGGGCGTAGCCGAGCAGGCCGCCGGCATGGCCGGGCAGCCGAGCCTCGACGGCGTAGAGCCGACTCCACTCCAACGCGCAACTGGCCCCGACCAGCAGCAGCACGCCGGCCCACCCGCGCAGGCGCCGGCTCCAGCGCATGGCCTCCGGCGCGTCGTGGCGCAGCAGGCCGGCCAGGCCGCGCAACCACGCCCGCACGGCGAGGACAGGCAGCCACCAGGCCGAGAAGCCGAACAGGAAGAGCAGGCCGTCCGACACCCAGGCGCCAAAACTGCCGACACGATTGCCGACGAGGTCGCGCTGGCCGCTGGTGCTGAAGGCGGCGTCGCGCAGGTCATGCGTGGCCAATGCCAGCACGAGCAGGGCGAGGACCAGGGCCGTCAAGGCCAGCCACAGCGGCGTGCGCAGCAGCCGTGAAGCGGTCGACGGCGGTGCTGCCTCGCGCTTGGGCGCTTGGCGGCGGGTGGGTTTGGCGGGTGCGGCGGGTTCGCCGGCGGCATCGTCACCGCCCAGCAGGGAACCGAGGGGAAAACTCATCCCCGCATTGTCGCCGTCAATCGTGGGTCAGCCGTTCCTTGATGACCACCGAACCGTTCTCAAGCGTTTCAATGACGCCGCGCTCTTCCAGGTCCTTCATGACCCGGCTGACCATCTCGCGGGAGGCCCCCACCACCTTGGCCATGTCCTGGCGCGAGACCTTGCCACGGATGAGCTTGATGCCCTTCTCGTCCTCGGACATGTCCAGCAGCGTGCGCGCGACGCGGCCATAGACGTCCAGCAGTGCCAGCGACTCGATCTGACGGTCGGCATTGCGCAGGCGCGCCACCAGGCCGCGCAGGATGCCGTAGGACAGGCTGCTGCTCTCGGGCAGGCAGCGCGCGAACTCCAGGCGTCCCAGCACGAGCATGTCGGTCTGGACCTCGGCACGCACCGTGGCCGAATGGGGTTCGTTGTCGATCAGGCTCATCTCGCCGACATAGTCGCCCGACTGCAGCACGGCCAGGATGACCTCGCGGCCACGGTGGTCGGCCGTCAGCACGCGGGCGCGGCCGTTCAGCAGGATGAAGAGGGCGTTGGATTTGGTGCCCTGCTCGACAATCAACTCGCCACGCTTGAAGCGGCGCTTGACGACGCTGTCAGCGATGGACTGGGCCTGATCGGTGGTCAGCATCGAGAACAGCGGAACACGGCGGATCAGGTCGAGGTTGGAAATCATCGCCATATGCAGTCTCCAGGTTTGGGCTCCAGGCCAGCGGCAATAAATGCGCCTGCCTAAAATGGCGTGCATTGTGCACACGCGGCAGGCTTCCCCGCATGGGGTAAGGCCGGGGTTTTTACCCCTAAGACGACCTTGCGAGCCGCCAGCCCACCCTCACCTTCCCTCCCATGACCGCTACGACCCAACACCACGGCCTGCTCATCCTCGGCTCCGGCCCTGCCGGCTACACCGCCGCCATCTATGCCGCACGCGCCAATCTCAAGCCTACGCTGATCACCGGCATGGCCCAAGGGGGTCAGCTCATGACGACGACCGAGGTCGACAACTGGCCGGCCGATGTGATGGGCGTGCAGGGGCCTGAGCTGATGCAGCGCTTCCAGGAGCACGCTGAGCGCTTCCAGACCCAGATCGTCTTCGACCACATCAACGCGGTCGACTTCTCCAAGCGCCCCTTCACGCTGACCGGCGACAGCGGCGTCTACACCTGTGACGCCCTCATCATCGCCACCGGCGCCTCGGCCAAATACCTGGGCCTGGACTCCGAACAGGCCTTCATGGGCCGCGGGGTCAGTGGTTGCGCCACCTGCGACGGCTTTTTCTACCGCGGCCAGGAAGTCTGCGTCGTCGGCGGCGGCAACACGGCTGTCGAGGAGGCGCTCTACCTGTCCAACATCGCCAGCACCGTCCACCTGATCCACCGCCGCGACAAGTTCCGCGCCGAGCCCATCCTGGTCGACAAGCTGCATGAGAAGGTCGCCGCCGGCAAGATCGTGCTGCACCTCTTCCAGCAACTCGACGAGGTGCTGGGCGACGCCTCGGGCGTGACCGGCGTGCGCACCCTCAGCACGCTGGATGGTGCCAAGGCCGACATCCCGGTGCACGGCTGCTTCATCGCCATCGGCCACCAGCCCAACACCGACATCTTCAAGGGCCAGTTGGAGATGAAGGACGGCTACATCATCACCAAGAGCGGCTTGAACGGCTTCGCGACCATGACCAGCGTGCCGGGCGTCTTCGCCGCCGGCGACGTGCAGGACCACATCTACCGCCAGGCCATCACCAGCGCCGGCACGGGCTGCATGGCGGCGCTGGACGCCCAGCGCTTCCTCGACCAGGAAGCCTGAGCCAAGCCCCTTCCGGGTCCGCGGGTTTTCCGCTACACTCGCGGGCTTGCCTGCCGTATGGATCGCATCCGAAACCACGAACATCGTTCTGGTTGAGGATTTAGCAGGCATTTGCGGTCAAAGGGCTTCCCGAGGAACTTGGGAAGCTGGTCAGCGAAGTCAAACCGGAGAAGCGTCATGGCACGCGTCTGTCAAGTCACGGGCAAGAAGCCCATGGTCGGGAACAATGTTTCCCACGCCAACAACAAAACCAAGCGTCGGTTCCTGCCGAACCTGCAATACCGCCGTTTCTGGGTGGAATCGGAAAACCGTTGGGTGCGTCTGCGCATCACCAATGCCGCTCTGCGTTTGATCGACAAGGTCGGCATCGACCAAGTCGTCGCCGATCTGCGCGCCAAGGGCGCTCTCTGATCGTCGCTCACTGACCCACTGAAGGAATACGACCATGGCATCCAAAGGCGGCCGCGAGAAGATCAAGCTGGAGTCCACTGCGGGCACCGGCCACTTCTACACCACGAACAAGAACAAGAAGACCACGCCCGAAAAGCTCGAATTCATGAAATTCGATCCCAAGGTGCGCAAGCATGTCCTGTACAAGGAAATCAAGCTGAAGTGATGCCGGGCGGCCTGTCCGCCCAGTCCACGCAGCAAGACAAAACCCGCCAAGCGGCAACGCTGGCGGGTTTGTTCTTTTGGGGGCGCCGGACGAAGTCAGCGGCTGGCGGCAGCGGCTACGGCGGGGCTGAACTCGCGCTGCATCCAGCGGTCGATCATGCGCTTCTCGTAGCGCAGCGAGTCACCGCTGTAATAGGCGTTGAAGCCATCCTGATAGTTCATGTCGCGCAGACGGGTCTTTCCCTGCTGGATGACCTTGTCACCCTCGCGGACTTCCCAGCTGAGTTCGATGGAGGGCGATGTCACCGTGCGCATCACGCGCAGCCACTGGCCGCGCCAGACGAAAGGCTCCACCTCGCCGGCCAGGTCGACGTCCGACACGTCGAAGCGGATATTGCGCCCCGGCAGGAACTTCCCGGCCTGAGCCACCAGATGGGCCTCGATGTCCTTCAGCACATCCGGCTGGCGAAAGCCGTTGTTGTCCTTGGTGTCCGAGAACTTCTCGGGGTTGATGAAGTTCACCTGCACATCGGCATGTGCGGCAGCGGATGCAAGCGCCATCACGGCCAGGGCGATCCAACGAGTCTTCATGGCAAGCCTCCTAATTCAGTGACTGCATGCCTCGAGTCTAGGCCAGGCCAAGAAAAAGGGCGCCCGCAGGGGCGCCCTTTACTCTGAGAAACGCTCGCTCAGGCGTGGGCGGCACGCAGGCGCATCGAAAAAGCCTGCAGTTCGGCAATGCCGCTTTCCTCGGCGCGGCGGCACCAGGCCTGCAGGTCGGCAACGAGCTGCTCGGCCGACACATTCGTGCGGGTCCACATCTGGCGCAACTCTTCACGCATGGTCACCAGCTGGTCGATGACCGGGCTGGCGGCGCGGACGTTGGCCAGCTCACCATGGACAGCGACCGGGATGCGGTCTTCGTCGCGGTGCAGCCAGCGCTTGGCCAGCTTGAACTGGGTGAAGCGCTCGCTGTGCTTGCCGCCCTCGGCCTTGACCTTGGCCAGTTCAGCGGCGCAGGCCGCCTTCAGGTCGCGGGCATAGCTGGCCATGACTTCGTAGCGGTTGGCGATCAAGGCCTCCAGCGTACGGGCGTCGGCCGGCTTGATTTCACCCAGGCTCAGCTTGGGCGCCGTCTTGCGGACCTTGGCCATGCCCAGCATTTCCAGGCCGCGGATATACATCCAGCCGATGTCGAATTCGTAGGGCTTGACCGAGAACTTGGCCGACGTCGGGTAGGTGTGGTGGTTGTTGTGCAGCTCTTCGCCGCCCACGATCAGCGTCCAGGGCGTCAGATTGGTCGACGCGTCCGGCGCTTCGAAATTGCGATAGCCCCAGTAGTGACCAATGCCGTTGATGACGCCGGCCGCCCAGATGGGAATCCAGATCATCTGGATCGCCCAGATCGTGGCGCCTGCGGCACCGAACAAGGCCACGTTGATGATCAGCATCAGCGCCACGCCCTGCCAGCTGTACTTGGTGTACAGATTGCGTTCGATCCAGTCCTCGGGCGTGCCGCGGCTGTACTTGGCGATCGTCTCGGCGTTCTTGGCCTCGGCGCGATAAAGCTCAGCGCCTTCGGCCAGCACCTTCTTCAGGCCGCGGGTCTGCGGGCTGTGGGGATCTTCCTCGGTTTCGCACTTGGCGTGGTGCTTGCGATGGATGGCGACCCATTCGCGGGTGACCATGCCGGTCGTCAGCCAGAGCCAGAAACGGAAGAAATGCGACGGGATGGGCCCGAGATCCAGGGCCCGGTGAGCCTGAGCACGATGCAGGAAGATCGTGACCGAAGCGATCGTGATGTGGGTCACAACCAGCGTATAGATCACCAATTGCCAGACGCTGAGGCCCAGCAGGCCGGAGCCTACCCAGTCGATCAGCGCGTTCAGGATGTCATTCATGCGTCCAAGACCTCGGCCACAGCGGCCATGCAAAGGAATGTCAATTGTAGGGGAGAGCCCCCAAATTCAAGGGGTTTGTCGCACCGTATTCAGGCGGTGCCGTGCGAATCGACGCGTTCTTTGACCCGCATCAAGCCGATCTTTCCCAAGCGACGGCGTAAAACCCGTCCGTGGCGTGTTGGTGGGGCCACAGCCGGAGTGCGCCGTTTTCCACGAGTTCATCGGCGCGCTCGACCTGGGCCTTGGCCAGCGCCTCATCCGCCGCCAGCGGCTTGAAGTCCGGGTGAGCGGCGGCGAATTCGGCCGCGATGACCTCGTTCTCGGCGTCCAGCAGGCTGCAGGTCGCGTAGACCAGACGGCCGCCCGGCTTCACCAGCCGGGCCGCGCTGGCCAGGATGGCGCGCTGCTTGGCCTGCAGTTCCGTCACCGCCTGGGGCGACTGGCGCCACTTCAGGTCCGGGTTGCGGCGCAGAGTGCCCAGGCCCGAACAGGGCGCGTCCACCAGCACGCGATCGATCTTGCCGGCCAGGCGCTTGATGCGGTCGTCGCGCTCATGAGCAATCTGGGCTGGGTAGACGTTGGACAGGCCACTGCGCGCCAGGCGCGGCTTGAGCGCCGTGAGTCGGTGACCAGAAACGTCGAAGGCGTAGAGCCGCCCGGTGTTGCGCATGGCCGCGCCCAGGGCCAGCGTCTTGCCACCCGCACCGGCGCAGAAATCCACCACCATCTCGCCGCGCTTGGGTGCCAGCAGCAGGGCCAGCAGCTGGCTGCCCTCGTCCTGAACCTCAATCGAACCGTTGGTGAACAGCTCCAGCTTGTTCAGGGCCGGCTTGCCGTCTATGCGCAGACCCCAGGGCGAATACGGCGTCGGCGTGGCTTCGATGCCGGCGGCCTTGAGCTGGGCCTGCGCCTCCTCGCGCTTGAGCTTCAGCGTGTTGACACGCAGATCCAGCGGCGCGGCCTCGTTCAGCGAGGCGGCCAGCTTCCAGAACTCTTCTTCGCCCAGCCGGGCCAGCAGCGGCTCTGCCAGCCATTCGGGCATGTTGTGGCGCAGCTTGGACGCCAGGCTCATCGGGTCGATGGCCTGAACCTGTTCCAGCCAATGCTGTTCAGCAGGGCTGAGAGCCCCGCGCAGGAACGCGGCATTGCCGCGCCAAGCCAGCATGGCCAGGCGGCGGTGCATGGAGCCGCTGCCGCTCTGGGCCAGGTTCTGGAACTTGATCCGCTCGCGCAGCAGCGCATAGACGGTCTCGGCCAAGCTGGCACGTTCGCGCTGGCCGAGGTTCTTGTGTTGACGGAAAAAGGCCGAAACGGTCGAGTCGGCCGGCGCGTCGAGCTTGTTGACGGCGGCGATCAGCTCGGCGCACAGCTCCAGCAGGGCATTAGGATGCATCGCCCCATTATCCCAACGTCCCTGCATGAAGCTCTGGAACCAGTTGCGCCTGCGCCCTCGCCTGCTGACGGCGATCCTCGTGGGCAGCGCGCTGGCTGCGGCCTGGCCCGACGTGACCAGCCTGCAGACCCGGCTGCTGATCGGCTGGAACCTGGTTGTCTGGATCTACCTGCCGCTGGCGTTCTGGATGATGCTGGGCCGCGCGGGCACCGTGGACGTGCAAGCCAGCGCCCGGCGCCTGAACGAAGGCGTCATACCGATGTTGGCGCTGGCCGTGCTCGGCGCATTGGCCAGCCTGGCGGCCATCACGCTGGAGTTGCAGGCCGCAAAACAGCATCACGACCCGCGCTATGTGCTGCTCGCGCTGACGACCGTGGCCGGCTCGTGGCTGCTGCTGCCGGTGGAGTTCGGCATCGCCTACGCCAGCCGCTATCACAGCAAAGGCAAGGGCGAACATGGGCTGGAGTTCCCGGGCGACGAGAAGGAGCCGCCGGACTACGGCGACTTCCTCTATTTCTCGATCACGGTCGCTGCCACCTCGCAGACATCGGACGTCTGCGTCAGTTCGCGCGCCATGCGGCGCCTGGTGCTCGTCCAGGCCCTGCTCGCCTTTGTCTTCAACACCGGCGTGCTGGCGCTGTCGATCAATATCCTGGCCGGACTGATCAGCTGACGAAGAGCTGCTGAGCGGCGCCGTCGCGGTGGGCGACGCGCTCGCCGTCCCACACCAGCGCTTCTTCGACGAACCAGCGCACCGACTCCGGATAGATGCGGTGCTCGGCCGTCAGCACACGGGCGGACAAGGCCTTGGCGTCGTCGCCCGGCAGCACCGGCACCACGGCCTGCATGACGATGGCGCCATGGTCCAGTTCAGCCGTCACGAAATGCACCGTCGCGCCAGCGATCTTGCAACCCATCTCCAGCGCCCGCTCGTGTGTGTGCAGGCCGGTGAAGGCAGGCAGCAGCGACGGGTGGATGTTGAGCATGCGACGCGCATAGCGGCCCGTGAAGCCGGGTGTCAGGATGCGCATGAAGCCGGCCAGCACGACGAGATCGGGCGCAAAGCCATCGACGACGCGGGCCAGCTCGGCGTCGAAATCCTCGCGGCTGGCATAGGCCTTGTGGTCGACGACGGCTGTCGCAATGCCATGAGAGGCAGCGAACTGCAGCCCGCCGGCATCCGGCCGGTTGCTGATGACGGCCGCCACTTCGGCCGGCCACCCCTCGGCCTTGCAGGCCTTGACGATGGCCTCCATGTTGGAACCCCGCCCCGAAATCAAAATCACCAGCCTCTTCATGGGGCGGCAGTTTAGGGGCCGGCCGGCCTGTCGGCCCTTGAACGACAATCCGCGCCCCATGTCGACGACACCCTCCCCCACCCGCCCACGCATCCTGTCGGGCATGCGCCCGACCGGTGCCCTGCACCTCGGCCACTACCACGGCGCCATCAAGAACTGGGTGCGGCTGCAGGACACGCACGACGGCTTCTTCTTCGTCGCCGACTGGCATGCGCTGACCACCCAGCGCCCCAGTGGCGAGACGCTGACCCGCCACGTCTACGAGATGGTCACCGACTGGCTGGCCGCCGGCATCGACCCCGAGCGCTGCACCCTCTTCCTGCAAAGCCGCATGCCCGAGCATGCCGAGCTGTTCACGCTGCTGGCCATGTGCACGCCGTCCTCCTGGCTGGCGCGCATGCCCAGCTACAAGGACCAGGTGGCCGCCGACCCCGAACTGGCCACCTATGGCTTCCTCGGCTATCCGCTGCTGCAGGCGGCCGACATCCTGCTCTACAAGCCCGCCGGCGTGCCGGTCGGCGAGGACCAGGCCGCCCACGTCGAGGTGACCCGCGAGGTCGGCCGGCGCTTCAACCGCCTCTATGCGCCCGACGCGCCCATCTTTGTCGAACCGCAGGCCCTGCTGACCGAGACGGCCCGCGTACCGGGCCTGGACGGCCAGAAGATGAGCAAGAGCCTGGACAACGCGATCGCGATGCGCGACGAGCCCGAGGCGGTCGCCACCAAGATCCGCACCATGCCGACCGACCCACAGCGCGTGCGCCGCAGCGACGCCGGCGACCCGGCGCGCTGCCCCGTCTGGCCCCTGCACCAGATCTACAGCGACGACGCGACCCGCGCCGCCTGCGACACCGGCTGCCGCACGGCGGCCATCGGCTGCCTGGACTGCAAACAACCCCTGATCGAGGCCATCCAGAAGGAACAGGCGCCCTGGCGGGAACGCGCTGCGGCCCTGGACCCGCAGCAGGTGCAGTGGACGCTGGAAGTCGGCACCGAACGCGCCCGTGCCGTGGCGCGCAAGACGCTGCGCGAGGTGCGCGGTGCGATGGGGCTGGTGGCTTGAGTTCGACCATTCATGTCACCGACCTCGAGGCCGCCATCAACTGGTGGCGCGAGCGCGTGCCCTCGCCCGATGGCATCAGCGCCGCACCGGAGGTGCGCGCGCTGGCCGAGGCCTATGCCCTGCTGGCCTGGAGCCGTGCGACCGAACTCGACACCGACTCGCTGAAGCCCAAGGCCCTCGACGCCTGGCTGGCCTGGTACGCGACGACGGCGGACTCGCCCTGCATCGCCATCTGCTCGACGGCCCAGGGCGACGCCATCTGCAAAGGCTGCGGCAGGACATTCGACGAAGTACAGCACTGGCCGGCCCTCGACCCTTTCGAGAAGCGCGTCGTCTGGCACCGCATCACGCAAGAAGGCACGGCCTGGCGCTTCAATCGCTACGCCGAAAGAGCAGGCCGATGACCCGCATCCGCTTCATCGACAGCGCCCGCCGCCTCGTCCCGCTGGCCTGGCCCGTGCTCGTCGGCCAGATCGCCGTGATGATGTTCAGCACCATCGACACGCTGATGATGGGCCGAGTCAGCCCCGAGGATCTGGCCGCGTTCGCTGTCGGCTCGGCGGCCTATGTGACCATCTTCGTCGGGTTGATGGGCATCATCCTCGCGGTCGGGCCGATCGCCGGCCGGCAGTTTGGCGCCCAGGATCTGCCCGGCGCCGGCAGCAGCTTCGTGCAGGCGCAATGGCTGGCCGTGCTGCTCTGCATCCCGGGCTGCCTGGCGCTGTGGTTCCCCGACCCGTTCACCGCACTGGCCCAGCTCGATGCCGCCCAGGCCGACAAGGTGCGGGCCTACACACGGCCCGAAGCCTTCGCGCTGCCGGCCGCCCTGCTCTTCACCGCCTTCCGCGGCTTCTCCACCGCCGTCAGCCGTCCCAAGGCCGTCATGGCCATGCAGCTGACCGGCCTGGCCGCCAAGGTACCGCTGAACGCGGTGCTCGTCTTCGGCTGGGGGCCGATCCCGGCCATGGGCGTCGCGGGCTGCGGCGTCGCCACGGCCATCGCGCTGATCGGCCAAGCCATCGTCGCCCTGCTGCTGCTCAGACGCGACGCCTTCTACCTGCCGTTCAGGATCCTGCACCTGTGGCAGACCCGGCCGCATTGGGGCGAACTCGCGGCGCTGGTGAAGCTGGGCCTGCCCATGGGCGGCTCCATCCTCGTCGAGGTGACGGGCTTCACCTTCATGGCCTTCTTCATCGCGCGTCTGGGCGCAACGCCCGTGGCCGGCCACCAGATCGCCGTCAACCTCGTCGCGATGATGTTCATGATCGCGCTGGCCCTGGCCACCGCGGCCGGCACGCTGGTGGCCCAGCACCTGGGCGCCCAAGAGAAGCATGAGGCACGCACCGTCGGCCGGCATGCGATGACGCTGGCCGCGTTGACTGCCGCGGCCGTCGGCGCCGTCGTCGCGCTGGCGCGGGAACCCATCGTCGCCCTGTACACCAACAATTCCGCAGCAGCCGCGGCCGCCCTGCCGCTGCTGGTCTGGGTGTGGTTCTTCCACCTCGGCGATGCGCTGCAGACGGTGGCCGCCTATGTGCTGCGCGCCTACCAGGTCGCGACGCTGCCGATGATCATCTACGTCGTGGCACTTTGGGGCCTGGGCATAGGCGGCGGCTACTTCCTCGCCTTCGGTGCCGATGGCGCCGGCGCGGTCGGCTTCTGGCAGGCGGCCACCGCGGGACTGATCGCCGCGGCCCTGCTGCTCAGCCTGCTACTGCACAGGGTCTTCGACGAGAACCGTTAGGACTTGGCCGCAGGCAGGAACACCACGAAGCGACTGCCGCCACCGTCGCGCGCCAGGCAGCGCACGCTGCCACCATGGCGTTCGGCAATCTGCTTGACGAGGCTCAGCCCCAGGCCGACGCCACCCGCCATCTCGGCATGGCCGGGCAGCCGATAGAAGGGCTCGAAGATGCGCTCGCGCAGGTCGGCCGGCACGCCGGGACCGCGGTCGGCGACGACGTACTCATAGCCACCGGCCACCGGTCGCAGCGCCAACTCCACGTCGGGGCCGCCATAGCGGCGCGCGTTGTCGAGCAGATTGCGCAGCGCCCGGCGCAGCAGGCGCTCCTGGCCCTCGATGCGGGCCGCGTCGGTCTCGGGCTCGAAGGCCGCCTCGGCGCGGGCGGCCTCTTCGGCGCCCAGGGCGAGCAGCTCGACCGGATGGGTTTCGCCGACCGCACTGCCAGCCTCCAGCCGGCTGGCCAGCAACACCTCCTCGACGAGGGCATCCAGCTCGGCGATGTTGACGTCGATCTCGTGCGCCAGACGCTCGCGCTGGGCCGGCGCGGCATCGTCCAACATCGCGAAAGCCATCTTCAGCCGCGCCAGCGGCGAGCGCAGTTCGTGGCTGGCATTGGCCAGCAGGGTCTGATGGGAGCGCAGCAGCGTCTCGATGCGGTCGGCCGCCTGGTTGAAGCTGGTGGCCAGGGCCGCCACCTCGTCACGGCCGCCGTCGTCGACGCGGTGGCCCAGTTGGCCGGAGCCGAATTTCTCGACGCCGCGCTTGAGCGCTTCGAGCCGCCGCGTCAGGCGGCGCACGACGGGATAGGCACCGGCCGCGACACCGATGAAGAGCAGCACCAGCACCACGGCCAGCGTCGACACGGCCGGCGCGCCCGGCGACACGGGGCGGTGCAGCCAGGGGCCGGTCCACGGGCCTTCGTCCACGCGCGGCGGTCGGGCGCCGGGACCACCCGCACCGGAGGCTGCCGAAGCTCCGCCCTGCGGGCTGCCAGGCGGGCGCACGCTGCGCACCATCTCCAGGCTGCGACCATCGCCGAGGTTGGCGCTGACGATGATGGCACCGGGGTCGTCGGCACGGCGCTGGAACATCTGCGTCGTCGCGATGCGCTTGCCATCCACGTCCTCGAGGGCGATGGGCATGCGCAGGCGCTGGCCCCAGTCGGCGAAGGCAGCCGCCTGCTCCGCGCGCGGTGCCGTGGCCGGTGGCAGGGCGAGCTTGAGCAGCCCGGCCATCGCGTTCAGCCTCTCACCGGCCGCCGACTCGACATTGCCACGCTCCTGTTCGATGTGGCGCTGGAACAGCCAGGCCGAGCCGAAGGCGAACGCCAGCAGCAGCGCCACCAGCGTCAGGTAGATGCGGACGTAGAGTGACTTCAAGCCGGGGCGTTCAGGCGGCGTCCGCGTCGGCGTCTTGCTTGCGGGCAAAGACATAGCCGGCTCCACGCACGGTCAGCACGCGACGGGGGTTCTTGGGGTCGTCTTCGATGACGGCGCGGATGCGTGAGATGTGCACGTCGATGGAGCGGTCGAAGGCCTCCAGTGGGTGGCCCTTCAGCGCATCCATGATCTGGTCGCGACTCAGCACGCGGCCCGGGCTTTGCGCCAGCACGACGAGGAGGTCGAACTGGTGGCTGGTCAGGTCGCAGATCTTGCCGTCCAGCCGCGCCACGCGGGCCGCGAGGTCGATCTCCAGGCGGCCGAAGCGCAGCACCTCGTCGCCATCCAGCTTGGGTTCCAGGCGACGCAGCAGCGCCTTGATGCGGGCCTGCAGCTCACGCGGCTCGAAGGGCTTGGCGAGGTAGTCGTCAGCGCCCAGTTCCAGGCCGAGGATGCGGTCCATGGGCTCGCCGCGGGCCGACAGCATCAGCACCGGCTGGTGGCGCCAGCGTGGGTCGCCGCGCAGCCAGCGGCAGAAGTCCAGTCCGTCGCCGTCGGGCAGCATCAGGTCCAGCACCAGCAGCTCGAAGCGGCCGTGGGCCAGGGCCTCGCGGGCCTGGGCCAGGCTGCCGGCCGTGCTGACCTCGAAGCCGGCGGAGCGGAGGTAGTCGCCCACCATGCCGGTCAGGCGGGCATCGTCATCGATCAACAGCAGTCGGGCGCTACTCATCACCGGGGCGAGGGAAGAAAAAGGAATCCGGCGCGCTTCCGCGCCGGTGGAACGAGGCTCAAGCATCGCAGAACTCCTCGTCTAGGGCCAATCAGCCGGCGTGACGCGAAGCCATGCGGGCCTGGCGCTTCTTCATGACTTCCGCGATCTTGGCACGCTGCTCGGGTGTCAACACGCGGGCGGCGTCGATGCTGGCCTGGCTCAGGCGCTTGGAGGCGGCCTCGTGCTGGGCACTGATCTGCACGCGCACAGCTTCGATGGCGGCGGCGTCGACATTGGTGGCCGTGTAGAGCGTGGCCATCTGCTGGTGCAGCTTCATGCCGGCTTCGCGCTGGCCGGAAAGATCCTGGCGGGCCGCCTTGAAGATGGCTTCGATCTGGCTGCGCTGCGAGTCCGTCGCATTGACCAGGTCGAGCAGATGCTCCATATGGCCGCCGAACAGGCCGCCGGGAGCCATCATGGCGGCGCCGCCGTGGTGGCCGGGACCGTGGCCGGGCTGAGCTTGGGCGGCCACACCGCCAAGGGCCAGCGCCGCAGCCACCGTACCAACGCGCAACAGGTTCTGGATCTGGAAGGACTTCATCAGAGGTCTCCTGGAAGAAGAGTGAGTGAGGTCATCTTCCAGGCGGCCTGTGTGGCATCTTTGGGGGTGGGGTAAAGAACTGTGTCGATAAGCAGGACCGGTTTTGTTTTTAGTGAACCGGTCAGCTTCTCGACAGGGTCTTACTTGATCGGCTTGAAGCGCATGCGCTTCGGGCGCGCGCCTTCCTCGCCCAGGCGCTTCTTCTTGTCGGCTTCGTACTCGTGGAAGTTGCCGTCGTAGAAGAACCACTGCGAGTTGCCTTCGCAGGCCAGGATGTGGGTACAGATGCGGTCCAGGAACCAGCGGTCATGGCTGATGACCATGGCCGAGCCGGCAAACTCCAGCAGCGCTTCTTCAAGCGCGCGCAGGGTTTCGACGTCCAGGTCGTTGGACGGTTCGTCCAGCATCAGCACATTGCCGCCCTGGGCCAGCGTCTTGGCCAGGTGCAGGCGGCCGCGTTCACCGCCGGACAGCGCACCGACGAGCTTCTGCTGGTCGTTGCCCTTGAAGTTGAAGCGGCCCAGATAGGCGCGGCTGGGCATGATGAACTTGCCGACGATGATGTTGTCCAGGCCGCCGGAGACGTCCTGCCACACCGTCTTGTCGGCTTCCATGCTCTCGCGGCTCTGGTCGACAAAGGCCATCTTGGCCGTCTTGCCGATCTTGACGGTGCCACTGTCCGGCTGCTCCACGCCCTGCAGCATGCGGAACAGCGTCGACTTGCCGGCGCCGTTGGGGCCGATGATGCCGACGATGGCGCCGGCCGGCACCTTGAACGACAGATTGTCGATCAGCACACGGTCGCCGAAGCTCTTGCTGACGTTCTCGAACTCGATGACTTCATTGCCCAGGCGCTCGGCCACGGGGATGAAGATTTCGTTCGTCACGTTGCGCTGCTGGTATTCGACGTCCGAGAGTTCCTCGAAGCGGGCCAGACGCGCCTTGCTCTTGGCCTGGCGGCCCTTGGCATTGGAGCGAACCCACTTGAGTTCCTCCTTCATCGCCTTCATGCGCGCGTCTTCGGACTTCTGCTCGGTCTCCAGGCGCTTTTCCTTCTGGTCCAGCCAGTCGGAGTAGTTGCCCTTCCAGGGGATGCCGTGGCCGCGGTCGAGTTCGAGAATCCACTCGGCGGCGTTGTCCAGGAAGTAGCGATCGTGGGTGATGGCCACGACGGTGCCGGGGAAACGCTGCAGGAACTGCTCCAGCCACTCGACCGATTCCGCGTCCAAGTGGTTGGTGGGTTCGTCGAGCAGCAGCATGTCGGGCTTGCTCAGCAGCAGGCGGCACAGCGCCACGCGGCGCTTCTCGCCGCCGGACAGCACGCCGATGACGGCGTCCCACGGCGGCAGGTTCAGCGCGTCGGCGGCCAGTTCCAGCTGCAGGTCGGTGTTCTCGGAGCCGGCGGCGGCGATGACGGCCTCCAGCTCGCCCTGCTCGGCGGCCAGCGCGTCGAAGTCGGCATCCGGCTCGGCATAGGCTGCATAGACCTCGTCCAGGCGCTTCTTGGCGGCCAGCACGCCGCCGATGCCCTCTTCCACGGCCTCGCGCACGGTCTGGTCGGGGTTCAGGCGCGGCTCCTGCTCCAGGTAGCCGATCTTGATGCCGGGCATCGGCACGGCCTCGCCCTCGTACTCCTTGTCGACGCCGGCCATGATCTTCAGGATGGTCGACTTGCCCGAGCCGTTCACACCCAGCACGCCGATCTTGGCGCCCGGGAAGAAGGACAGCGAGATGTCTTTCAGGATGTGGCGCTTGGGGGGAACCGTCTTGTTGACACGGTTCATGGAGAAGACGTACTGGGCCATGGCTCTCAATGCGGAGGTGATGCGCGGCGGGTTGCCGCGAAAGGCGTGATTGTCGCCGCAGCGCGAACCTGACCGTGAGGACTGCACATGACGGGGCCTGCCCCCCGTGCTCGCGGGATGGGGGCGCCGCACGGGATCTGCACAATGCCACCCATGAAAACCCTTGCCGCCCTTGCTTTCGCCCTGCTCTCTGCCGCCACCCAGGCGCAGACGGTATTCAGTGACAGTTTCGAAACCGCCACCCTCGGCCTGAACACCGCGCCCACGGGCTGGACGGTCACCAACCCCGGCGGCACCGTGGACGTCATCGGCGGCGGCCTGTTCGGCAGCCTCTGCGGCGGCAGCGGGCAGTGCGTCGACCTGGACGGCAGCACCGGCCTGGCCGGYGTGCTCAGCCGCAGCTTCAACCTGAACAGCGGCACGACCTACACGCTGAGCTTCGACATCGCGGGCAACCGCCGCGGTGCCGGCACCGAGACCGGCGTCGTCACGCTGGGCAGCGCCTCGCTGAACTACAGCCTGACGGACAGCAGCCCCGCCGCCGCCTACCAGACGATGTCGCTGGCCTTCACGCCGGCGAGCACCGGCCTGTACACCCTGAGCTTCGCCAATGCCGGCGGCGACAACCAGGGCGCCATCCTCGACAACGTGACGCTGACGGCCGCCGTGCCCGAACCCACCAGCGCCGCGCTGCTGCTGCTGGGCCTGGGCGGCGTCGCCCTGGTCAAGCGCCGTCGCGCCTGAACTCGCGCGGCCACCCGGCCGCTGCCCCTAGACTGGCCACCCATCGAAGCCGATGAGGTGGCCATGTCGTTTCTGCGTTCCACGTTGCTGTTCTCGCTGCCGCTGCTGACGGCCCTCGCCGCACCGGCCCAGACCCTGCGCTGGTCCAGCCAGGGCGACATGCAGACCACCGATCCGCATTCGCAGAACGAGGTCATGACCAACAGCCTGAACAACCAGGTCTACGAGTCGCTGACCCGCCGCCAGAAGGACATGAGCGTCATGCCCGCGCTGGCCACCGAGTGGACCCAGGTCACGCCGCTGATCTGGCGCTTCAAGCTGCGCCCCGGCGTCAAGTTCCACGATGGCACGCCCTTCACGGCCGACGACGTCGTCTTCTCGATGCAGCGCCTGCGCGACGACAACGCGCCGCAGCGCGTCTATGCCAACGCCGTCGGCATGCCCAAGGCCATCGATCCGCTGACCGTCGTGTTCACGCTGGACAAGCCCAACCCCATCGTCCCCGAACTGCTGGTCAACCTCTTCATCATGAGCCGCAAGTGGTGCGAGGAGCACCGCGTCACGCGGCCGTTGAACTTCAAGCAGCAGGAAGAGTCCTATGCCAGCCAGAACGCCAACGGCACCGGCCCCTTCATGCTGGTGAGCCGCCAGCCCGGCGTGAAGACGGTCTTCAAGCGCAACCCGAACTGGTGGAACAAGTTCGAAGGCAATCTGCAGGAGTTCATCTATGTGCCCATCGGCAACGATGCGACGCGCACGGCGGCCCTGATCACCGGTGAGATCGATTTCGTCCTCGACCCGCCGCCCCGCGACGTGGCCCGGCTGCGCAGCATGCCCGACCTCAAGGTCGTCGACGGCCAGGAGAACCGCATCGTCTACATCGGCATGGACCAGAGCCGCGACAAGCTGCTCTACGGCCAGGCGCCGGGTGACAAGAACCCGCTGAAGGACCTGCGCGTCAGGAAGGCGCTGTATCACGCCATCGACATCGAGGCCATCAAGACCAAGCTGATGAGCGGCTATTCGGCACCCACCGGCGGCCTGACCTCGTCGCCGCGCGGCGCCTACAACGACCCCAAGCTCGAAACCCGCCTGCCCTATGACGCCGCGCTGGCCAGGAAGCTGCTGGCCGAGGCCGGCTACCCCGACGGCTTCGACATCACCATGGACTGCCCCAACAACCGCTACATCAACGACGAGCGCATCTGCATCGCGCTGGCCAGCATGTGGGCCCAGGTCAAGGTCAGGGTCAAGGTCAACGCCATGCCGCGCACGCTGTATTTCCCCAAGGTCGAAAAGTTCGACACCAGCCTCTTCCTGACCGGCTGGGGCGGCGGCTCGACGGACGCCGACATCATGCTGACCCCGGTGCTGCGCAACCGCGGCGAGCAGGGCGTGGGCGTGGCCAACTATGGCGGCATCGTCAACAACGAGGCCGACGCGCTGGCCGCCGCCTCCACCATCGAGACCGACCCCAAGAAGCGCGAAATCGCCGTCAAGGCCGCCCTGCAGGCCTACCGCGACCAGGTCAACATCATTCCCCTGCACCGCCAGGTCATTCCCTGGGCCATGCGCAAGGAGGTCAGCATCCCGCATTCCCCCAATAACTGGGCCAGTATGGATTGGGTCACGGTCCGTAAATAGTTCACCCGCTAGAATGCAACCCAACGCCGCGCTGACAGTCTTGCGCGGCGTTTCATTTTTCTAGAGCCCCCGCACGCGGCCTGGCTTGCCCGAAGACTGGTGTCGCCTCCCCGGCGGCACGGCGAGCCCCGGTGATTGTTGGCGTGCCCTCCCCCCTTAGGATTCGATGAGTTTCGACACCCTCGGCCTGGCAGCTCCGCTGCTGAAGGCCATTGCAGACGCTGGCTACACCACCCCCACCCCCATCCAGGCCCAGGCGATTCCCGCCGTCTTGAACGGCGGTGACCTGATGGCCGGCGCCCAGACCGGCACCGGCAAGACCGCCGGCTTCACGCTGCCCATGCTGCACCGCCTCGCCACCGGCGAGAAGCTGCTGAACAAGCGCGGCAAGATCGCCATCCGCGCCCTCGTGCTGACGCCCACCCGCGAACTGGCCGCCCAGGTCGAGGAAAGCGTGCAGACCTACGGCAAATACCTGCCGCTGAAGAGCATGGTCATGTTCGGCGGCGTCGGCATGCAGCCGCAGATCAACAAGCTGCGCGACGGCGTCGACATCCTCGTCGCCACGCCCGGCCGCCTGCTCGACCACGCTCAGCAAGGCACGCTGGACCTGTCGCAAGTGCAGATCCTGGTGCTCGACGAAGCCGACCGCATGCTCGACATGGGCTTCGTGCACGACATCAAGAAGGTGCTGGCCCTGCTGCCCGCCAAGAAGCAGTCGCTGCTGTTCAGCGCCACCTTCAGCGACGACATCAAGAACCTTGCTGACCGCCTGCTCAACGCCCCGGCGCTCATCGAGGTCGCCCGCCGCAACCAGACCAATGACGCCATCGCGCAGAAGGTCCACCCGGTCGGCCGCGAGCGCAAGAAGGAACTGCTGGCCCACCTGATCAAGTCGGGTGACTGGCACCAGGTGCTGGTCTTCACGCGCATGAAGCACGGCGCCAACCGCCTGACCGACTACCTGAACGACCAGGGCATCAGCGCCATGGCCATCCACGGCAACAAGAGCCAGGGTGCGCGCACCAAGGCGCTGGCCGACTTCAAGGCCGGTGACCTGACCTGCCTGGTGGCGACCGACATCGCCGCCCGCGGCATCGACATCGACCAGCTGCCCCACGTCGTCAACTTCGAGCTGCCCAACGTGGCCGAAGACTACGTGCACCGCATCGGCCGCACCGGCCGCGCCGGCGCCCAGGGCGAGGCGGTCAGCCTGGTCTGTGTCGACGAGAACGGTTTCCTGAAGGATATCGAGCGCCTCATCAAGCGCGAGATCCCGCGCGAGATCGTGGCCGGCTTCGCGCCTGATCCCAATGAGCGCGCCGAGCCCATCGTGCTGGGCCGCACCGTGCTGAACCCGAACGGCAGCCGGGGCCGCAACCCCAACCCGCCGGCTGGCGCCAATGGACGCGGTGGCCGTGGCGGCGGTGGTGGTCGCCCTGGTGGCGGTGGCGGTGGCGGTGGCGGCGGTGCTGGCCGCGGTGGCGACAGCCGTGGCGGTTCGCGCGACGGCGGTCGCCCGAGCGGCAAGCCGGGTGGCGCACACGCCGGTCATGGCGGCGCCAAGCCGGCCGGCCACACCGGTGTTGGCGGTGCCAAGCCCGCTGCCAAGCCGCATTCGCAGCACGCACCGCGTTCGGCCTCCAGCCAGCCCAGCCGCGGTGACGGCAGCGCGCCGCGCCACAACAACGGCCCGCGCCTGACCCAGCCGAAGCGCTGAGCTTCAACGCGTTGCCTAAGCGGCCCGCCCAGTGCGGGCCGTTTCTCTTTTTGCGCTGATCTAATCCCGCGCCATGCCAGACCGCGCATCCTCCGCCACGCTCAAGGCCGACCTGCAGACCCTGCTGGACGCGCTGCTGCTGCTCGGCAGCCTCGTGCCCGTCACCCATGTCGTGCAGTGGCTGCAGATGACCGGCAAGGAGCGCGCCAACGGCGAGTCCTTCCAACAACTGGACGTGCGCGAAGGCCTGCAGCAGTTGGTGGCGCTAGGCATTGCCCACGCATCGCCGGGTCGCGGCGTCAGCGTCGAGGTGCAAGACCACGCCGCGCGCCTGCAACAGCTGMTGGCGCAGCGCCATGCCGACCGGCTGTGGCGCCAGCGCGTGCACCTGCTCGGCAACGGGCACGGCGACTGGCAGGACCCCGTCGGCTGGATCAGCGTCCGCAGCGAGCAGGAGCTGCACGCGGTGCTGCGGCTGATGCTGTTCTCGGGCATGCCGGCCGACGAGTTCCGCGGCCACCTGGCCGGCCCGCTGCACAAGTTGAACGAGCCGACCCAGGCCGCGCTGGCCCTCGTCCAGCCCTGGCTGCCGCAGGCGCTCGCCCAGGTCGACGCCGGGCTGCGCGACGAACTCTTCACTCACCTGATGGGCACGCTGCCAGCAGGCCACTCGCTGCGCGCCGACATGCTCGGCTGGCTCGGCCAGCAAGCCGCCAAACCCACGCCGGCCATGCGCGGACGCCTGGCCGAGGCCGCGATGCTGGCGCTGGACCTCGAAGGCGCTCAAGGCCACCTCGACGGCCTCACCGGCCCTGCCGTCACCGTGCTGGCCGCCACCTGCGCCTTCGCCGCCGGCCAGTGGCGCGATGCCAGCGCCGGCTTCGAAGCCGCCATCAAGGCGCTTCACACCACCACCCGCAGCCGCCGCGGCGCGCTGCCGCTGGACATCGCCCGTCTCTACCTGCTGAGCCTGCTGGCCCAGGACGACGCCGTGGCCTGGGAGCGGGCCCGCAAATACGCCATCGCCGAATCCGGCAGCCGCTCGCCGGGTGTCTACGACGCCTGGGGCCTGTGGGTGCACGCCATCGGCAGCCGGCTGGGGCACGACCCGCTGCTGGAAGCCGCCTTCGCGCCGCAGGCCGGCGGCGACGCGAGGCCGGTCGACCGCCTCGTGCTGTTGGCCTGGCTGGACAAACCCGCCACCGGCTGGACGACTCGGCAAGCGCAGCAGGTCGCAGACGTTCTCGGCTCCGCCCAGGCGTTGCTGGCCGAAATGCTGGGCGCCGCGCGGCTGCGGCTGGAACTGGGCGGCGCCGAACCCACGCTCATCGCCAACCCCTACGGTCGCCCGCGCGAAGCCTGGCAGGACGCCCTCGCCGCCATCACCGCACTGAGCCAGGACGGCAAGCCCGCCGGCGGCCCCGGCACCCAGCCCGACCTGGCCTGGCAACTGGCGCTGGACGCCGCCGGCCGCGTGCGCACGCTGGAGCCGCTGGAGATGACCGTCAGCGCGCGCGGCGTCGTCAAGTTCAAGGACGTGACGCTGTCCCGCCTGAAGAGCAAGGGCGCGCCACGCAACCGCGACAACCTCGTGCTGCGCCACATCGAGCGCGACGCCTGGGCCGGCGCGCGCGACCTGCGCCTGGACGTGACGCAAGCCCTCGTCGCCCTTGTTGGCCACCCGCACCTGATGTTCGCCGACGCACCCGGCCAATGGGTCGAGCTGAGCGAAGAGCTGCCGGAGCTGGAGGTCAAGCGCGTCGGCCTGGCCGCTGATTCGGCCTTCGAATTCCATATCCACCCGCCGCTGGCGACCACCGAGCCTGCATCCACCGGCGACCGTTTCGGCGCCCAGGCCGAACTGGAGCAGGAGCGCCGCAACACCCAGCGCGTGGAGCGCACCGGCCCGGGCCGGGCGCGGCTGATCCGCATCACGCCCACGCAGCGCCGCGTGGCCGAGCTGGTGGCACAAGGCTGGCGCGTGCCGGCCCACGCGACGGCCGAGCTGGGCGCGGCGCTGCAGGTGCTGGCCGGCCACTTCCAGCTGCACAGCGACGCCGAAGCCGGCCAGCGCGTGAACGGCAGCAGTCGCCTGCGCGCCCGCCTCACACCCGACCGCGACGGCCTGCTGCTGCAGCTGGTGGCCCAGCCCTTCGGCACGTTCGGCCCCGCCGTCACGCCCGGCCAGGGCCGCGAGCGGCTGATGTGCCTGCACGAAGGCCTGAGCCTGACAACCGACCGCGACCTGGCCGCCGAAGCGCAACATCGTCAGGCTGTCATCGACGCCCTGCCCTTCCTCGACCCCGAGCACCCCGCCGACCAGCCCTGGCAGCTGCTCGACCCCGAGCAGGCCCTGGCCGCCCTGGAGCGCCTGCCCTCGTTGGACGCGATCGCTGGCCTGGACTGGCCCAAGGGCAAGCCCGTCACCGTACAGCCGCTGGACTCACCAGCCTTGCAGGTCGACGTCAGCAGCGGCCGAGACTGGTTGGGCCTGACGGGCACCGCCACCATCGACAACAACCGCGTGCTGACACTGCAGCAGCTGCTGGCCCTCGCCCGCGACAGCCGCAGCCGCTTTGTGCGCATGGCCGAGGGCCACTATCTGGCGCTGTCCGAACAGCTGCGCCAACAACTGCGCGACCTGGACTCGCTCGCCGTCGTCAAAAAGGACGCGCTGCAGATCCCTCACGCCGGTGCGGCCTGGCTGGAACAGGGCCTGACCGGCACGCAATTGCGCGGCGACAAGCCGTGGCGCGACCGCATTCAGCGCCTCACCGACGCCAGCGCGCTGCAACCCCGCCCGCCCGCCGCGCTGCGGGCTGAGCTGCGCAGCTACCAAGCCGAGGGCCATGCCTGGATGCGCCGCCTGGCCGCCGCCGGCTTCGGCGCCGTGCTGGCCGACGACATGGGCCTGGGCAAGACCGTGCAGACGCTGGCGCTGCTGATCGACCGCGCCGACGACGGCCCGGCGCTGGTCATCGCGCCCACGTCGGTCTGCGGCAACTGGCTGGCCGAGTGCGCCACGTTCGCGCCGTCGCTGAGGCCCCAAGGCTACGGCGACGTGGCCGACCGCGCCGCGCTGCTGGCCGCGGCCGGCCCGGGTGACGTCATCGTCGCCAGTTACGCGCTGGCGCAGATCGACGCCGAGGCCTTCGCCGCGCGACGCTGGCACACGCTGGTGCTGGACGAAGCCCAGGCGCTGAAGAACGCCGCCACCAAGCGCGCCAGATCGGTGGCCGAGTTCGATGCCGATTTCCGCCTGGCCTTGTCCGGCACGCCGGTGGAGAACCGGCTGGCCGACCTGTGGTCCATCATGAATCTCGTCAACCCCGGGCTGCTGGGCTCGGCGCAGCAGTTCAACGAGCGCTTCGCCGGCCCCATCGAACGCCAGAAGGACGGCGCCGCCCGGGCCCGGCTGCGCCGCATCGTTGCGCCCTTCCTGCTGCGTCGCACGAAAGCGCAGGTGCTGCAGGACCTGCCGCCGCGCACCGAGATCGTCCACCGCGTCGAGCCCAGCGAGCCGGAGCGCCACTTCCTGGAAGCCCTGCGCCGCGACGCCCAGGCTGCAGTTGCAGCGGCAGCGGCCGGCAACGAACGCGCCGCGCCCATGCAGGTGCTGGCCGAGCTGATGCGCCTGCGCCGCGCCGCCTGCGACCCCCGCCTCGTGGCACCCGAGCTGGGCCTGGTGGGCGCCAAGATGGCTGAGTTCGAGCGCATCGTTCGCGAGCTGCTGGACGGCGGCCACAAGGCCCTGGTGTTCAGCCAGTTCACCGACTACCTCGACCTGCTGGGTGAGCGCCTGACGCAGATGGCCGTGCACCACCAGCGCCTGGACGGCAGCACGCCGCAGGCCGAGCGCACCAAGCGTGTCACGGCCTTCCAGCATGGCGAGGGCGAGGTCTTCCTGATCAGCTTGAAGGCCGGCGGGTTCGGTTTGAACCTGACCATGGCCGACTACGTGCTGATCGTCGACCCGTGGTGGAACCCTGCCGCCGAGGACCAGGCCGCAGGCCGCGCCCACCGCATGGGCCAGGCGCGGCCCGTCACCGTCTACAGGCTGGTGACGGCCGGCTCGGTGGAGGAGCGCATCATCGAGCTGCACCGCGACAAGCGTGGCCTGGCCGAAGGCATGCTGGAGGGCCATGAACAGGCCAGCCCGCTGGACGCGGCGGCCCTGGCCGCCCTGCTGGAGGACTGAATGAAAACCATCTGGATTGCCGGTGCCACCGGCCTCGTCGGCCGCGCCCTGCGATCCGAGCTGCCCGACGCCATCGCGCTGGTGCGCAAGCCACAGGCCGGCGCGATGACCGTGGACTACACGCGCCCCGAATCCGTCGCCGCCCTGCCCGCCCCCGACCGCGTCTTCATCGCGCTGGGCACGACGATGGGCCAGGCCGGCTCGCAGGCGGCCTTCCGCGCGGTGGATTTCGACGCCGTCGTCGCCGTCGCGCGCGCCGCTCGCGAGCGCGGGGCCACGCATTGCGGCCTCGTCTCGGCGCTGGGTGCCGATGCACGCTCCGCGGTCTTCTACAACCGCGTCAAGGGCGAAGCCGAGGACGCGCTGATCGCGCTGGGTTTCGAGCGCCTCGTCATCGCCCGGCCCTCTCTGCTGGACGGCCACCGCGAAGCGCTCGACCAGCCGCGCCGCAACGCCGAAGCCTGGACGCTGCGCCTCGTCCGCCCCGTTGCCGGCCTGATCCCCAAGACCTGGCGCCCCATCGCCGCCGACCGCGTCGCCCGCGCGCTGCGGCTTGCGCTGGCGCAAGCCGGCCCGGCCGTGCAGGTGCTGGAATCCGGCACCATGCAAACCCTGGGGGCCCCATGAAGCTGACCTTCCTCGGCGCCGCCGACACCGTCACCGGCTCGCGCCACCTGCTGACGCTGGGCGACCAGCGCCTGTTGCTGGATGCCGGCCTGTTCCAGGGCTACAAGGCGCTGCGCGAGCGCAACTGGGCGGCGCTCGGAGCCCCTGCCGCACAGCTGGACGCCGTGCTGCTGTCCCATGCCCACCTCGACCACTGCGGCTACCTGCCCGCGCTGCGGCGCCAGGGCTTTCACGGCCCGATCTACGCGACCAGCGCCACGCGCGACCTCTGCGACGTGATGCTGCGCGACAGCGCCCACCTGCAGGAGGAGGACGCACGCCGCGCCAACCGGGACGGCAGCAGCCGCCACGACAAGGCGCTGCCGCTGTACAGCGTGCGCGAGGCCGAGGCCACGCTCAAGCAGTTCGCCCCGCTGCCCCGCGACGGCAAGCTCAAGCTGGGCGCCACCGAGGTGCGCTTCACGCCGGCCGGCCATCTGCTCGGCGCCAGCAGCATCCATGTCAGCCACGGCGGCCGCTCCCTGCTGTTCTCGGGCGACATCGGCCGCGTGGGCGACCTGCTGATGCCGGTGCCCCAGGTGCCGGCCGCCGCCGACGTGGTGCTCATCGAGTCCACCTACGGCAATCGCCTGCACCCCGCCCAGGATGCCCAGGCCCGCCTGGCCCAGATCCTGCGCAACACACTCAAGCGCGGTGGCTCGGTGCTGCTGCCCAGCTTTGCCGTCGGCCGCGCCCAGGCCCTGCTGCTGCTGCTGCAGCGCCTGCGCAACGCCGGCGAGCTGCCGCTGGACGTGCCCATCTGGCTGGACAGTCCGATGGCTGAGCTGGCCACCGAGCTGACCATCAAGCACGCGCGGCTGCTGCGCATCTCTGCCAGCGAGGCGCGCAGCCTGACCGACCGCGTGCACTATGTGACCAAGCAGGCCCAGAGCCTCAAGCTCGCCGCCGACCTTGCCGGCCCGCGTGCCCGGCCGGCCGTGGTCATCTCGGCCAGCGGCATGGCCACCGGCGGCCGGGTGCTGAACTACATCGAGACGCTCGCGCCGCAAGCCCGCCACCACATCGCCTTCCCCGGCTTCCAGGCCGGGGGCACGCGCGGCGCGCGCATGGTGGGGGGCGAACGCGAGGTCAAGATCCGCGGCCACTGGGTGCCGGTGAATGCCGAGATCAGCCACCTGGATGGCCTGTCCGGCCATGCCGATGCCGACGGGCTGTTGCAGTGGCTGCGTGCCCTGCCCCGCCGCCCCGAGCAGGTCTATGTCGTCCACGGCGAGCCGGCGGCCGCCGACGCGCTGCGCGGCCGCATCCAGGACGAACTCGGCTGGGCGGTGCGCGTGCCCCAACACGGCGAGACCGTCGACTGGTGATGAGCGGCCTGGGCGAGGCATTTGGCGTCTCTGACGCGCTGATCTTCGGGTTGGCTGCCGCGCTGGGCAGCGGCCTGCTGATCGGGCTGGAGCGCGAGCGCCACAAGCGCCGCGGAGCCCACCGCGAACCCGCCGGTCTGCGCACCTTCACGCTGGCCTCGATGAGCGGCGCGCTCGCCCAGGCCCTGCAACTGCCCGGCCTGGTGGCRGTGGGCGCCCTCGCCATCACGGCACTCGCTGCCATGGCCTTGTTGCGCAGCCGCGACCGCGAACCCGGGCTGACGACGGAGATCGCGCTGCTGGTGACCTATCTGATCGGTGCGCTGTGCGTGACGGCGCCGCTGCTGGGCTCGCCCGCCGCGGTGGTGCTGACAGCCCTGCTGGCCGCACGCACCCGGCTGCACCGCTTCGCCACCCAGGTGCTGCGCGAGGAGGAACTGCACGATGGCCTGCTGCTCGGCGCGTTGGCCCTCGTGGTGCTGCCGCTGATGCCGCAGCAACCCCTGCCCTGGCTGGCCGGCATGAAGATGAATTCCCTGCTCGGACTGATGCTGCTGATGCTCGTGCTGCAGGCGGCCGGCCATGTCGCGCTGCGCCTGGCCGGGCCGCAGACGGGCTTGGCGCTGTCGGGCCTGATGTCGGGCCTGGTGTCCAGCACGGCCACCATCGCTGCCATGGGTGCCCGCGCGCGCAACACGCCGGGCCTGGCGCTGGCCTGCGCGGCGGGGGCGGTGCTGTCCACCTGTGCAACCTGGCTGCAGGCCCAGGCCATGTTGTTCGCGATGGCGCCCGAGGCTGCGCTGGCGGCGCTGCCGGTTTCGCTGCTGGGCATGGCCTTGTGCGGCGGGTTGGGCTGGCTGTTGGCGCGGCGCTCGCGGCGGGCCGAGCCCGCTGGCCAGGCGGCCGGCCCGAGTGACCATCGCGGGCCGCTGCGCCTGCGTGAAGCGCTGATCCTGTCTCTCATCCTCAGCGCCGTGGCCGTGGCAGTGAGCTGGGCGCGCGAGCACTTCGGCAGCACGGGGCTGTACGGTGCCGTCGCGCTCGCCGCCTTCGCGGACGTGCACGCACCCATCGCCTCGCTGGCCGGCCTGCAGGCCGCCGCCAGCATCAGCACCGACCAGGCGCTGCGGGGCCTGCTGCTGGCCTTTGCCTGCAACAGCGGCACGCGCGGCATCACGGCCGTCGCGGCGGGCGGCTGGCGCTTCGCGCGCTTCGTCATCCCGGCCCTGGCCCTGCCGCTGCTGCTCGGCGGCGGCCTCGTGGCCCTGCTGTACGGAACCGGCGCATGACCGCCAACATGGCCATCACGCCCGCCGATGTCGACTTCTCCGACCCCGATGCGCCGGCCTCGCCCGCCTTCGGCGACGTCTATCACTCCCGCGCCGGCGCGCTGGCGCAAGCCCGCCATGTCTTCGTCGCCGGCAGCGGCCTGCCCGGCCGCTGGCAGGGCCGCGAACGCTTTGTCGTGCTGGAGACGGGCTTCGGCCTGGGCAACAACTTCCTGGCGACCTGGGACGCCTGGCGGCAAGACCCGGCACGCTGCGAACGCCTGGTCTTTGTCAGCGTCGAGAAACACCCGCTGCGCCGTGAGGATCTGGCTCGCGCCCACGCGGCCAGCCCGCTGGTGGACCTGGCCAGCCAGCTCATCGCCCGGTGGCCGCCGCTCACGGCCGGCCTGCACGCGCTGAGCTTCGAAGGCGGCCGCGTCGAGCTGCTGCTGGGCCTGGGCGAAGCGCGCGAGCTGCTGCGTGAACTCGTCCTGCAGGCCGATGCCCTCTACCTCGACGGCTTCGCGCCCCTGCGCAACCCGGAGCTCTGGGACGAGTGGCTGCTGAAAAGCCTGTCCCGCCACGCCGTGCCCGGCACGACGGCCGCGACATGGAGCATCAACCGTCCGATGCGCCGGGCGCTGGTATCGCTGGGCTTCGAGGTCGAGCTGGCACCGGGCTTTGCCAACAAGCCGGAGATGACCGTCGCCCGTTTCGCGCCTCGGCACCAGCCGCAGCGACCAGCGGGCCGCGAACCGCTCGCGCCCGGCGCGCGCCGCGCCGTCATCGTCGGTGCCGGCCTCGCG
>NZ_JBFUFR010000017.1:0-130208 GCF_056403315.1 Roseateles sp. P2_H4 | reverse complement strand
TGAGAACCACCGAGTGGTTCGCTCAAGGCAGTCCAGTGGACTGCCTTGGACGTGGCGCCAGCCACGGGCCGGAGCGCTTTGCGCGCAGGCCGAGGGATCGGTCCGACCGATCCCGAGCATTCCGCCCCTGGTGCCCAGACGCCAACCTCTGCGCAGGTCCGCCCATGGACCTTCGGCAACTCCAGATCCCGTGGGTTGAGTGCTCTATCAAGGACCCACCCATGGCCGCTGCAAACACCCCCATGCACGACGAACTGCTGGCGCTCGTCGCCAAGACCCTCTGCACCCGCACGCTGAACCTCTTTGCGCAAGAGTCCCGGCTGGACGGCGAGAGCCTGAAGGACGCCGTCGAGCGCTACGAAGTCGACTACGCCTGGCATGTCCTGGGCTCAGCCCGCCTGCGCGACGAGACCTTGGCGCTGCTGGAGGCCAAGCTCAAGCAGCCGGCCACCGACGCGCAAAAGACCTGCGTGGCTGAAGTCCTGAAGGCCGTTGCCGCGGGCCAGTCTTCCGAACTGCTGATGAGCTTTGACAACGACGTGCCCGAACAATTGGCAGCGATGCTGTGCGCTCGGCATGAGCACAGGACGCATGCCGAAGTTGAAGCGGCGAGCTGAACGGGCCCACCTCGCCCCAACAGCTGAAATCATCGGCGCACCATGGGTGCCTGGCAGGCCCRGCGAGCGAAGGCCAGCCGTGATTCACTCACTCCGGAAACCCCGCCTCCTTGTAGCGCCGCGCAACCCCCAGCAGCAGGCCCTGCAATTCCTCCTGGCTGTACCACCGCCCGCCCGCCATCACCCCCAGCGGCTGGCGCAGCGTCGCCAAGCCGTCCAGCGGATTGCCCGCACTCAGCACCAGGTCGGCGCGAGCACCGGGCGTCACGGTGCCGAAAGGCGTCTGAGCCGGAAACGCGCGAGCCACCATCTCGCCCGGCGCGCGTGACGCGGCGGCGAGGACCTGCTGGCGCGACAGGCCGGCCGCGACGAGGCGGTCCATGTCATCGTGCAGGGAAAAGCCCGGTGCCATGCCCGGTATCGAAGGCGCGTCGGTGCCCGTGATCAGCGGCACGCCGGCGTCGCTCAGAGCCTTGACGAAGCGCGCGAGGAAGGCGAGACGCTTGTCGAGGCTGCCCGTGCGGCTGTCATAGCCTGCGAGCTTCCAGCCGATGCGATCCTGCGGCGAGACGTAACGCGATTCGGGCGCCCTCAGATACGACTCCACGACGGCCGGCTTGCCCCATTGGCGGGCTATTGCCCCGTAGGTGGCGAGGTCGGCGGTGACAAAGGCCTGGCTGCGCTTGACCATCTCGACGACCGCAGGGATCTGCGCGTCGTCGGGCGCGGCGTTGTCGTCCTTGGACGTGTCGATGTCGAAGACGGTGTAGAGGAACTCCTCGGCGTGCGCCACCATGAGCTGGCCCGCGGCGAGCTGCTTGCGCAGGCCCACGCGGGTGACGCCGTGGCCCACGATGGGCAGCCCTTGCAGCCGGGTCTCGTCCACAAGGGCGCTGAACACTTCGGGCGTGAGGTCGTTGTAGACCTTGATGAAGTCGTGGCCATTGGTCTTGGCCAGACGCACGGACGCGCGCACCTCGTCGGGCGTGGTGACCACGAAGCTGCCATAGCTCGGGGTGCCGTCGATGCGAAAGGCCGTATAGACGTGCGGCGAGGGGATCTCGGCGCGATTGGCTCGCACCTTGGTGCGGCCAACGAAGCCGTTCGAGGCCTCGCCCATATTGAGCACCGAGGTCACGCCATGGGCCAGGTAGACGGTCATGTCGGCGCGCGTGTCGGAGTGCACGTGCATGTCCGCAAGGCCGGGCGACAGATAAGCCGTGCCATGGCCGTCGATGACCGTTGTGCCCGCAGGGAGGGCGACATCCTTGCCGACGGCCTGGATGCGCCCATCGACGATGAGGACGGTCTGGTCAGGCAGGACACCGTCGGTCGCGAGGGGCACGACATTGACGTGGACGAAGGCGATGGGCGGCGCGGCCTGTGCAAAGCTGGCCAGCGTGGCGAGGCAGAACGCGAGGGTGGCGATGAGATGACGCATGGTCGAGGAGACGGGCGTGGTGCGCGGTGTGGAATGCGGTGAGAAACGATGCTAGCCAGGGCTGCCACAACCACAACGGCGGCGCGACACCGTGCGGGATTCGGGGCCCGAAATGCGGCCTCAAAGCCGTCGGAGTGGCGATGGGCCCCGATCCACAGCGCGCCGTCGCACGGCTCGGTGCGCCCGATCTTCAGCGCGTCGAGTTGCCTTCGCCACGACACGCAATTCGGTCAGGCATTGACCTTGCCGCAGGCGGCCCGCCATTGCGTGGGCGCGAGTCCGGTCTTGCGCTGGTAGAAGCGCGTGAAATAGGCCGCATCGGCAAAGCCCAGGTGATCGGCGATCTGCTTCACGTTCATCGTCGTGTAGGCCAGCTCCCGCTGCGCTTCCAGCAGCAGCCGGGCGTGCAGCACGGCCACCGAGGAGCAGCCCAGCGTCGACTGACAGACGCGATTCAGCTGCGTGGGCGTGATGCCGATCTCCGCCGCCAGCACCGATACCGCCGGCTGCTGCCGGTAGCGCTCCTCGATCAGCGCGCGGTAGCGCTGGACATGCTGCAGGCTGCGCGCCCCTTGCGGCGAAGCCGCATCGGCCGGTGCCGTCAGGCAGCGTCCCAAAGTCACCAGCAACCGGATCAGGGCGCTGTCGACGCTCAGTGACCGCCAGTCCTGCGCATCGCCGAACTCCTCGCGCAGCGACCGCATGGCGGCCGCGACCAGTGCAGCCTGAGCGGCGTCGAGCTGCTGGACGCGCGGCTGCGAAAGCCGCTGCTCCAGCACCGGCTCCTCGGCCAGCAACTTCGTCAGATGCTGGGCCAGCACGGTGACGACATGGCCACGCAGATTCGGCTCGAAGTGAAAGCCGTGCACCACCAGCGGTGGAACGAGCAACACGCCAGGCCCCTTCAGCTGCTGGTCGCTGCCGTCCAAGCTCACCACGACCCGGCCCTTCTCGATCCAGAAGAGCTGATACAGCAGCTCGTGCCGATGCGGGCGAATCTCCCACTCGTGCAGCCGGCTGCGCTCCGCGATGGATTCGCAGTGCAACCAGTCCACGTCCATCGCGCGGCCATGCTCGCCGTAGATGGAATAGGTCGGAAGCGGGGATTTCATCGCGAACGAGGGGGTGGCGATGTTCGAAATATGCAAGTCTATGCCTGCTCAGTGCATTGAGCCCGGAGGCCGCGAACCCTTAATCTTCGGGCGATCAGGAGGCAGACCATGAGAACTCAGGTTGCCATCGTCGGCGCCGGTCCGGCAGGGCTGCTTTTGGGGCAGTTGCTGAGCGCTTCGGGCATCGACAGCGTCATCGTCGAGCAGCGGAGCGCCGACCACGTCCTGGGCCGCATTCGGGCAGGTGTGTTGGAGCCCATCACGGTCAGCCTGCTGGAAGCCTGTGGCGCCGCCGGGCGCTTGCACCGCGAAGGCCTGCCGCATCACGGCTTCGAGCTGTGCACGGGCGGCAGTTGCCATCGCATCGATCTGCAGGCGCTGACCGGCAAGCATGTGACGGTCTACGGGCAGACCGAGGTCACGCGCGACCTGATGCAGGCGCGCGCCGACGCCGGCCGGCCCACGATCTACGAAGCTGAAGAGGTGCAGGTGCTGGATCTGGAATCCGACGAGCCCCGCGTGCAATACCGCGTCCAAGGCGAGCTGCGCGAGATCGAGTGCGACTTCATCGCCGGTTGCGACGGCTACCACGGCGTCTGCCGGGCCAGCATCCCGGCGGAGAAGCTGCGCACCTTCGAGCGCGTCTATCCGTTTGGCTGGCTGGGCGTCCTTGCCGACGTCCCGCCGGTGGCCCACGAGCTGATCTATGTCCGGCACGAGCGCGGCTTTGCGCTGTGCAGCCAGCGCAGCCTGACGCGCAGCCGCTACTACGTGCAGGTGCCCAGCACCGATCGCGCTGAAGCCTGGTCGGACGATGCCTTCTGGGCCGAACTCAAGCGCCGCCTGCCGGTCGAGACGGCCGCCGCGCTGAGGTGCGGCCCCGCCATCGAGAAGAGCATCGCGCCGCTGCGCAGCTTCGTCGCCGAGCCCATGCGCTGCGGCCGCATGTTCCTGGCCGGCGACGCGGCGCACATCGTGCCGCCGACGGGAGCCAAGGGCCTCAACCTGGCCGCCTCCGACGTCGGCTACCTGTGGCAGGCGCTGTGCGATTTTTACAAGGGCGACGTGGCCGGTGTCGAGGCTTACTCCGCCCGTTGCCTGCAGCGGGTCTGGAAGGCCGAACGCTTCTCCTGGTGGATGACCGGGCTGCTGCACAAATTCCCCGACCACAGCCCTTTCGACGTCCGCATGCAGGAGTCCGAGCTGGACTACCTGCTCGGCTCCGAGGCGGGGCGCAAGTCCATTGCAGAGAACTACGTCGGGCTGCCGACCTGAGCGTCAAGAATCAAACGGAGACATCCATGGAATTTCCCGGCGTCACCGAGGGGACTCACCCCCGCCTGATCTACCCGCCGTACAAATCGACCCGTTCCCGCGGCCCTTCCCAGCCCGCCGTGCGGGTGAGGGCGCCGGCCGTCACCGGTGGCGGCCTTGCGCTGGCGCCGGGCCTGCTGAGGGCTGCCGATGCCGATCTGACGCAGCACGGGCAGTCCGAGCCGCTGGGGGAAAAGATCGTCGTGACCGGTCGCGTGGCCGACGAAGACGGTCGGCCGGTGCGCAACTCGCTGGTCGAGGTCTGGCAGTGCAATGCTGCGGGCCGCTACTGGCACAAGAAGGACCAGCATGCGGCGCCGCTGGACCCCAACTTCTTCGGGTTCGGCAAGCTGCTGACGGACGACACGGGCCGCTACCGCTTCGTCACCATCAAGCCCGGGCCCTATCCCTGGGGCAATCACGACAAGGCCTGGCGTCCGGCACATATCCACTTCTCGCTGTTCGGGAACGTGATGGCGCAACGCCTGGTCACGCAGATGTATTTCCCGAGCGACCCCTTGTTCGACCACGACCCCATCTTCCAGAGCATCGAGGACGCCGCAGCCCGCCAGCGCCTGGTGTCGCGCTTCAGCCTGGACGAGACTGTCGGTGCCCAGATGCTGGGCTATGTGTTCGACATCGTGCTGCGCGGGCGCAACGCCACGCCGTTCGGACTCTGAGGAGCGCCCGATGAGCCAAGTCCCTCCCGCGGCACAGCCGTTGACGCCGTCCCAGACGATCGGCCCCTTTCCTCACGAAGCCTGGCAATGGGCGGTCACTGCCAGTGCCCCGAGCGGCCTGCCGGCACTGTGCATCGAAGGCCGCCTGCTGGACGGCGATGGCGCGCCGGTGAACGATGGCTGGGTGGAAGCCTGGATGCCTGGTGAAGGCTCACCATCAGACGGCATGCCGAGCTTCCGGCGCCTGGCGACCGACGATCAAGGCATGTTCTCGCTGGCACTCGCCAAGCGCCCGCACGCCGGTGAGCCGGCGGCCTACGTCGCCGTGTTCGCGCGGGGACTGGGGCTCCATCAACAAACGGCGGTGTTCCTGGCAGATGACGCGGGCCTCGCGGAGGCGCCGCTGCTGGCGCAGGTGCAGACTGATCGCCGCGCAAGCCTGCTGGCAGTTCCCGCCGGCGAGGGCCGCTACCGCTGGGACATCCGCCTGCAGGGGGATCCGGTGACGGAAACCGTTTTCTTCGACTACTGCTGAGCGTGCCATGAGCCTGCCACTTTTCGAGCGCTTCCTCGCCCCCGAGGCCATGGGCGAAGTCTTTTCAGATGAGGCCCTGGTCCAGCACATGCTGGACTTCGAGGCCGCGCTGGCACGCGCTCAGGCTGGTTGTGGCCTCCTTCCGGCTGCGGCGGCCACGCACATCGTGGCCTGCTGTCGCGTCGCCGACTTCGACATCCCCGCGCTCGCCGCGGCAGGCCGCCGCGCCGGCAGTCTGGCGATTCCGTTGGTCCAGGGCTTGAAGGAGGCCGTGGGCCGCAAGGACCCCGCTGCCGTGCACTGCGTCCATCTCGGCTGCACCAGCCAGGACGTCCTGGACACGGCCATGGTGCTGGCCACACGCGAAGCGCTGCAACTGATCGACGCCGGTCTGGGGGAACTGATCGCGATGCTGTTCGGGCTGGCCGAGCGGCATCTGCGCACGCCGGTGCTGGCGCGCACGCTGATGCAGCCGGCTCAACCCAGCAGCTTCGGGCTCAAGTGCATCAATTGGGCAGCACCGCTGGTGCGCGCCCGCAAGCATCTGCTGGCGCAGGCCCAGGCCAGCCTTCAGCTGCAACTGGGCGGCGCCGTCGGCACGCTCGCGGCCATGGCGCCTCACGGACCCGCAGTTCGCGAGGCCATGGCGAAGGCGCTGCAGCTGCAGGCGTCATCGGGCTGCTGGCACACGCAACGCGACGACTGGGTGCGACTGGGGCTGGCGGTGGCAGTGCTCTGCGGCAGCCTGGCCAAGCTCGCTACCGATCTCGCGCTGATGAGCCAGGCTGAGGTTGGCGAGCTGCAGGAAGAGCAGGGCGGTGGTTCCACGGCGATGCCTCACAAACACAACCCGGTCGGCGCGATGCTGGCGTTGGCCAACGCCAGGCGTGTCCCGGCGCGCGCGGCGGCGCTGCTGGCCTGCATGGATCAGGAGCACGAGCGCGGTCTGGGCAACTGGCAGGCCGAGATGGCTGAATGGCCGTGGCTGTGGATCAGCGCCCATGCGGCCTTGGCGGCGTTGTGCGGCGCGATGTCGGGGCTGCGGGTGGATACCGCTAGCATGCTCGCCAACATCGGCGCACTGCCTGAGCCCGTGAAGCTTGAGCAGGGCGTTCACCAAGCCGCCGCGCTGGCAGCACAGCAATTGGCCGAGCTTCGCGAAGACAACCACTGAGCGCTGGAGACAAGATGCCCCCCGACAATTTCGACAACCCGCTGGAACGCGGCCTGCGCAATCGGCGGGAGATCCTGGGCGACGCCTGGGTGGATGGCGCCAGCGCGGGCGCCAACGCGTTCAACGCCGATTTCCAGGCCTTCATCACCCGCTATGCCTGGCATGAGGTCTGGGGGCGGCCGGGCCTTGCGGCCAGCACGCGACGCATCATCGTGTTGGTCTCTACCGCGTCGCTGGGCCGCTGGGAGGAGTTCGAGCTGCATTGCCGCGCCGCGTTGAGCAGCGCGGACGAGGCCTCACGCCTGACGCCGGATGTGCTGAAAGAGGTCTTGCTGCAGCTGGCCATCTATGCCGGCGTGCCAGCCGCAAACACGGCAGTGACGCATGCGCTGAAGATCATGCGCGAACTGGGCATGGTGCTCGAACCTGCGGCGCTGGCCGACAGCTTCCACCCCGGCTATGGCCGCGAGGCCTGTACGCGCGGCCCGACGTCGCTGCACTACACCGTGCGCGAGCCGGCCAGCCGGGCCGCACCGCGGCATACCTTCGTGCTCAGTCATGCGCTGGGCTGCGACGAGTCCATGTGGGATGCGCTGGCCAGCAAGCTCGCCGCGGACTGCCGCGTGGTCTGCTACGACCACCGCGGTCATGGGCAGTCCGATCGGCCGGCCGGCCCTTGCAGCATGGCGGAGCTGGCCGAAGATGCCGTCAGGGTTCTCGAAGAGCTGGGGCCCGAGCCGGTGGTGTGGGTCGGCCTGTCCCTGGGGGGCATGGTCGGGCAGGAGCTGGCATTGCGCCACCCGCAGCGGCTGAAGGCCTTGGTGATCGCGAACTCCTGTGCCGGCTATGACGAGGCGGCGCGTGCGCAATGGCACCAGCGCATCGCCACCGTGCGGGCGCGAGGCATGGAGGAGATCGCGGACGCTGCGTTGCAGCGTTGGTTCAGCGCCGAGTTCAGCGAGCGCCATCCCGCGACGCTGGCGCGCGCCCGACGCCGACTCGTCTGCACCGATGCGCAGGCCTACGCGGCAGCATGCCAGGCGGTCAGCGAACTGGACACGCTGGGGCGCCTGCCCGAACTCAGGCTGCCCACGCTGCTGATCGCGGGCACGCAGGACCAGGCCACGCCGCTCGCCATGAGTGAGGCCATGGCCGCACGAATTCCGGGTGCGCAACTGCATCTGCTGGAAGGCGCGGCCCACCTGTCGGTCATCGAGCAGCCGGGCCCGTTCCACGCCGCCCTGCGCGGATTCCTTCAGAAGCTGGACGGCTCTTCATGATCAACAAACTCTGCGCCAGCGCCGAGCAGGCGCTAGCAGATACGCCAGACGGCGCCACCGTGATGATCGGAGGCTTCGGCACTGCAGGCCTGCCCGATGAGTTGGTTGAAGCGCTGATCGCCCAGGGTGCCAGGGACCTGGTCGTCGTCAACAACAACGCGGGCAATGGCGACACGGGCCTGGCGGCGCTGCTCGCGGCCGGCCGCGTGCGCAAGATCATCTGCTCCTTTCCGCGGCAGACCGACTCGCATCACTTCGACGCGCTGTACCGCGCCGGCAAGCTGGAGCTGGAGCTGGTGCCGCAGGGCAACCTGGCCGAGCGCATCCGCGCGGCCGGAGCGGGCATCGGTGCCTTCTTCACACCCACCGGTTACGGGACGCCGCTGGCCGAAGGCAAGGAGACCCGTGTCATCGGCGGGCGCGGCCATGTGCTGGAGCACCCCATCCATGCCGACCTGGCCTTGATCAAGGCCGAACGCGGTGACCGTTGGGGCAACCTGACCTATCGCATGACCGCCCGCAATTTCGGTCCCGTCATGGCCACGGCGGCCAAGGTCACGGTGGCCAGCATCCACGAGCTGGTGCCGCTGGGAGAGATGGACCCCGAGCAGGTCGTCACGCCGGGCATCTACGTGAAGCGCCTGGTCCAGACACCCCGTGCGGCCACGCGGGCCGGCGGCTTCAAGTCTTGAGAGGGCACAGGCCATGAGCAGCACGGGCAGCAAGCGCTGGACGCGTCAGCAGATCGCCGCGCGTGTCGCGCAGGACATTGCCGAAGGCATGGTCGTCAACCTCGGCATCGGCTTGCCGACGCAGGTGGCGGCCTACCTGCCGTCCGACCGCGAGGTGATCCTGCACAGCGAGAACGGCGTGCTCGGCATGGGCGGCCCGCCGCCCGAGGGGCAGGAGGACTACGACCTCATCAATGCCGGCAAGCAGCCGGTGACGCTGCTGCCCGGCGGAAGCTTCTTCCATCACGCGGACAGCTTCGGCATGATGCGCGGCGGCCACCTGGACCTGTGCGTGCTTGGCGCATTCCAGGTCGCCGGCAACGGCGATCTCGCGAACTGGCATACCGGTGCTGCCGATGCGATTCCCGCCGTTGGCGGGGCGATGGACCTGGCCACCGGTGCCAAGGCCGTCTGGGTCATGATGGATCACCTGACCAAGGACGCGCAGGCCAAGCTGGTCGAACGCTGCACCTATCCGCTCACAGGCCTGGCCTGCGTCAGCCGCGTGTTTACCGACATGGCAGTCATCGCCTTCGATGCCGACGGCGCGACGCTGATCGATCTGGCTCCCGGTTTGACATTCGACGAAGTCCAGGCCGCGACCGCCTTCCCGCTGAGGAGGGTGGGCTGAGACGGGCCAGCGAGGGCCCGGTGTTCGCTGACCTGCAGCACCTCGCCCTCCTGGGCCCGGCCATACTCCGCGCGATGATCCGCGCCCGCCATCTTCTCCCGCTGCTGGCGCTGTGGGCCGCCGCCGCGTCGGCCAGCGCCGCCTGCGAGCGCAGGCCACCGCCCGCTGCGCGGGCCGACGCGCCCCACCGCGTCCTCTTCGTCGGCAACAGCTTCCTGCACGGCCATATGCCGCCGGTGCTGCACTACAACGCGGCCCGCGTGACCGACCTGAACGGCAGCGGCCATGGCGGCGTGCCGGCCGTGTTCAAGCAGCTCGCCGACGATGCCGGCCTGCATGTCGACGTCGCCAGCGAATTGCTCAGCGGGCAGACGCTGCAGTTCCACCTCGACGAGAAGCTCACGCTGATCGCCAGCCGGCCATGGGACATCGTCGTGCTGCAGGAATACAGCACGCTGAGCCCGCAGCGGCCCGGCGACGCGACAGCCTTCATTGCGGCAGCCGGCCGGCTGGAAGCCGCGGTGCATGGTGTGAACCCCGCCGCCCGCGTCTATCTGCTGCAGACCTGGGCGCGTGCCGACCAGGTCTACCGCACGCCTGGCGGCCGCTGGAACGGCAAGTCGCTGGAGGCCATGCAGGGTGAGCTGCGCGCGGCCTACGCGCAGGCGATGGCGCGCGCCGGCTGCATCGCCGGCGTCGTGCCCGTGGGCGACGCCACCCTGCGCGCCGTGCAGGAGGGCGTGGCCGACCGCAACCCTTACGACGGCATCGATGCCGGCAAGTTCAACGTGTGGGGCGAGGACGGCTATCACCTCAGCGCCTGGGGAAGCTACCTGGAGGCGCTCGTCATCTTCGGCCAGCTCAGCGGCCGCGATCCGGCCAGCCTCGGCGAAGCCAACCGCGCCGGGCGCTACCTTGGGCTGAGCGCGGAGCAGATCCAGGCCGCGCAGGCGGTGGCTTCACGCCAGCTCAGGTCCCGCGCATCGCCCGCTTTGCCGACAAGGCCATGAAGACGGCGAACACGACGACGACGACCAGGCCGGCCGTCAGCGACGAGCGCTCGGCGGTGAGGCCGATCAGCGGCGGGCCGGCCATCATGCCGAGGTAGCCGACGCCCGACACGGCGGCGATGCCGTGGGCCGACGACACGCCGGGCGCTTGCGACGCGGCGCTGAAGATCACCGGCACGACGTTGGACAGGCCGAGGCCGACCAGCGCGAAGCCGATCAGCGCCACGGCGGGCGAGGGCACGGCCAGCGCGAGCGCCATGCCGGCGGCGCCGAGCACGCCGCTGGCGCGCATCAGCTTCGTGCCGGACATGCGCGCGCGCACCCAGTCGCCGCCAAAGCGGCCGGCGGCCATCGCGCCGCTGAAGCTGGCGTAGGCCAGGGCCGCGGTGCTGGCCTCGCTGGCGCGCTCCTGCTTCATGAAGAGCACGCTCCAGTCGTACATCRCGCCCTCGGCGATCAGGCCCATCGAGGCCAGCACGCCCAGCAGCAGCAGCGGCCCGCGCGGCAAGCTGAGCGGATGTTTCTCCTCGGCCGCCTTCTCGGGCACCGGCAGCATGGCCCGGCTGCCCACCAGCACGACGATGGCGCCGATGCCGGTGGCCACCAGCAGATGGGCCTGGGGCGACAGGCCGAGCGCGGGTGCGGCGCTGCCCAGGCCGGCACCCGCCATGCCGCCGAGGCTGAACATGCCGTGGAAGCCGCTCATCAGCGGCCTGGCGGCCAAGCGCTCGATCTCGGTGGCCTCGGTGTTGATGGCGACGTCGACCAGGCTGCCGGTGATGCCGAACACCAGCATCACGCCCAGCAGCGCGGCATAGGTCGATCCTGCCAGCAGGCAGGCGATGGAGGCGCAGCAGGCCACGCCCATGACGGCCGAGACGGCGCGAGGCCCCCAGCGGCCGACGACGCGGCCGGCCTGGGCCAGGGCCAGCAGCGCGCCGACGCCCCCGGCGAGCATGGCGATGGCCAGGGCCTGTTCACCCAGCCCGTAGTGGCCCTTGACGGTGGGCACATGGACGCCCCAGGTCGCGAACATGACGCCCAGCACGAAGAACTGCGCGCGCAGCGCGCGCGAAGCACCGACGACCGATGTCACTTGGCGGTCGCGCTGATGCGGGTGAAGAAGTCGTAGACGCCCTGGTCGCCCATCTTGCGGGCGTCGGCCAGCTCGCCGCCCTCGGTGGCGTAGATCAGCTTGCCCTGGGGCGACAGCACGGCGACGGCGGGAATGCCCTTCTTCAAGGGCACGCGGTAGCCCTCGGCGATATCGACATTGCGGTCGAAGCGGCCGACGTCGACCTTGACCACCTTGAAACTCTTGGCGATCAGTGGCGCGCTGGGCCCGTGCTTGAACGTGTTGTCCAGCATGCGGCAGTCACCGCACCAGTTGGCGCCGAAGACGACGAGGACGGGCACCTTGGCCTTCTCGGCTTCGGCCAGCGTCGCACGGATGGCGGCCTTGGCGTCGACGCCTTCGTCATAGATGGCCGGCGGGCCGCTGGCCTCGGCGGCGAGGCTGGTGGCGAGGAGGAGGGAGGCGGTCAGGAAACGCATGGCGACGCAGTATGAAGCAGGAAATTGGAAGCGATTCCAGCGAGGCTATCTCGAAGCCTGCTCGAAGAAGCGCCAGATCACGTCGTTGGCGTCCAGGGCTTGTGACGCGGCTGGCTTGCCGCGGCGCACACTGTCGGCGCCGGGCCAGGAATGGCCGCCGGTGTCGGTGACGCAGAGCTGCACCTGCGTGCCGCCGCTGCAGCCGCTGTAGGCCTCGCAGTAGGCGCCCGGCTTGTCCAGCGTGCGCTGTGGTGGGGCGGCGCAGTGATCGCGTTGTACCCAGCGCGAGATCGTCTCGGGCACGGAGGTGAAGCTCATCACCTTGCTCTCGTCGCGGAAGGCGTTCGGACCGGCACCGCCGTTGAAGAGGACATGGTCGTCGTCCTTGGCGTGGATGTGCAGCACCGAGATCGGCTTGCTCGGCGTGCAGCTGGCGGTGGCATCGGTGCCGGCGACGGACGCGACCGCACGGAACACGTCGGCCGCTTCGCAGGCCAGGCGGTGGCTCAGCATGCCGCCGTTGGACATGCCGGTCGCGAAAATTCGCGTGCCGTCGATGCCGTACCGGCCCTCGATGGCCTTGACGACGGCGCGGGCGAAGGCGACGTCGTCGACCTGGCGGTCACGCGCATCGCCACAGCAGCCGCCGGCGTTCCAGGTGGCGAACTTGCCGCCCGGCAGCTTGCTGTAGCCGTTCGGGAAGGCGACGACGAAGCCGGCCTCGTCGGCCTTCTTCTGCAAGCCGTACTTGGCGTCGTCGGCCATGTACTCGGCATGGCCGCCGCCACCGTGGAAGGCCAGCACCAGGGGCGCCGGCTTGGCGGTGTCATAGCCGGTAGGCAGGTGCACCAGCACTTTGCGGCCTTGCACCTGGATCTCCTGCAAGCCGGCCGGTGACTCTTGCCCGGCGCGGCGCTGCTCCATGCGCGCCTTGATGCGCTCGCGCAGCGTCTCCTGGGCCTGTGCTGCGGGCAGCAACACCAGAAGCGCGAGTGCGAGCGCACGCATGGCCTCAGCCTCCGCCGCCGAGCGCCCGGTAGAGCGCGACGAGGTTCTGGGCGCGCTGGCTCTGCACCTGCACCAGCGTCTGCTGGGCCGCGAACAGCGAGCGCTGAGCGTCCAGCCGGTCCAGGGCGCTGGAGACACCGGCCGTGTAGCGCTGCTCGGCCGCGTTCAGGCGGCGCGTCTCGGCTTCCACCTGGGCAGCCAGTGCGGCGCGCTGTTCAGCCAGCGTGGCGCGGCCCGCGAGGCCGTCGGCGACCTCGCGGAAGGCCGTCTGGATGGCCTTCTCGTACTGGGCCAGCGCAATGTCCCGCGACGCACGCGCACCGGCCAGGTTGGCGCGGTTGCGGCCGGCGTCGAAGAGGGGCTGGATCAGCTGCGGCGCAAAGCTCCAGGCCGAGTTCTTGAACAGGTCGGACAGATGACCGCTGGCCGTGCCGACGCTGCCGGTCAGCGTGATGCGCGGCCAGAAGGCGGCGCGGGCGGCGTCGATGTTGGCGTCCGTTGCGCCGAGCTGGAACTCGGCCTGGCGGATGTCGGGCCGGCGCGTCAGCACCTCGCTGGGCACCCCGGCGGGCAGTTCGGCCAGGGGCTCGAAGTCCGCCAGGTCGCCGGTGGGCGCGGGCAGGTCGGCCGGCAGCGGGCCGCCGATCAGCAGGGCCAGCGCGTTCTCGTCCAGCGCGCGCTGGCGCTGGGCCTGGGCCAGCACGGCGCGGGCCGCCTGCCAGGAGGACTCGGCCGAGCGCAGGTCCAACTCGCCTGACACGCCGCCTTCGAAGCGCTGGCGGGTCAGCGACAGCGACTGCTCGCGCGTGGCGAGGGCGTCGCGCGTGATCTTCAGCAGGGCCTCGTCGGCCTGCAGCGCGATCTCGGCATTGGCGACGCTCGCCACCAGCGCCGTGCGCACCGCCTGCTGGTTGGACTGTGCCGCCAGCACCTGCGCGGCGGCCGCGGCGCTCAGACCACGCAGGCGGCCGAACAGGTCCAGCTCATAGGCCGAGACCTGCAGGCCGGCCTGGTAGACGCTGTTGATGCCGCCAGCCGCCGTCGGCGTGCGCGAGCCACTGAGGCCGGCGTTGACGGTGGGCCAGAGGTCGGCATCGCGCGCCGAAGCGGTGGCGCGGGCGCTCTCGATGTTGAGCACCGCCACGCGCAGGTCGCGGTTGTTGGCCAGGGCCAGCGGGATGAGCTTTTGCAGCCGCGCGCCCTTGAAGGCCTGGGCCCAGGGCAGCTCGGTGGCGGCCGTCGCGCCAGGGCCACCGGCCTGCGGAAAGGCTTGCGGCACGGCGGCGGCCGCGGCTTCCGAGGCAACCGGGCGCTTGGGCTCGGGGCCGGCGCAGGCGGCCAGCAGCGCCGCGAGGGCGATCAGCGAGAGAGACGTCTTCATGCCTGGCCTCCCGTGTCATCTTCCGCCTCGTGGGCATCGCGCTTTCTCTGGCGCTCGCTGCCCGGGAAGAAGCGGCGCACGACGACGAAGAACACCGGCACGAAGAACACGGCCAGCGCCGTGGCCGACAGCATGCCGCCCAGCACACCCGTGCCGATGGCACGCTGGCTGGCCGAGCCGGCACCGCTGGCGAGCACCAGTGGCAGCACGCCCAGCATGAAGGCCAGCGACGTCATGATGATGGGACGGAAGCGCAGGTGCGCCGCCTCGCGCACCGCATCGAAGGCGCTCCTGCCGTGGGCCTGCAGGTCCTTGGCGAACTCGATGATGAGCACCGCGTTCTTGGCCGACAGGCCGATGATGGTGATCATGCCCACCTTGAAGTAGACGTCGTTCTCCAGCCCGCGGAAGGTGGCGCCCAGTACCACGCCCAGCACGCCCAGCGGCACGACCAGGATGACGGCGAGCGGGATGCTCCAGCTCTCGTACAGCGCGGCCAGGCACAGGAAGACGGCCAGCAGCGAGAAGCCGAACAGGATGAAGGCGGTGGAGCCCGAGAGCTTCTCCTCGCGCGACTGGCCGGTCCACTCGTAGCCGAAGCCGTCGGGCAGCGTGGCGGCGATCTTCTCCATCTCGGCGATGGCCACGCCCGTGGACACGCCCTTGGCCGGCTCGCCCAGGATGCGCATGGCCGAATAGCCGTTGTAGCGCACCGTCTGCATCGCACCGGTGACCCACTTGCTGGTCGAGAAGGCGCTCAGAGGCACCGGCTGGCCGGCGCTGTTGAGGACGTTGAGCCGGCCGAGATCCTCAGGCTGCATGCGTGCGGGCGCGTCGGCCTGCACGATGACGCGCTGCAGGCGGCCGGTGTTGGGGAAGTCGTTCACATAGGAGGAGCCGAGCGACGTGCCCAGCACCGCATTGACGGCGCCGATGTTCACGCCCAGCGCCTGGGCACGGTCGCGGTCGATGCTGAGCTCCAGCTGCGCGGCGTCTTCCAGGCCATCAGGCCGAACGGCGGCCAGCAGCGGGTTCTTGGCCGCGGCACCCAGCAGCTGGTTGCGGGCGGCCAGCAGTTCGGCGCGCGTGTGGCCGCTGCGATCCTGCAGGCGGAAGGCGAAGCCGTTGGCGCGGCCGAGGTCGCGGATGGGCGGCGGGCTGGTCGGGAAGATGATGGCGTCGCGCACCTTGCTCAGCGCCCCGAAGGCGCGGGCGGCCAGGCCCTGCGCGGAGTGCTCGGCGCCGTGGCGCTCGTCCCAGGGCTTGAGCGTGACGAAGGCCAGGCCCGCGTTCTGCCCTGCGCCCGAGAAGCTGAAGCCGACGACGCCGACCATGCTCTCCACCTCGGGCTGCTTGAGCATGTAGGTCTCGACCTGCTTCACCACGTCCAGCGTGCGGGCCTGCGTGGCGCCCGGCGGCAACTGGATGTTGACGAGGATGTTGCCCTGGTCTTCATTGGGCACGAAGGAGGTGGGCAGCTTCTGGAACACCAGCACGGCCGCCGCGATGACAGCCGCGTAGACCACGGCCATGCGCGCACCGCGGTAGATGAACTTGGACACCCAGCCCTCATAGCCTTTGGCCGTGCGCGAGAAGCTGCGGTTGAACCAGCCGAAGAAGCCGCGCTTCTCCAGGTGGTGGCCGGCCTCGACGGGCTTGAGCAGCGTGGCGCACAGCGCCGGCGTCAGCGACAGCGCCAGGAAGGCCGAGAAGGCGATGGAGCTGACCATCACCGCCGAGAACTGGCGGTAGATGTTGCCGATGGAGCCGCTGAAGAAGGCCAGCGGCACGAACACCGAGATCAGCACCACGGTCACGCCGACGATTGCGCCGGAGATCTGCCCCATGGCCTTGCGCGTGGCCTTGAGGGGCGACAGCCCCTCCTCGCTCATGACGCGCTCGACGTTCTCCACCACGACGATGGCGTCGTCCACCACGATGCCGATCACCAGCACCATGCCGAACATCGTCAGCACGTTGATGGAGAAGCCCAGGGCCAGCAGCGTGGCGAAGCTGCCCAGCAGCGCGATGGGCACGACCAGCGTCGGGATGATGGTGTAGCGGATGTTCTGCAGGAACAGGAACATCACCAGGAACACCAGCGCCACGGCCTCCACCAGCGTCTCGACGACCTGGGAGATGGAGATGTCGATGAACAGCGAGCTGTCGTAGGGGATGCTGGCCTTCACGCCGGCAGGGAAGTAGGGCTCCAGTTGCTTCAGGCGCTGCTTGATGAGCTTGGCCGTCTGCAGCGCGTTGGCCGACGGCGCGAGCTGCACGCCCACGCCGGCCGACGGGTTGCCGTTCAGCCGCGTCGAGCGGCCGGTGTAGCTGTCGGCGCCCAGCTCGATGCGGGCCACGTCCTTGAGCCGCACGGTGGAGCCGTCGGCGTTGGCGCGCAGCACGATGTTGCCGAACTGCTCGACGTTGGTGAGCTGGCCGCGCACGACGACCGTGGCCGCGACCGTCTGGCCGGGCAGATTGGGCAGGTCGCCGATGGAGCCGGAGCTGACCTGGGCGTTCTGGGCCTGGATGGCCGCGTTGACGTCCGACGGCGCGAGGCGGAAGCCGACCAGCTTGGCCGGGTCCAGCCAGATGCGCATGGCGCGCTCGGTGCCGAACAGCAGGCCCTGGCCCACGCCGGGCACGCGCTGGATCTCGGGCAGCACGGTGCGCGAGGCGTAGTCACCCAGCGCGATGGGGTCGAAGGCCGGGTTGCTGCTCGACAGGATGATGAAGAGCAGGAAGTTGGGGTTGGCCTTGTCGACGCGCACGCCCTGCTGGATGACGGCCTGGGGCAGGCGCGGCTGGGCGCGGGCGTAGCGGTTCTGCACGTCCACCTGGGCCAGGTCGGGGCTGGTGGCCGGGTCGAAGCTCATCGTGATGGAGCCGGTGCCGTCGGCTTGCGCCACGGCTTCCATGTAGATGAGGCCGGGTGAGCCGTTCATCTCGCGTTCGATGACGCTGATGACCGAGTCCTCCAGCGTCTGGGCCGACGCGCCGGGGTAGCTGACCGACAGCACGATGGACGGCGGTGCCACCGGCGGGTATTGCGCGATCGGCAGCTGCGTGACCGCAACGATGCCGATGACCGTGATGAACAGCGCGATGACCCACGCGAAGATGGGTCGGTTGATGAAGAACTGCGCCATGTGGGGTCAGGCCTTCGAGGCGGCGGAAGCAGGGGCCGCAGCAGGAGCAACCGGGGCCGAGCCCGCGGGCGACCATGGCACCGGGCGGGCCTTGCCGCCGGCCTTGGCCTTCTGCAGGCCGTCCACGATGACCTTCTCGCCGGCCTTCAGGCCGCTCAGCACCAGCGCGTTGCCGCCCTGGGCCGGGCCCAGCTTGACGGGCCGCGCGCTGACGCTGCCGTCGTCGGCCACCACCAGCACCGTCTCGCCGGTCGCGCCGCGCGCCACCGCTTGTGCCGGCAGCCAGACGGCGTCGGCCACCTCGGCCTGGGCCAGGCGCACGCGCACATACAGGCCCGGCAGCAGCAGGCCCTTGGGGTTGGGCAGTTCGGCGCGCAGCGTGATCTGGCCGGTGGCGGCGTCGACGCTGAGGTCGGAGAACAGCAGCTTGCCGGCCTGCGGGTAGACGCTGCCGTCTTCCATCAGCACCTGCACTTTGGCGGTCTCGCCGCCGCCGGCGCGCTGCAGCTTGCCGTCCGCCAGGGCCTGGCGCAGTCGCATGACCTCGGCGGCCGACTGCGTGAAGTTCACATAGAGCTTGTCGATCTGCTGCACGATGGCCAGCGGCGTGGCTTCGCCCTGGCCGACCAGCGCGCCTTCGGTGACCAGGGCGCGACCGATGCGGCCCGAGATGGGCGAGGTGACGGCGGCATAGCCCAGGTTGATCTGCGCCGTCTGCACGGCGGCCTTGCCGGCGGCGACGTCCGCCTTGGCTTGCCCAGCGGCAGCCTGGGCGCTCAGCGCTTCCTGCTGGCTGACGGCCTGGGTCTTGGCCAGGGGCGCATAGCGGTCGGCGAGGGCCTGGGCCTGGGTGAGGTTGGCCTCGGCGCGTGCGAGCTGGGCCTGGGCGCTGGACAGCGTGGCGCGGTAGGGCGCCGCGTCGATCTCGAACAGGGCCTGGCCGGCCTTCACGTCCGAGCCTTCGGTGAAGAGGCGCTTTTGCAGGATGCCGGCCGCACGGGCACGCACCTGGGCGACGCGGAAAGCCTCCAGCCGACCGGGCAKTTCGGCGGCCAGATCGGCCCGGCCAGGAGCGACGGTGACGACGCCCACCTCAGGCGGCGGGGGCGCGGCCGCTGCGGGCTTGTTATCGCCTCCGCTGCAACCACTCAGACCCAGCCCAGCGCCCAGCGCCACCAAGACACCCAGCCGAGCGCTGCTACCCCATGCCAACTTCATCATTGCGTCCTGTTCGACTTGCTTCTCGACGGCCCGCCCCGGGCGCCAATGTTGGCGGGCGGAGCAAAACCAGCAACTTTAGCCATGCAATCGCTTTCATGCCGGTGAAGCAACGCAAAGCCCTGGCGAGAGCCTGCCCGGCAGCGGGCGTGGCCCGCGCCGGGGCGAGTTGCGGGGCCAGGCAAGGCACCAGCGAGGCGTGGGTCGGGCACCCACAACGAGCTGGTAACGCCGCATGGTCCCGCAAATCACCCCGGCCCTGCGGGTTGAGCCTGGCAAGGGCGCATGCGGCGTTGCTCGTCGTTGCGGGCGCGAGCCCGCGGCCTCCTCGCGCCTTGCCTGCGCCCTTGCCAGGCTCAACGCGGGTCACGCCCGCTGCCGGGCAGGCTCCTAGACCGTCGCGTTGAGCGCCGCCAACCGCGCACGCTGCACGGCGCGACCGATGTCGGGCCCCTTGGCGCCGCGCGCGATGGCCTCGGCGCTGGCGGCGGCAAGGTCGACCTTCAGCGTCGCGGCCAGGTCGGCCAGCAGGCGCTCGCGCTGCGGGTAATCGCGGTCTTCCAGCCCGAGGCGGCCGCGGGCGTCGCACTCGCAGGCCCACAGCATTTCGGCAAAGCGGTCGGGCCGGCGCCAGGCGTCGCAGCGCTCCAGCAGGCGCAGCCGCGCCTCGGCGCTGAAGCCCTGACTCTGGTGCACATGCGTGTGCTCGCGCGCGACCAACTCGGCCAGCTCGCGGCAGTCGGTCGGCACCTTCCAGCGCGCGCTCACGCCGCGGGCGAGCTTCTCGCTGCGCACCTCGTGGGCGATGTGGCGCGGCAGTTCCTCCTTGCGTGTCGTGCCCTTGCCGAGGTCGTGGCAGAGGCAGGCATAGCGCACCGTCAGCGGCGCCTGCAGGCGGGCGCACTGGTCCAGCACCATCAGCAGGTGGATGCCGGTGTCGACCTCAGGGTGGTGGGCCTCGGGCTGGGGCACGCCGAACAGCGCTTCGACCTCGGGCAGCAGCTTCTGCAGCGCGCCGGCCTCGCGCAGCACCTCGAACATGCGCGACGGCTTGTTCTCCATCAGGCCGCGCGACAGCTCCTGCCAGACGCGCTCGGCCACCAGCGCATCCACCTCGCCGGCGGCAACCATGGCGCGCATCAGCTCGACGGTTTCGGGCGCGACGCTGAAGTCGGCGAAGCGCGCCGCGAAGCGGGCCAGCCGCAGGATGCGCACCGGGTCTTCGGCAAAGGCGGGCGACACATGGCGCAGCACCTTGGCGGCGATGTCGCGCTGGCCGTCATAGGGGTCGATGAGCTGGCCCTGCTCGTCCTGCGCCATCGCATTGATGGTCAGGTCGCGGCGCGCCAGGTCCTGCTCCAGCGTGACGTCGGGCGCGGCGTGGAAGGCGAAGCCGTGATAGCCCGCGGCCGTCTTGCGCTCGGTGCGGGCCAACGCCACTTCCTCGTGGGTCCGGGGGTGCAGGAAGACGGGGAAGTCCTTGCCGACGGCCTGGTAGCCGGCGTCCAGCAAGTCCTTGGGCGACGCACCGACGACGACCCAGTCATGGTCCTGCACCGGCAGGCCCAGCAGGCGGTCGCGCACGGCGCCGCCGACGAGATAGGTCTGGAAGGTCTTGGACATCGCCCGCATTCTGCGGCCACACTTCAGGGCATGAAGCCCCCACGTCAACTCCGTTTCCTGCCCCCCGAGGGGGCGTCAGTGCCCTACGGGCGGCCGGGCGGGCACTGATGAAGACCCTCAGTGAACACGGCGCTTTTGGTGGCACGCAGCGCTTCCACCAGCACGACTCGACCGAGATCGGCCTGCCGATGCGCTTCGCCCTCTTCACGCCACCCGAGCCGCGGGCGCTGCTGGTCTATCTGGCCGGCCTGACCTGCACGGAAGAGACCTTCACGATGAAGGCCGGCGCCCAGGCCGTGGCGGCCGAGCTGGGCCTGGCCCTGCTGATGCCCGACACCAGCCCGCGCGGCGCCGGTGTGCCGGGTGAGAGCGATGCCTGGGACTTCGGCGTCGGCGCGGGCTTCTATCTCGATGCGACGCGTGAGCCCTGGGCGAAGCATTGGCGCATGGAAAGCTGGCTGATGAAGGAACTGCTGCCGCTGGTGCAGGCCGAGACGGGGCTGGACCGCGTCGGCATCTTCGGCCACTCCATGGGTGGCCATGGCGCGCTGACGCTGGCCCTGCGCCACCCCGGCCGCTTCGCCTCGCTGTCGGCCTTTGCGCCCATCTGCGCACCCATGCAGTGCCCCTGGGGCCAGAAGGCCTTCAGCGGCTATCTCGGCGACGACCGTGCGGCCTGGGCCGCCCATGACGCCAGCGAGCTGATGCGGGCCCAGGCCAGCGCGCCCTATCCCGGCGGCATCCTCATCGACCAAGGCCTCAATGACAAATTCCTGGCCGAGCAGTTGCACCCCGAGGCCTTCGAGGCCGCCTGCGCCGCGGTCGGCCAGCCCCTGACGCTGCGCCGCCAGGCCGACTACGACCACGGCTATTACTTCATCGCCAGCTTCGTCGACGACCATCTGCACCACCACGCCGGCCAGCTGCTCCCCTAACTTCTTTGCAATTCATGTGGGAAGCCACAGTCCCCGCCGCGGGCCTTCGCACCTAAGCTGCCGCCAAAGCCGGTTCCGCTCGAAGAACTGATGGAGACACGCATGCAAGCCACCGCCACCGGGCGCCCGCCCATCTATCGGTCCCTCTACGCCCAGGTCATCACGGCCATCGTCATCGGCGTCGTCGTGGGCCACTTCTGGCCGCAGACGGGCGAGGCCTTGAAGCCGCTGGGCGACGGCTTCATCAAGCTGATCAAGATGATCATCGCGCCCATCATCTTCTGCACCGTGGTGGTGGGCATCGCGGGCATGGAGGACATGAAGCGCGTCGGCAAGACCGGCGGCTATGCGCTGCTGTACTTCGAGATCGTGTCGACCATCGCCCTCATCGTCGGCCTCATCGTCGTCAATGTGCTGCAGCCCGGCGAGGGCATGCATGTGGACCCCAAGACGCTGGACACCAAGGGCATCGCCGCCTACACCGGCCCGGGCAAGCTGCAGGGCACGGTGGACTTCCTGCTGGCCATCATCCCGACCACGGTGGTGGACGCCTTCGCCAAGGGCGAGATGCTGCAGGTGCTGCTGTTCTCGCTGCTGTTCGGTTTCGCGCTGCACCGCTTCGGTGGGCGCGGCACGCTGGTGTTCGACGGCATCGAGAAGACCTCGCATGTGCTGTTCGCCATCGTCGGCATGATCATGAAGGTCGCCCCCATCGGTGCCTTCGGCGCGATGGCCTTCACCATCGGCAAGTACGGCGTCGGCTCGCTGATCTCGCTGGCCAAGCTGATGGGCACCTTCTATGCCACCTGCCTGATCTTCATCTTCATCGTGCTGGGCACCATCGCCAGGCTGCACGGCTTCTCGGTGTGGAAGTTCATCAAGTACATCAAGGAAGAGCTCTTCATCGTGCTGGGCACCTCGTCCAGCGAGTCGGTGCTGCCGCGCATGATGGCCAAGCTCGAGAACCTGGGCGTGCGCAAGTCCACCGTCGGCCTCGTCATCCCGACCGGCTATTCCTTCAACCTCGACGGCACCTCCATCTACCTGACGATGGCGGCCGTCTTCATCGCCCAGGCGACCGACACGCCGATGACGCTGACCCAGCAGCTGACGCTGCTCGGCGTGCTGCTGCTGACCAGCAAGGGCGCGGCCGGCGTGACCGGCAGCGGCTTCATCGTGCTGGCAGCCACSCTGTCGGCGGTGGGCGGCGTGCCGGTGGCGGGGCTGGCGCTGATCCTGGGCATCGACCGCTTCATGTCCGAGGCGCGGGCACTGACCAATCTGATCGGCAATGGCGTTGCCACCGTCGTCGTTGGCAAGTGGACGGGCGACCTCGACTCAGCGCGCATGCAGGCGGTGCTGAACAACGAGACGCCAGCCCAGGCCGACGAACCCGAGGAGGTGCTGGACGCCGTGGACCAGCACATGCCCAATAACCCGACGCCCCGATAGGTATTTGGCACGACCGTGCTAAATTGCGGGCATGGAAACCCGCAGCGAACGCGCTGAAACCACGCTGGCCGCCATCGTCAGCGCGGCGCTGGACATGGCCGTCACCGAGGGCCTGGAGAGCATCAGCATCGGCGAGCTGGCCAAGCGACTGGAGCTGTCCAAGAGCGGCGTGTTCTCCCGCGTCGGCTCGCGCGAGCAGTTGCAGGTGGCGGTGCTGCTGGAGTTCGACAAGCGCTTTGTGCAGACCGTCTTCCTGCCCGCCATGGGCGAGGCGCGCGGCCTGCCGCGGCTGCAGGCCGTCATGCGCCGCTGGCTGCTCTGGGCCAGCGACGTCGACCGCCACAAGACCTGCCTCTACACAGCCGGCGCCTTCGAGTACGACGACCGCGAAGGCCCGGTGCGCGAGCACCTGCTGGACGGCGTGCTGCGCTGGCGCGCCACGCTGCGCCGCACGGTGCTGCAAGCGATGGAGGCCGGCCATCTGCGCGCCGACCTCGACGCCGAGCAGATGGTGTTCGAGATGGACGCCATCTTCACCATCCTGCTGCACGACGCCCGCTTCCTGCGCGATCCGCGTGCCGGTGAGCGCGCGGAGCGTGCCTGGCAGCGCCTGCTGAACGACTGCCTCCCTGACTGATTGAACCCATGCCCGCTGACTTTTTTCGCTTGCCTTTTCGTCGCACGGTCGTGCGAAATACGGAGCCTGTATGACCACCTCGCACAACCCTGCCGCCGCCTTCTACGCGTCGCCCACCGCCCGCGGCATCGCGGCGCTGCTGCGCGGCCTGCACCGCCTGTCGCCCGACCTCGGCACGCGCGTCGCGCTCAGCCTCTTCTTCACGCCCATGCCGACCAAATGGCTGGCCCGCTCGCGCGACGTGCCGCGGCCTTGGGTGGAGCGCCAGCTGCCTTTCGAGGGCGGCCATATCAGCGTCTGGCAGCGCAACGACATCGAGGCCGGCCGGCCCAAGGTGCTGCTGACCCATGGCTGGGCCGGTGACGCCCAGCAACTGCGGCCGCTGGCCGACACGTTGGCGGCGGCTGGCTTCGAGCCCCTGCTGCTGGACCTGCCGGCGCACGGGCGCAGCAGCGGCTGGCGCAGCAATCTGCTGCAGTGGGTGAGGGCGCTGTTTGCCGTCACGGCGCGTTTCGGCCCCTGGGACGGCGTCGTCGCGCATTCCCTGGGTGCATTGGCGATGTCGCATGCGCTGGCCCGCGGCCTGCCGGTGCGACGTGCGGCGCTGGTCGCGCTGGCGCCGGCACCGGCGCAGTTCCTGCGCTGGTTCGCCCAGGCCATGGGCACCGGGGAGGGCCTGGCCTTGCGCATGCGCGGCCAGGTCGAGCAGCGCGAGGGCGTGTCGCTTGGCCTTTTCGAGCCCGCCTGGCTGGGCGAGCGCGTCGGGCAGCCGACGCTGATCGTGCATGACCGCGGCGATGTGACGGCCCCCCTTGCCGGCAGCGAAACGCTGCTGGCCGGCCTGCCCGCGGGCCGCATGCACGTGACCGAGGGCCTGGGCCACCGCCGCCTGCTCAGTGACCCGGCCGTCATGCAGCAGGTGCTGGCCCACCTGTCGGCAACGCCGTCGCTGAGGGCCGTTTGAACCGCCGAGGGACAATCGAGGGATGGCAGTCCTCTCCCTCTCCAACGCCCACCTCGCTTTCGGCCACGTCGCCCTGCTCGACGGTGCCGGCTTTTCTCTCGAAGTCGGCGAACGCGTCGGCCTCATCGGCCGCAACGGCACCGGCAAGTCCTCGCTGCTGAAGATCCTCGCCGGGCTCGAGAAGCTCGATGACGGCCTGCTGCAGCAGCAACAAGGCCTGACCAACGTCTATGTGCCCCAGGAGCCCGAGCTGCGCGGCGACGCGACCATCTTCGACGTCATCAGCGAGGGCGTGGCCGAGCACAAGGCGCTGCGCGAGCGCTACGAGATCCACGACGAGAACGACGACCTGGCCTGGGTGCAGGAGCGCATCGAGCACATCGGCGCCTGGAACTGGGAGCAGCGCGTCGAAGAGACCCTGCACCGCCTGGGCCTGGACGGCTCGCGCCTGGTGAGCACCTTGTCCGGCGGCCTGAAGAAGCGCGTCGCGCTGGGCCGTGCGCTGGTGGCACAGCCCGATGTGCTGCTGCTGGACGAGCCGACCAACCACCTGGACCTGGACGCCATCACCTGGCTGGAAGGCCTGCTGAACGACTTCAAGGGCTCGCTGCTGCTGATCACCCACGATCGCGCCTTCCTGGACAACGTGGCCAACCGCATCGTCGAACTGGATCGCGGCCAGCTGCGCGGCTACCCCGGCAACTACGCCGCCTTCCAGGCCGCCAAGGCCTATGAGCTGGAGAACGAGGCGCTGTTCAACGCCCGCTTCGACAAGCTGCTGGCGCAGGAGGAAGTCTGGATCCGCAAGGGCGTGGAGGCACGCCGCACGCGCTCGGTCGCGCGCATCCAGCGCCTGGAGGCCATGCGCCTGGCGCACGCCGCGCGGCGCGACGTGCAGGGCAAGGTCAGGCTGGACATCGACACCGGTGGCGCCAGCGGCAAGATCGTCGCCGAGCTGGAGGACGTGTCCAAGAGCTATGGCGAGCGCGCCATCGTGCGCGGCTTCACGTCCACCATCCTGCGCGGCGACAAGGTCGGCCTCATCGGGCCCAACGGCGCCGGCAAGACGACGCTGCTGAAGATGATCCTCGGCGAACTGGCGCCCGACAGCGGCACGGTGCGCCTGGGCTCGCGGATGAGCGTGGCCTACTTCGACCAGATGCGCGACACGCTGAATCTCGACGCGACGCTGGCCGACACCATCAGCCCCGGGTCGGAGTGGATCGAGATCGGCTCGCAGAAGAAGCATGTGAAGAGCTATCTGGGCGACTTCCTGTTCTCGCCGGCCCGGGCCAACTCGCCGGTGCGCACCCTCTCCGGCGGCGAGCGCAACCGCCTGCTGCTGGCCCGCCTGTTCGCCCGCCCGGCCAACGTGCTGGTGCTGGACGAGCCCACCAACGACCTCGACATCGAGACGCTGGAGCTGCTGGAGGAACTGCTGGCCGACTACGACGGCACCGTCTTCCTCGTCAGCCACGACCGACGCTTCCTGGACAACGTCGTCACGTCGACCATCGTCTACGAGGGCGATGCGCGCTGGCGCGAGTACGAAGGCAGCGTGCAGGACTGGCTGACGCAGTCCCGGCGCGCAGCGTCCCTGCAGGCCCAGTCGGCGCCCAAGGCCGCCGCGGCCCCCACGCCGCCGCCCGCGCCCGAGCCGGCCCCGGTCGTCGCGACCAAGCGCAAGCTCAGCTACAAGGAGCAGCGCGAGCTGGACGAGCTCCCCAAGCAGATCGCCGCATTGGAGGCCGAGCAGAAGCAGTTGAACGCGCTGATCGCTGGCAGCGAGCTGTACACGCAAGGTGCGACCCGCATCGCCGAAGTGACGGACCGCGCGGCCGACATCGACGCCGAGCTGCTGACGCTGATGGAGCGTTGGGAAGTGCTGGAGGCAAAGTGAACGCCCTGAACCAGGAGTGGCTGGCCCTGCAGTCCCAGCACGAGCGCTACGAGGCTCTGGCCCTGGGCGTGAAGCTGGTGGCGTTTGCGGCCACCGTCCTTGTTCCCGACAACACGCTGGCCTTGGCGCTGCTGGCCCTGCTGTGGCTGCAGGAAGGCGTACTCAAGACCTTCCAGGGTCGGCTGGGCGATCGCCTGCTCGCCGTCGAGGCAGGGCTGAAGGCGGGCGAGGGCGTGGTGGCGATGCAGCTGCACAGCGACTGGCTCGCCAGCCGGCCGCGTGGCGCGGGCTTGGTGACGCAGTACCTGAAGAGCGCGCTGCGCCCGACGGTCGCTTTACCTTATCCGTTGCTGATGGCGCTGGTGGTCGTCGTCTAGGCGGGCTGCAGCTTGTCGAGGGTCACGAGGCTGCTCTGGCCCTTGAGCTGAACGACCGTCTCGCCATGGCGGTGCACGACGTACTGGGCCACGTGAACGGCGCCGTTGAAGCGCACCTTGTCGCCGGGCTTGATGACGGGTTGAGGCGGGATCACCGGCAGCACGGGGCGCGCAGCCGGCTTGGCCGCGCGCATCACATCGCGCACCTGGCCATGCAGGCCGGGCGAGCGCTTGGCCAGGGCGTCGAGCGAGCGCGTCATCTCGGCCCGGAGCTGCTCGGCCGTGAAGGGCTTCTTCAGCAGGAAGTCGGCACCATGGGCCTGAGCCTCGAGTTCATGCTCGGGCGTCACCTCGAAGCTCAGCAGCGACAGATGCAGCGAGGGCCGCACCTCGCGCAGGCGCTGGTAGAGCTGGATGCCGCTGAGCGGCGCCTTGGCAAACCAGTCGGTGATCAGGAAATGAGGCTTGAAGAGCAGGCCCTGGGCCAGGGCGGCCTCGGTGTCGGCGCAGCACAGGATGCTGTCGGCGGCGAAGCCGCGGCTTTGAAGCAGCTGCCGCGCAAAGGTCTGTACGCCGGCCAGGGGATCTACAACGAGGAATTTCAAGGAGTCTGTCATGGCCGCCGGAGGGCCGCGGAAACGATTTCGCAGCGGCAGGATTTTGCCGCCCGCGCCGCGCCCGGCCCGTGACAAACACCCGCTCGGCGAGAACTTTTCGTCAGCCCTGCAGTCGGCAGAAATCGGCCCGCAGCCCCTGCGGTGTGCGGGCCAGGTACAGGGCCTGGGCGTCGCCGCCATCCTGGGTCAGCGTGTGGATGGCGTCGCCCACGCCGGCCGGCAGCGCGCCGGCAAAGCGCAGGCTGAACTGCTCGCCCGGCTGGCGGCTTTTCAGGGCGCTGGCAGCCCGCAGCGTGACGGCGTGGCCATCGATCTCGAAGCGCTGGCCGACATGGGCCTGCCAGCTCGCCAGCCCGGCCCGGGCGTCGAGGCTGGGGCGCACCGCGGCCAGCGCAGCCGTCGCGCCGGCGCCGGCGACGACAGCGGCCCCGCCGCTCTTCAGGAAATCGCGCTTGTTGATCACGGCAGGCACTCCTCAGGGCTGGGGGCGGGGCGTCGCATGGCCTGGTAGAGGCCCTGCAACTCGCCCTCGGCGACAAAACCCAGGCGCTCGTAGAGGCGCCGGGCGGGGTTGTGGATTTCCACCTGGATGCTCAGGGACCGGCCGGAGTCGGTCAGGGCCTGCAGGCAGCGCGTGCCGATGCCGCGGCCGCGCCAGGCCGGCAGCAGCGCGATGTCGAGGACGTGCAGGCGGTCGGTCCGGTCGTCCAGCCAGAGCCGGCCGGCCACCTCGTCCTGGACGAGGATGAGATGGCAGACCGAGGCGGGGTAGTGCAACGCATAGTGCTGCTGCTGGGCGCGGTGCTGCATGGCGACGAACTGCGCGCATTGCTCCGCAGGCCAACCCGTCAGCGCCATCTCGTCGGCGCGGGTGCCGGCATAGATGGCCAGCTGCCAGGCTTGGTCGGCAGGGGTGGCGACGCGCAGGCGGTAGTCCATCAGCTGCGCGCCGGAAAGATGCCCTGCATCGCGATGCAGAACATCAGCGCCAGATAGGGCTGGCGGTTCTCGTGCGGCTGGCCACCGCCCGCCGCGCCCACCATGCTGGCGGCCATCGGTGCCGGCGCGCCCGGCGCGCGATAGGTGCTGGCGCCATTGACGGGTGGCGCCATCATGGCGCCGCCCGGGCTGGCGGCCAGGCCGGCGCTRCCGGCCTTGAGGTCGTGGTTGTGGGCAGGCATCTCGGCCGCGGTCAGTGTCACGCTGGCCTGGCCGGTGTCCTCGGCCAGGAAGCGATCGCTCAGGCCGGGGCCCTGGCCTGGTCCCATCGCGAAACGCCCGACCAGATTGGGCAGCGCGAAAGTGGTCTTGCCGTTGCCGCCGTAGTAGGTGCCGAGCAGCGAGAACAGCGCGGTGTTCTGGCTGATGGGCAGCAACTGGCCGTCGCAACTGGCCCAGCCGACAGGGGCGAAGCTGAAGGGCAGCACGCGGATTTCGGCGACGAAGGGGTCGGACATGACGTGCTCCTCAGGCCTGTGACGGGAAGATGCCGAACAGCGCAATGATGTAGTTCAGCGCCAGCGTCGGGCCCATGTTCTGGTGGGGCTGGGAGGCGCCGCTGCTGCCAATGGCGCCGGCCGCCATGGCCGTGCTGCCGGCGCTGGTGTCGTAGCTGTTGACGGCCGTGGTGGCCAGCATCGCGCCGCCGGGGCTGCCCATGCTGGCGGCCGCCGAGCTGCCAGCCATGGCGTGGCTGTGCACGGGCATCTGGGCGAGCGTCAGCGTGACGGTCTCGCTGCCGCCAACCTCGCCGATGACGCGACTGCTCAGCCCCGGTCCCTGGCCCTGGTGCACCGGCAGGCGGCCGCGCAGATCGGGCATGGCGAAGGTCTGCTGGCCGTCGCCGCCATAGGTCGTGCCGATCAACTGGAACAGCACGTCGTTGTCGGCGATCGACAGCAACTGGCCCTGGCACAGGGCCCAGCCGACGGGTGCGAAGTTGCCGGCAAAGAGGCGGATTTCGCCGACGTAGGGAGTGGACATCGCAGTCTCCTAGTTGCGGCTCGGAAAGATGCCCTGCATCGCGATGACCCAGCTCAGCACGACATAGGGCTGCATGTTGTCGTGCGGCTGGCCGCCGCCCTTGCCGGCGATGGAGGTGGCGCCCATGACGGTGTTGCTGCCCGGGGGCGCATAGCGGTTGATGCCGCCGCGCGGCTTGGACGCCGGCACGGCACCGCCGGCGACGCTGGCGTTGGCGAGGTCGCTGGTGGCCGTCAGCGTGTGGCTGTGGGCGGGCAGCTCGGCCAGCGTCAGCGCCACGGCCTCGGCGCCGGCCCTGTCGCCGAGGTTGACGCCCGCGCCCTGGTGCAGGGGCGAGCGGCCGCGCAGGTCGGGCAGGGCGAAGGTGGTCTGGCCATTGCCGCCATAGGTCGTGCCCAGCAGCGCGAACAGGGCCTGGTTCTGGTTGATGGGCAGCAGCTGGCCATTGCACTGGGCCCAGCCCTTGGGGGTGAAGCCGAAACTCACCAGCTTGAGCTCGCCGAGGAAGGGAGTGGACATCGCGGTCTCCTAGCCGAACACGGCCTCGTAGCGCAGGGCATCGGCCGTGCGGGCCACGGGCACGAGGAAGATCTCCATGGCGTCGAGGCGCGGGTGCTCGACGCGGTAGATGCGCTGCGGCAGCGGCGGCTCGGCCGGCGCCTCGAAGGTCAGGCTGAAGGGTTGGCGGCCGTTGAAGGCCTCGCCACGGCCGGCGCGGGCTTCGATGAGCTGGGCGGGCAGCCCGGTGGCATCGTCGAGGCGCAGCGTGAAGCGGCTGCCCACCAGCGGCTCGAAGCGCGCCAGCGTGAAGGCGGCGGTTTCAGCCACGGCGGCGGCGCAGCACGGGCAGCAGGCCGCTCGCCAGCAGCAGCCAGGCGGCGGGCTCGGGGACGGCGGCGGTGACAAAGTCGATGCGGAACTCGGCGTAGTTGTCGCCCCCTCCCGCGAAGCGCTGCTTGAACTGCAGGGTGTCGAGATCGAAGCTGTAGGAGTCGGCATCGACCTTGTGCACCAGCACCGCAGGGTCGTTCGGGCTGAGCAGGCCGCTCGCGCTGGCGGGCCCCGAGGTCGCGAAGCCGTCGTAGGCATAGACCAGCACATTGGTGATGACGCGGCCCGTGAAGGCAATGCCGTCGAACTGGTAGCGCGCATGCTGACCACCACTGCCGACATAGCCCGTCGTCAGCACGCCGCCCGTGTCGTCGCCGGCGGCCACGCGCATCAGGATCATGGTGCCGGTGAAGAAGACGCGCTCGTTGTCGAGCATGAAGCCGCTGATGTCGCCCGCGCCACCCAGGTTGGTGGCCTGGACACCTTGGGCGAGGTCGGCGAAGGCTACCGTCTGCGACAGCGCGATGGCCGCCGGGCCGCCGCTCATCGTGCCGCCGGGGGCGAGCAATTGCACCGTGATGTCGCCCGCGAAATCGGCCTGGGCGGTGAGCGAGGCCAGGGTGAGGGCGACGCCGCCGAGGAGGCGGGCGAAACGGAACCGGTTGCCGAGCATGGAGTCCCCCGGGCGTTGTCAGGCGGCTCAGTGGACTCGCAGCGCCGCTCCAGCGCCAGGGGTTGCTCCCGTGAACAAGGGGGATGAACCTAGGGGGGCGCCGCCCGGCCTTGCAGGCTGTCCACGCCGGCGCGCAGCGCGCGCCAGAAGGCCGGGTCCTGCGAGGTCGCCATATTGATGCGCATCAGCGAGCCGGGCCGGCGCGTGGCGCTGAAGAGGGCGCCAGGCGCGATCAGCCAGCCGGCGTCCAGCAGCGGCTGGGCCAGTCTCTCGGTGTCGACACCGACGTCCAGCCAGCCGAACAGGCCGTCCGGCGGCGCGGCCCAGGCAAAGCCCTGCTTGGTGGCCAGCACCGAGATGCGCTGGCGCGCCGTGGCCAGGCGCTCGCGCAGGCGCTGCGCATGGCGGCGCAGCCGCCCCTGTTCCAGGCACAGCGCGACGGCACGCTCCAGCACGGGCGAGCTGGTCAGGCCGTCGAGCAGCTTGGTGTCGGTCAGCGCGCGCAGGCGCTCGGGCGCGGCGGCCAGGTAGCCCACGCGCCAGGCCGGTGTCAGCACCTTGGAGAAGCCCGACACATAGGTCACGCGGCGCAGGCCATCGAGGGCCGCCAGGCGCGGCAGATGCTCGGGCGCCAGGAAGCCGTAGCTGTCGTCCTCGACGATGAAGAAGTCGTGCTCGTCGGCCAGGCGCAGCAGCTTGTGGGCGCCGGCCAGGTTGAGGCTGTGGCCGGTCGGGTTGTGCAGTACCGACACGGTCAGGTAGGCGCGCGGCGCATGCGCGGCGGCCAGGGCACCCAGCACGTCCAGGTCCGGTCCGTGGGCCCCACGCGGCACGGGCAACAGACGGATGCCGGCCTGCGTGAGCCGCGCAAACATGATGGCCCAGCCGGGGTCGTCGACGAGGACGGCATCGCCCGGCTGCAGCTGCGTGCGGATGATGAGGTCCAGCGCGTGCGTGGCGCCATTGGTGGTCAGGATCTGCGCCGGCGCAGCGTGGATGCCGAGGTCGTGCAGGCGCTGGCCGAGGGCCGCGCGCAGGCGCTCGTCGCCGCTCGGGTCGCCATAGCTGGTCTGCACGGCCAGCGCGTCGTTCGCATTCAGGCGGCGCAGGGCGGACTGCAGCAGCGTCGGGTCCAGCCAGTCGGCCGGCAGCGTGCCCAGGCCGGGCGAGCGCGCCGCGTCGGCCTCGAACATGCCGCGGATCAGCGCGGTCGCGTCCATCGGCGCCTGGCGCGGCATGGCCGTGGCGGGCGCGCGGGGCGCGGGGGTTCGCGTCGTGGCAGGGCGACTTTCACGCACGAAGAAGCCGCGCTGGCGGCGCGCCTCGAGCAGGCCGGCGGCCTGCAGCTGGTCATAGGCGGCGACGACGGTGTGCGGGCTGACGCCGTGCTGGCGCGCGCAGTCGCGCACCGACGGCAGGCGGGCGCCCGGCAGCAGCAGGCGTTCGCGGATGCGCTGGGCATAGCGCTCGGCGAGCTGGCCGGCCAGCGGCAGGCTGGCGCCGCGCTGCAGCGGAGGGTGTGTACCGGTCGGCATGGCAATACAGATTCGTGGTCTGGTTGGCTGACTGTACTGGTTCTGTATCGGTGTCATGCCTCAGACTGGGTTCATGTCAGGGTTTTCCACGTCCACCACGGTCTCGACGACCACCTCGTCCGATGCAACGCGCGGCCTGCTGCTCGGCGGGGCCGGCGTCGTCATGTTCGCCCTCAGCATCCCGATGACGCGGCTGGCCGGCGGCAGCACCGCGGCGCCCCAGCTCGATCCGGCCTTTGTCGCCTTCGGGCGCGCCGTCGTCGCCGGGCTGCTGTCGATCGCCTACCTGTGGGCCACGGGCGCACGCCGGCCGCGTGGCGGTGAATGGCGGCTGCTGGCCTTCACGGCCGCCGGTGTCGTGTTCGGCTGGCCGCTGCTGCTGGGCTTCGCGGTCCGCCATGTGGATGCCGTGCATGCGTCCGTCGTGTCCGGCGTGTTGCCGCTGGCCACGGCCGTCATCGCGGCGCTGGTGCTGCGCCAGCGGCCGAGTGGCGGCTTCTGGATCTGCGCCTTGGCGGGCTTGGCCCTCGTCATCGGCTTTGCCGCCTGGCGCGGTGCGGGCGGCCTGGAGCTGGCGGATGGGCTGCTGCTGGGCGCCGTCGTCAGCGCGTCGGCGGGCTATGTCAGCGGCGCCAAGCTCACTCGGGAACTGACGGCCGAGCAAGTCATCTGCTGGGTGCTGGTCATCAGCCTGCCCATCACCGTGCCGCTGGCGGTGCTGACGCGACCCACCGCGCCGGTCGCGGCCTCGGCCTGGGGCGGCTTTGCCTATGTGTCGCTGGTGTCGATGTGGATAGGCTTCTTCGCCTGGTACCGCGGCCTGGCCTTGGGCGGCACGCTGCGCGTCAGCCAGGTGCAGGTGCTGCAACCCTTTTTGTCCATGCTGTTTGCCGTGCCGCTGCTGGGCGAGCGGCTGGACGCGATGACCGTCGTGTTCGCCGCCGCCGTGCTCGCGGTCGTGTGGCTGGGCAAACGGCAACCGGTTCACTGAAGGAGGCCTGCCATGAACGAACGTTTCACCACTCAACTCGTGCCCGGCCAGGCGCTGACCTTGGCCGCCATGGCCGCGCCGCGCCGCCTGGTCGTCACGAGTGGCCGGCTGTGGCTGACGGTGTCCGGTGGCACGGACGACCATTGGCTGCGCGCCGGCGAGGGTTTGACGCTGGCGGCCGGGCAGGAGGTCGTCGTCGAGGCCTGGCCGGAGGCGGCCTTCCAGTTGTTGCAGCCGGCGCCCAGGCGCAGAGTCGAGGCCAGGCCGGCACGGGGCTGGCGCATGAATCTGGCGGGGCAGGGCGCATGAAGACACTCGGCATTCTGGGCGGCATGAGCTGGGAGTCGACCCAGCACCTGTATGCGTTGATCAACCGCGGCGTCGCGGCGCGCCTGGGCGGCCTGCACAGCGCCCGGCTGGTGCTGCACAGCGTCGACTTCGCGCCCATCGCGGCCATGCAGTCGGCCGGCCAGTGGGCCGAAGCGGCACGCGTGCTGGGAGATGCCGCCGCTGGCCTGAAGCGCGCCGGCGCCGAGGCGCTGCTGATCGCGACCAACACCATGCACCTCGTCGCCACCGAGATCGAACAGGCCGCCGGCCTGCCGGTGCTGCACATCGTCGACGCGACGGCCGAGGCGCTGCGCGCCGCCGGCGTCAAGCGCGCCGGCCTGCTGGCCACGCGCTTCACGATGGAGCAGGGCTTCTATCGCGAGCGCATGTGGGAGCGCTTCGGCATCGAAGTCATCACGCCCGACGAGGCCGGCCGCAGCGAAGTGCACCGGCTGATCTACGAGGAACTGTGCCGCGGCCGCTTCGAGCCGGCCTCGCGCGAGGCCCTGCGTGGCCAGGTCGCCGCACTCGCCGACCGCGGTGCCCAGGCCGCCATCCTGGGCTGTACCGAGCTGGGCCTGCTGTTGCCGGCTGAAAGCGCTGCCGCCCTGCCGCTGTTCGACTCCACCGATTTGCAGGCCCGCGCCGCCGTCGACTGGATGCTAGGCTGACTCCTTTGAAATCCCACGTAACTCCATCATGAGCACCGTCTGGACCCAAGCGCGCCGCGCCGCGCGGATGAACCCGTCCATCATTCGCGAGATCCTCAAGGTCACTGAGAAGCCGGGCATCCTGTCCATGGCCGGTGGCCTGCCGAGCGCGGATACCTTTCCCGTCGACGCGCTGAAGGCCGCCTGTGACCGCGTGTTGAGCAGGAACCCGCGCGAGGCCCTGCAGTACGCGGCCAGCGAGGGCTTTGCGCCGCTGCGCGAATGGGTGGCGGCGCGGGTCGCCTCACTCGGCATGAACGTCAATCCCGACCAGGTGCTGATCACCAGCGGCTCCCAGCAGGGGCTGGACCTGGTGGGCAAGATCCTCTGCGACGCGGGCGCACCGGTGGCCGTCGAGACGCCGACCTATCTCGGTGCCCTGCAGGCCTTCACGCCCTTCGAGCCGCTGTTCGCCAGCCTGGCCAGCGACCACGAAGGCCCGCGCCCCGAGGCCATTGCGGCATTGCCGCACGACGCGCCCGGCACGCGCTTCAGCTATCTGCTGCCCAACTACCAGAACCCCACCGGCCGCGTCATGAGCGCCCAGCGCCGCGTCGAAGTCGTCGAGGCCTCGCGCCGCGCCGGCGTGCCCATCGTCGAAGACAACCCCTACGGCGACCTGTGGTTCGACGAGCCGCCGCCGGCCTCGCTGTCCAGCCTGTGGCCCGAGGGCTCGCTCTATCTGGGCTCCTTCTCCAAGGTGCTGACGCCGGGCTTCCGCCTGGGCTATATCGTGGCGCCGCCCGAGCTGTACCCCAAGCTGCTGCAGGCCAAGCAGGCCGCCGACCTGCACACGCCGGGCTTCAACCAGCGCGTCGTGCACGAAGTCATCCGCGACGGTTTCCTGGACAGCCACATCCCCACCATCCGCGCCCTCTACAAGGCCAATCGCGACGCCATGGCCGAGGCCCTGCGCGAGCACCTGCCGGCCGGCTGCGACTATCTGTCACCCCAGGGCGGCATGTTCTTCTGGATCCGCCTGCCCGAGGGCCTGGACGCGATGGCCCTGCTGCCGCGGGCCGTGGATGCCGGTATCGCCTTCGTGCCCGGCGCGGCCTTCTATGCCCAGCATCCCGACCCGCGCACGCTGCGCCTGTCCTTCGTGACGCTGACGCCCGACCTGATCCGCGAAGGCGTCGAGAAGCTCGGCCGTGTGCTGCACGAGGCGCTGGAGCCGGCCACGGAGCACGCGCCTTGACGTCACGCGACGGCTACCGGCTCAGCTTCGCGCCCGAGGACATCGACGCGCGGGCCGCGCATGCCTTCCTCGTCGGCGCCTACTGGTCCGAGGGGGTGCCGCTGGCCATCGTAGAGCGCTCGATCGCGAACTCGCTGTGCATCGCGATGCACGCTGAAGGGCAGGGCCAGGTCGGCTTCGCCCGCGTCGTGACCGACCGCGCGACCTTCGCCTACCTCTGCGACGTCTACGTGCTCCAAGCCCACCGCGGCAGCGGCCGCGCGAAGTGGATGATCGAGACGCTGCTGGCCCATGCCGACCTGCAGGGCCTGCGCCGCTTCATGCTCTTCACCCGCGACGCCCATGCGGTCTACACCGGTCACGGCTTCTCGCCGCTGGCCAACCCGCAGCGCGGCATGGAAATCGTTCGCCCAGGCCTCTATCTCAAGCCATGACTCAACTCCGCCGCTTCGCCCAGGTCGATGTCTTCACCGCCACGCCGCTGAAGGGCAATGCCCTGGCCGTCGTCATTGACGGCGGCGGCCTGTCCGACGCGGAGATGGCGGACTTCGCGCGCTGGACCAATCTGTCCGAGACGACATTTCTGCTGCCACCCACCGACCCGGGCGCCGACTACCGCGTGCGCATCTTCACGCCCGGCGGTGAGCTGCCCTTTGCCGGCCACCCGACGCTGGGCAGTGCGCACGCCTTCCTGGCCAGCGGCGGCGATGCGAGGAAGCCCGGTGAGGTCGTGCAGCAATGCGCCATCGGCCTGGTGCGCGTGAAGCGCGATGGCGCGCGCCTGGCTTTTGCCGCGCCGCCGCTGCAGCGCAGCGGCGTGGTCGGTGCGGCAGAACGAGCACAGGCGATCGCTGCGCTGCGCATCGCGCCCGAGGCCTTGCTGGATCTGGAATGGGTGGACAACGGCCCGGGCTGGATGGTCGCGCGCCTGGTCGATGCGGCCAGCGTGTTGGCCCTGCAGCCCGACTTCATCGCCATGCAGGGGCTCAAGCTCGGCGTCGTCGGGGCGTATCCCGAAGGCAGCGAATGCCAGTTCGAGGTGCGTGCCTTTGTGCCCGACCTCGGCATTCCCGAAGACCCGGTGACCGGCAGCCTGAATGCGGGTCTGGCACTGTGGCTGCAGGAAAAGGGTCTGGCGGGCGACAGCTATGTCGCGGCCCAAGGCGCAGTCCTGGGCCGCGCCGGCCGTGTGCATGTGAGGCGAGATGCCGAGGGCACCTGGATTGGCGGGGACGTCACGCCGCTGATCCATGGTCAGGTGAAGTTGTGAGCATGGAGCTGGACCACCTCGTCGTCGGTGCCGCGACGCTGGAAGAGGGCGTTGCCTGGTGCGAGCGCGTGCTGGGTGTGACGCCCGGCCCCGGCGGCAGGCATGCGCTGATGAGCACGCACAACCGCCTGCTCAACATCAGCGGCCCCAACCATCCGCGGGCCTATCTGGAGATCATCGCCATCGACCCCGAGGCGCCCCCACCGGCCCGCGCGCGCTGGTTCGATCTCGACCTGCCCGAATTGCGTGATCGCCTGGCCGCCGGGCCGGGGCTGATCCACTGGGTGGCCCGGGTTCCCAATCTCGATGCGGCCCTGGCCAATTGGCAGAGCGAGGGCGTGGATGCCGGCAAGGCGACCGAAGCCTCGCGCGGCAACCTGCGTTGGCGTATCGCGCTGCGCGAGGATGGCCGCCGCCTGCGCCGCGAAGCGTTGCCCGTGCTGATTGAATGGGGCGAGGCGCACCCGACCGACAGCATGGTCGATCAGGGCGTGCAACTGCTGGGCTTTGATTCACGCGACGGCCTGCGCGCGCGTCTCGCCACGCCACGCGGCGAGGTCGAACTGGAGGCGATTGGCTGATGAAGACCGAGGATCTGTTTCGCGAAGACGCGACGCTGCTGGCCTGTGACGCGACCGTCATCGCCCAGGGCGAGGGCGGCGTGTTGCTCGACCGTAGCGTTTGCTACCCGCTCGGCGGTGGCCAGGCCGGCGACACCGGCTGGTTGATCGCGGGTGAACAGCGCTGGCGCATCACCGACACGCGCAAGAGCAAGGAGCACGCCGAGGCCATCGTCCACCTGATCGAAGGCGAGCTGCCGGCCGTCGGCACCGCGGTGCGCGTCGAGGTCGACGCCCCACGCCGCCAGGCCCATCGGCGTTTCCACACCGCCACGCATCTGCTGTGCGCGCTGCTGCCCTATCCGGTCGATGGCTGTTCCATCACCGAGACCTATGCGCGGCTGGACTTCCACACCGACGAGCCCTTCGACAAGGAGGCCATCCAGGCGGGTCTGGATCGGCTGGTCGCTGAGGCGCATCCGGTGGGGCACCGCTGGATCACGGAAGACGAGCTGGACGCCAATCCCGGCCTGGTCCGCTCGATGAGCGTGCAGCCGCCGCGCGGACTTGGCCGCATTCGGGTGCTGGAGGTGCAAGGCGTGGATCTGCAGCCATGCGGTGGGACGCACGTCAGCAACACATCTGAGATCGGTCCTGTGATCGTGACAAAGATAGAAAAGAAGAGCGCCAAGACCCGTCGCGTGGTCTTGGGATTTGCTGCCTGAGGCGGCTGGCTAAACTGCGGCGCCTATGGCCGGCCCAGACATCCAGCTCATCACACCCGAGTCCCCCGAGGACTGGCAGGAAGCCCGGCTCGTGCTGCGGGACTACGCCAACAGCCTGGACATCGATCTCGACTTCCAGGGTTTCGAGCAAGAACTCGCCGGACTGCCCGGCGCCTACGCGCCGCCCGGTGGCCTGATGCTGCTGGCCACGGTTGATGGTGCCATCGCCGGCAGCGGCGCCTTCCGCCCCTTGCCCGATGCCGACTACCCCAACGCCTGCGAGATGAAGCGCCTCTATGTGCGTCCGGCCTTCCGTCGTTTCGGCCTGGGGCGCATCCTGGCGCAGGCGCTGATGGACCGCGCCACCGAGGCCGGCTACTCGTCCATGCTGCTCGACACGCTGGATGACATGGAAGCGGCGCGCGGCCTCTACGAGAGCCTGGGCTTCGCCGAGGTGCCGCCGTTCTACTTCAACCCCATCCCCGGCGCCCATTACCTGAAGGCCGAGCTCGGCGCCTTCCGGCCGAGTTACTTCGGATAACCGCCTAGAGTGGCGGGATGGCCTCCCAAGACATCCAAGCCCTCGGTTCCCACCGCTGCCTGCTCGGCGAATCGCCGCTCTGGCATCCCACTGAAAAGCAGCTCTACGCGGTCGACATTCCTGGCCGTCAGGTGCTGCGATGGCATGCGGGTGCCGAAGCGCCCGAGGTCTGGCGCCAGGACGCCGAGCCCGGCTGCATCGCGGCCCGTGCGGGTGGCGGCCTGCTGGTGGCGCGTCGCGACGGCCTGTGGGCGTTGGACACGACGACAGGCGCCCAGACCCTCGTCAGCCCACCGCCCTACGACCCGGCGCGGCTGCGCTTCAACGACGGCAAGGTCGACCCGGCTGGCCGGCTGTGGATCGGCAGCATCTCCGACGCCCGCGAGCCCGAGGCGGCGCTCTACCGCTTCGACGGCCAGGGCTTCTCGGCCCAGGTGCCCGGCCTGACGACGTCCAACGGCCTGGCCTGGAGCCCCTCGGCCAAGCGCATGCACTGGTCAGACACCAAGGCCCACCGTGTCTACGTCGCCGACTTCGACGCGGCGACCAGTACGCTGTCCGCGCCGCGCGTCTTCGCCGAGTTCAAGCCGCGCGCACCCGGCGAGGTCTATGGCGGCCGCCCGGACGGTGCGGCCATGGATGCTGAGGGTTGCTACTGGGTCGCCATGTTCGAGGGCGGCTGCGTCTTGCGCATCGCGCCGACCGGCGAAGTGGTGCAGCGCGTCGAGCTGCCGGCGACCTGCCCGACCATGCCCACCTTCGGCGGTGACGACCTGCGCACCCTCTTCATCACGACGGCCCGCGAAAAGCGCCCGGCCGACGAACTGGAGCGCGAACCGCTCGCCGGTGCCGTGCTGCAGCTGCGCGTCGACGTGCCGGGCTTGCCCGCCAGCCTGACAGGCGCCTGAATCCTGGGCCGGCGAGGGGGCGTATTTACCCCGGTGTAACTAGTCACCTATAATGAGTGGCTTTGTTGGGTGGCGCCTGTGCGCCGCCCCGGTGCAATCAGCTTTCCGGCAGTTTGGGAGGCTGAGCCGCCCACCCCAGGATCAGGCGCCATGACCGAGAACGGCCCCCGAAAGACCTGGCCCCCCGCTGTTTCGACGGCCGGTGGCTGGGACGACGACATCGAGGAGCCGCCCGTCAAGGCATTGAACCCGGATGAGGCGGCGGCGCTGAAGTCCGCGTTGCCGATGCTGTCGCCCTGGCGTGTGCTGGGGATGCAGCTGGTGGCAGGCTTGCTGTGCGTGGCCGTGATCCGGCTGTGGACGGCGTCCGGCGTGGCCATGGCCTCGGCGCTCTACGGCGCTGCGGCGGTGGTGCTGCCGAACATGCTGCTGGCGCGGGGCCTGACAAAGCACGTGGACTCTGCGGTCGGTGCGGCTGCGGGCTTCATGGGTTGGGAATTTTTGAAAATCGGTGCATCGATCGCGATGCTGGTGCTGGCGCCAAAGGTGGTGCCGGGCCTGAGCTGGCCAGCCCTGCTGGTCACCCTCGCGGTGTGCATCAAAGTGAACTGGCTTGCGCTCGCTTGGCGCAGCCGTCGATAGAACTGACGAGGCAGAAAGAAACATGGCAGCAGAAGGCCACGAAACAGCCGCCCCGAGCGCTGGTGAATACATCATTCACCACCTGCAGCACTTCCAGAGTGGCACGCAGAAGGGCATCGCCGACTTCTCCGTCGTCAACCTCGACTCCCTCTTCTTCAGCGTCCTGCTGGGCGTGGTGGGCTGCTTCTTCCTGTGGCGTGCCGCGAAGGCTGCTACATCGGGCGTCCCGGGCCGTTTTCAAGCCGCCGTCGAAATCCTCGTGGAAATCGTCGCTGAGCAGGCCAAGGGCATCGTGCACAACGCCAACAGCCGCAAGCTGGTGGCCCCGCTGGCCCTGACCGTGTTCATGTGGATCTTCCTGATGAACGCGATGGACTTGCTGCCCGTCGACCTGCTGCCCCTGATCTGGCAGACCATCACCGGCGACCATCACGCCAAGCTGCGTGTCGTGCCGACGGCCGACCTGTCCATGACGATGGGCCTGTCCCTCGGCGTGCTGGTCACCTGCCTCATCTACAACGTCAAGATGAAGGGCGCTGGCGGCTGGGCCCACGAACTGGTGGCAGCACCGTTCGGCGACAAGGTCTATCTGTACCCGATCAACTTCGCGATGCAGATCATCGAGTTCGTCGCCAAGACCGTCTCGCACGGCATGCGGCTGTTCGGCAATATGTACGCCGGCGAACTGATCTTCCTGCTGATCGCCCTGATGGGCGGCGCCATCACCACGGTGAGCTTCGGCATGGGCGCCTTCCTGTTCAGCATGCACGTCATCGCCGGCTTCGTCTGGGCAGCGTTCCACCTGATCATCATCACGCTGCAGGCCTTCGTCTTCATGATGCTGACGCTGGTCTACATCGGCCAGGCCCACGACGCGCACTGATTGCGCGCACTGAGCCTCACCCCAGTTTCCCCAAGCAGTTTTCCTTCAACCCTTTTCTCTAGTCCCTCTAAGGAGTCATCGTGGAAGTCATTAGCTTTGTTGCCCTCGCCGCTGGTCTGATCATTGGTCTGGGCGCCTTCGGTGCTTGTATCGGTATCGGCATCATGGGCAGCAAGTACCTTGAGTCCGCCGCTCGTCAGCCCGAGCTGATGAACGAACTGCAGACCAAGATGTTCCTGCTGGCCGGCCTGATCGACGCGGCCTTCATCATCGGCACCGGTATCGCCCTGTGGTTCGCCACTGCCAACCCGTTCCTGGGTCAGCTGGCGCAAATCGCCGCCAAGTAATTCGACGTTGCCGCCCCGCCCTCGGACTCCTGGGGGCGGCTTCAAGCACTCGAAAACTTTGTGAGGCACCAAGGTGTTTATTAACGCATCGCTCATCGTTCAGATGATCGTGTTCCTGGCGCTGGTCGGGTTCACGATGAAGTATGTGTGGCCGCCGATCGTCAAGGCGCTCGATGAGCGTGCCGCGAAGATCGCCGCAGGCCTGTCCGCCGCTGACAAGGCCAAGGCCGAGCTGGCCGGCGCCGAAGCGCAGATCGCCAAGGAACTGGCTCAGACCAAGGCCGAATCGGGCAAGCTGATCTCGGACGCCGAGAAGCGTGCCGCTGCCATCGTCGACGCCGCCAAGGGCAAGGCCGAAGAAGAAGGCGCCAAGATCCTGGCCGCCGCCAAGGCCGACGCCGAGCAGCAGGTTTCCCGCGCTCGCGAAGTCCTGCGCGAGCAAGTCGCTTCGCTGGCCGTCAAGGGCGCCGAGCAGATCCTGCAGAAGGAAGTCAACGCCGGCGTTCACGCCGAGCTGCTGGCTCGCCTGAAGACGGAGCTGTAAATGGCCGAGATCGCCACCATCGCCCGCCCCTACGCGGAAGCGCTGTTCCAGGTTGCCAAGTCGCAAGACCTGACCTCTTGGGGCCAGCAACTCGACGCGCTGGCCCAGGTGGCGCAGGACGCCGATCTGCGCCAGTTCGCCGATCACCCCAAGGCCCAGGTCGAGCAGGTCGTCGCGGTCGTGACCGCTGCCGCCAAGCAGACCCTCGCCGCCGGCGTGCAGAACTTCCTGCGCACCATCGTCGAGAACGGCCGCCTGGCTGCACTGCCCGAGATCGTGGCCCAGTACCACGTGCTGGCCAACGCTGCTTCGGGCGTGTCCGACGCGCAGATCTTCAGCGCCTACGAGATCAGCGACGCTCAGCTCGCTGACCTCAAGGCTGCGCTGGAAAAGCGCTTCGGCCGCAAGCTCGAAGCCCATGTGCAGCTGGAGCCCAGCCTGATCGGCGGCGTTCGCGTCGTCGTCGGCGACGAGGTGCTGGACACCTCCGTCAAGGCCCGCCTTGAGCGCATGAAAGTTGCGCTGACTGCCTGATCCGCAGCTGGACACCCGCAAGACATTCCGATTTACCCCGCGTCTGACCCCGCCCTTGATCCGGCGAAGGAACGGCCACCTGGGAGACCTAGCATGCAACTGAATCCCGCTGAAATTTCCGAACTGATCAAGAGCCGCATCGAGGGTCTTGGTGGCAGCACGGACATCCGCAACCAGGGCACCGTCGTGTCCGTTTCCGACGGCATCGTCCGCGTCCACGGCCTGTCCGACGTGATGCAGGGCGAAATGCTCGAATTCCCGGTCGCCAAGGATGGCAGCCAGACCTTCGGCCTGGCCCTGAACCTCGAGCGCGACTCCGTCGGCGCCGTGATTCTGGGTGCCTACGAGCACATCTCGGAAGGCGACACCGTCAAGTGCACGGGCCGCATCCTGGAAGTGCCGGTCGGCCCCGAGCTGATTGGCCGCGTCGTCAACGCGCTGGGCGAGCCGATCGACGGCAAGGGCCCGATCAACGCCAAGATGACCGACGTCATCGAGAAGGTCGCCCCGGGCGTGATCGCCCGCAAGTCGGTCGACCAACCCGTGCAGACCGGCCTGAAGTCGATCGACTCCATGGTTCCCGTCGGCCGTGGCCAGCGCGAACTGATCATTGGTGACCGTCAGACGGGCAAGACCGCCGTCGCCATCGACGCGATCATCAACCAGAAGGGTCAGAACATGACCTGCGTCTACGTCGCGATCGGCCAGAAGGCCTCGTCGATCAAGAACGTGGTGCGTGCTCTGGAACAAGCCGGCGCGATGGAATACACCATCGTCGTGGCCGCCTCGGCCTCCGAGTCGGCCGCGATGCAATACGTGTCGGCCTATTCGGGCTGCACGATGGGCGAGTACTTCCGCGACCGCGGCCAAGACGCGCTGATCATTTACGACGACCTGTCCAAGCAGGCCGTCGCCTACCGCCAGGTCTCGCTGCTGCTGCGCCGCCCGCCGGGCCGCGAAGCCTACCCCGGCGACGTGTTCTATCTGCACAGCCGCCTGCTGGAGCGTGCCGCTCGCGTCAACGCCGACTACGTCGAAGCCTTCACCAAGGGTGAAGTCAAGGGCAAGACCGGTTCGCTGACGGCCCTGCCGATCATCGAAACCCAAGCCGGTGACGTGTCCGCCTTCGTGCCGACCAACGTGATCTCGATCACCGACGGCCAGATCTTCCTGGAAACCAGCCTGTTCAACGCCGGTATCCGCCCCGCCATCAACGCCGGTATCTCGGTGTCGCGCGTCGGTGGTGCTGCCCAGACCAAGCTGATCAAGTCGCTGTCCGGCGGTATCCGTACCGACCTGGCCCAGTACCGTGAACTGGCTGCGTTCGCGCAGTTCGCTTCCGACCTGGACGAAGCCACCCGCAAGCAGCTGGACCGCGGTGCCCGCGTGACGGAACTGCTGAAGCAGGCCCAGTACTCGCCGCTGTCCATCTCGCTGATGGGCGCGTCGCTGTACGCCGCCAACAAGGGCTTCATGGACAGCATCGAAGTGCAGAAGGTCCTGGCCTTCGAACACGGCCTGCACCAGTTCCTGAAGACCAGCCACGCCGCCCTGCTGGCCAAGCTGGAAGCCGACAAGGCGATGGACAAGGATGCCGAAGCTGAACTGAACGCCGCCATCACGGCCTTCAAGAAGTCCTTCGCTTAAGAAGCCACGGAACCGCGGGGCTGAGCCTCAAAACCCACCCCGCACTGACTAGGAGTTCGAATGGCTTCAAGCAAAGAAATCCGCGGCAAGATCAAGTCGGTCGAGAACACCAAGAAGATCACCAAGGCGATGGAAATGGTCGCCGCGTCCAAGATGCGCAAGGCGCAGGAACGGATGCGGTCGGCTCGCCCGTACGCTGAGAAGATCGGCAACATCGCGGCCGAACTGGCCAAGGCCAACCCCGAGTACCGCCATCCCTTCCTCGTCAAGAACGAAGAAGCGAAGACGGTCGGCATGGTCGTCGTCACGACGGACAAGGGCCTGTGCGGTGGTCTCAACACCAACCTGCTGCGCGCGGCCACGGCCAAGCTGAAGGAACTGGAAACCGCGGGCCAGAAGGCCGAGGTCGTCGCCATCGGCGGCAAGGGCCTGGGCTTCATGAACCGCATCGGCGCCAAGGTCGTGGCTCACGCCACGCAGCTCGGCGACCAGCCCCACATCGAGGCCCTCATCGGCCCCGTCAAGGTGCTGCTCGACCAATACGCCGCCGGCAAGCTGTCCGCCGTCTACCTCTGCTACACGCAGTTCATCAACACGATGAAGCAAGAGGTGAAGGTTCACCAGTTGCTGCCCCTGAAGGCTGCCGACATGGCAACCGACAAGGCCGGTCACTCGTGGGACTACATCTACGAGCCGGACGCCGCCACGGTCATCAACGAGCTGCTCGTCCGCTACACGGAAGCGCTGGTCTTCCAGGCCGTTGCCGAAAACATGGCCAGCGAGCAGTCCGCCCGCATGGTGGCCATGAAGGCCGCGACCGACAACGCCGGCACGCTGATCGGTGAGCTGAAGCTGGTCTACAACAAGACCCGCCAGGCCGCCATCACCAAAGAGTTGTCCGAGATCGTCAGCGGCGCGGCCGCGGTGGGCTGATCCAGCCCGAACGCAAAGATTTGAATTGAAGGAACGCACAAATGTCTAACACTCAAGCAGTCGGCAAGATCGTTCAGTGCATTGGCGCCGTCGTTGACGTGGAATTCCCGCGCGACAAGATGCCCAAGGTCTACGACGCCCTGAAGATGGAAGGCGCCGCTCTGACGCTGGAAGTCCAGCAGCAGCTGGGCGACGGCGTGGTCCGCACCATTGCGCTGGGTTCGTCCGACGGCCTGCGCCGCGGCACCGAGGTCTACAACACCGGCGACACCATCCAGGTGCCGGTCGGCAAGGCCACCCTCGGCCGCATCATGGACGTGCTGGGCAACCCCATCGACGAACGTGGTCCGGTCGCTTCCACGCTGACCGCCTCCATCCACCGCGCCGCTCCGGCCTACGACGAGCTGAGCCCGTCGCAGGACCTGCTGGAAACCGGCATCAAGGTGATCGACCTGATCTGCCCGTTCGCCAAGGGCGGCAAGGTGGGTCTGTTCGGTGGCGCCGGCGTCGGCAAGACCGTCAACATGATGGAGCTCATCAACAACATCGCCAAGGCGCACAGCGGTCTGTCCGTGTTCGCCGGCGTGGGTGAGCGCACCCGTGAGGGCAACGACTTCTATCACGAGATGTCGGACTCCGGCGTCGTCGTGCAGGAGAAGCTCGAAGACTCCAAGGTCGCCATGGTCTACGGCCAGATGAACGAGCCCCCGGGCAACCGTCTGCGCGTGGCGCTGACCGGCCTGACCATCGCCGAGTCCTTCCGCGACGAAGGCAAGGACGTGCTGTTCTTCGTGGACAACATCTACCGCTACACGCTGGCCGGTACCGAAGTGTCCGCACTGCTGGGCCGCATGCCTTCCGCCGTGGGCTACCAGCCGACGCTGGCCGAGGAAATGGGCCGCCTGCAGGAACGCATCACGTCGACCAAGGTCGGCTCGATCACGTCCATCCAGGCCGTCTACGTCCCTGCGGACGACTTGACCGACCCGTCCCCCGCCACGACCTTCGCCCACTTGGACGCCACCGTCGTGCTGTCGCGTGACATCGCCTCGCTGGGTATCTACCCCGCCGTGGACCCGCTGGACTCGACCAGCCGCCAGATCGACCCCAACGTCGTCGGCGAAGAGCACTACTCGACGACCCGTGCCGTGCAGCAGGTGCTGCAGCGCTACAAGGAACTGCGCGACATCATCGCCATCCTGGGCATGGACGAACTGTCGCCGGATGACAAGCTGTCGGTCGCCCGCGCCCGCAAGATCCAGCGCTTCCTGTCGCAGCCTTTCCACGTCGCCGAAGTGTTCACGGGCACCCCGGGCAAGTACGTGCCGCTGAAGGAAACCATCCGCGGCTTCAAGATGATCGTCAACGGCGAGTGCGACACGCTGCCGGAGCAGGCCTTCTACATGGTCGGCACCATCGACGAAGCCTTCGAGAAGGCCAAGAAGATTCAATAAGACATTGCGGGACAGACCTGACGCGCAGCGGCAGCTCTGTCCCCAACTGATCAAGTCTTGAATCTTTGCAACCTAGCCAAGGAAGATTGAACATGGCAACCCTCCACGTCGACGTGGTCTCCGCCGAAGAGCAGATCTTCTCCGGCGAGGCCAAGTTCGTCGCCCTGCCGGGCGAGAGTGGCGAGCTCGGCATCCTGCCGAAGCACACGCCGCTGATCACCCGCATCAAGCCGGGCGCCGTGCGCATCGAGCTGGCCGATGGCAGCGAAGAGTTCGTCTTCGTCGCCGGCGGCATCCTCGAAGTGCAGCCGAACCGCGTGACCGTGCTGGCCGATACCGCCATCCGCGGCAAGGATCTGGACGAAGCCAAGGCCCTCGAGGCCAAGAAGCAGGCCGAGGAAGCGCTCAAGAACGCCAAGAGCGAACTCGACCAGGCCGCGATCCAGAACGAACTGCTCACGCTGGCGGCCCAGGTCGCGGCGCTGCGCAAGTTCCGCGCGAAGAGCTAAGGGCAAGCCCTGGCTGAACCGCAAGCCCGCCTCTTGGCGGGTTTTCTACTTTCTGACCCACCCATGACTTCCCCCGCCACCGCTCCCGCTGCTGCCCAGGATGGCCTGGATCTGCATGTCGAGCAGTGGGCGGCATGGGCGCCGGGTCTCGCGTCGCAGGACGACTGGCGCGCCTGGCTGCGCGATCCGCAGCCCCTGCCCGCCGACGCCCCGGCGTCGCCCCCCTTGCCCGAAGTGCCCGCCATGGCGCGGCGCCGCATCGATCCCCTGGGCCGCGCGGCCCTGCAGGTGGCCTACTGGGCCCAGCAGGATGTCGATGCCACGCTGCTGACGGCCATGCCGCTGGTGTTTGCGTCGCGTTGGGGCGAACTGGCGCGTTCCATCACGATGCTGCAGGAACTGGCGCAGGGCGAGGCGCTGTCGCCCACGGCCTTCAGCCACTCGGTGCACAACGCCATCGGCGCCCAGTACTCCATCCAGCGCGGCATCACGGCCAACGTCAGCGCCGTGGCGGCGGGCGAGGTCAGTGCCGCCGCCGGCTGGGTCGAAGCCCAGGCCCTGCTCGCCACCGGCGCGCCGGCCGTGTTGCTGACCGTCTTCGATGCGCCCCTGCCGGCGCTGTACGCCCCCACCGGGCTGGATGCGGCGATCGCGCCCCTGCATGCCTTTGCCTTGCGGCTGCGGCTGGCACGGCCGGGCGAGGCGGCTGTGCGGCTGTCACGCGAGGCCAGCCTCCCGCCTGCGACGCCCAAGGCGCCGACGGCGCCCAATCTGCAGTTGCTGCACTTCCTGCTCGACCCTGCCGCCGAACTGCGCCAGGCAGACGGCGCTGCGGACTGGCACTGGCGCCATGTCGTCGCTCGCTAGCCTGGCTTCGGCTTGGTCGCGCGCCTGGCGGGTGCCGGCCACGGCCTTCAGCTTCACCTGCTTCGGCCTGGGCGGCCTGCTGATGGGCCTGATCGCCTTTCCGCTGATCAACCTGCTCGTCTGGGAGCCGCTGCGCCGCATCCGCTGGTCGCGCGCCCTGGTGGGCGCCAGCTTTCGCGGCTTCATCGGCCTGATGACGCTGCTAGGCTTGGTGCGGGTGCGCTGGACGGGCGCCGAGCGGCTGCAGCGCCGCGGCCTGCTGGTGCTGGCCAACCATCCGACGCTGATCGACGTCGTGGCGCTGATTGCCCGCACGCCCAATGCCGACTGCGTCGTGCGCGGTGGCCTGGGCAACAACCCCTTCACCTGGGGCCCGGTGCGCGCCTGTAACTATTTGCGCAACGACCGTGGCAGCGAGGTGTTGGAAGGATTCAACGCCAGCCTGGCATCCGGCAGCAATCTGGTGATTTTTCCCGAAGGGACCCGCAGCGTGCCGGGGCATGCTTTGCAGTTGCAGCGCGGTGCGGCCCAATTGGCCCTGCGCAGCGGCGTGGCGATCACGCCGGTGCACATCCGCTGCGAGCCGCTGGGCTTGAGCAAAGGTTGGCCGTGGTGGAAAACCCACGACCGGCCGTTACAGCTGAGTCTGGATGTGGGCGAGGACATCGCCGTGACACCCTTTCTAGAGGGGGCTCACGGAGAATTCCCGCTCGCCGCCAGGCGGCTCACGGGATACTTGCGGGACTATTTTTCTAGGGGAAAAGGCGATGGAACAGAGCCTGGAACTTGAAATCAAGACCTTGCTCATCGACGCCTTGAACCTCGAGGACATGAGCGCAGACGACATCGACGCCGAGCAGCCGCTCTTCGTCGAAGGCCTCGGCCTGGATTCCATCGACGCGCTCGAGCTGGGCCTGGCGCTGCAGAAGCGCTATGGCGTGACCATGTCGGCCGACTCGGAAGAGACGCGCCGGCATTTCCGCTCGATCCGGGCGTTGGCAGCCTTCGTGGCCACAAGCCGCAAGAGCTGAATCGCCAGGGGAGTTCAAATGACCGAACAAGACATCTACACGCGCCTGTCGGCCATCCTGGTCGAGACCTTCGACATCGAGCCCGAGCGCATCCGCCCAGAGGCCCGGCTGTACGACGACCTGGACATCGATTCCATTGATGCCGTGGACCTCATCGTCAAGCTCAAGCCCCTGGTGGGCAAGCGCCTGCAGCCCGAGGCCTTCAAGTCGGTGCGCACGCTGCAGGACGTCGTCAACGCGCTGACGGCCCTGCTGCAGCAGGCTGACGAAACGACCGGCGAAGATGAAGCCGCGCTGCCGCGCGCCGCCTGAGTTCTTCTCTCCTTCCTTTCGTCCCAGCGTGCGCAACATCCTCTGGGTGGCGCTGACCGCCCTCTATCCCGTTCTCGTCTACCTGGGTCTCGCACATGCCGAGCCCCGGGTATTGGCCTTGCTGCTGCTCGCGCTGGCGCTGGCGCGTTATCTCGCCTCACGCAGCCAGCAGGCGCTTGCGGTCGCGCTGGCCGGCCTGGTGCTGGCGGCGCTGACGGCCTGGTCCAACCAGCTGTTGCCGCTGAAGATCTATCCGGTGGCGATGAACGTGGCCATGCTGGTGCTGTTCGGCGCCAGCCTGCTCAAGGGCCAGACCGTCGTCGAGCGCCTGGCGCGCCTGCACGACCCCGAACTGGACGCTCACGGCGTGGCCTACACCCGGCGCGTCACCATCGTCTGGTGCGGCTTCTTCATCCTCAACGGCGGCATCAGCCTGGCCACGGCCCTGTGGGGCAGCGAGCAGACCTGGGCGCTCTACAACGGCCTCATCACCTATGTGCTGATGGGCAGCCTGATGGGCGGCGAATGGCTGGTGCGCCGCCGCGTGCGAGCCGGCAAGCATGTGGCGTGAACTCCGACTCGGCCTCGCCGGTGCGCTGAGCCCGGCGCGGGCCGCCCAGCCCGTGGGCATTCGCGCCGGCCGCGCCATCATGTCGGCCGAGTTCCTGGCCCAGGCAGCCGGCTGGTTCGCGCATTTCCAGGCGCTGGCGACAGGGGATGTCGCTCTCCATTTCGAAGACACCTTGCATGCCGCCGCGGCCCTGTTTGGCGCCTGGCATGCGCGCAAGACCGTCTGGTGGCCTGGTGACGCATTGCCGGCCACGGCGCAGCGCCTGTCCGAGCGCGTGGGTGCCTTTGCCGGCGACTGGCCCGGCCGCCCCGATGCGACCGCCGCCGTGCCAGACGCTGCGCCGCCCGACTGGCAGCCGCTGGACCCGCAAGCGCCGCAGCTCGTGGTCTTCACGTCCGGCAGCAGCGGCGAGCCGACGGCCATCCCCAAGCAGCTGCACCAGCTCTTCGACGAGGTGAGGGCGCTGGAAGCCGAGTTCGGCGCACGCCTGGACGGCGCGACCATCCAGGCCACCGTCAGCCACCAGCACATCTACGGCCTGCTGTTCCGCGTGCTGTGGCCGCTGGCCGCCGGCCGGCCCACCGCGGCGCACCGCGTGGCCTATCTCGAAGACCTGCATGCCGCCCCCGGCCCTGGTTCCGGTCGTTTGGCGCTGATTGCCAGCCCGGCCCATCTGAAGCGCCTGCAGCTCGCCGTCACGGGCGACCTGCCCGAGCGCCTGGCCGCCGTGTTCAGCTCCGGCGGCCCGCTGCCGGCCGATGCGCTGCCCCCTTGCGCCGAACGCCTGGGCCAGACGCCCATCGAGGTCTATGGCAGCAGCGAGACCGGCGGCGTGGCCTGGCGCCAGCGCCCGCCCGGCGCCGGCGATGCCGAGCCCTGGCGCGCGCTGCCGGGCGTCGAGTGGCAGTTGAGCGATGGCCAATTGCAGCTGCGCTCGGCCCATATCGGTGGCGATGCCTGGTACACCGCCGCCGACCATGCCCGCGCCGAAGGCCCCGGCTTCGTGCTGCTGGGCCGCGCGGACCGCATCGTCAAGGTGGAAGAGAAGCGTGTGTCGCTGGCCGCCGTCGAGCAGGCTCTGACGTCCAGCGGCCAGGTGCAGGAAGCCCGCGCCCTGCTGCTGCCGGGTTCGCGCCAGGAGCTGGGCGTCGTGCTGGTGCCCACGGCCGAGGCCTGGGACGCGATCGAGAAGGCCGGCCGCGCCGCCTGGCTGGCGCCGCTGCGCGAACGCCTGGCGGCCCAGCTGGAGGCCACCGTGCGCCCGCGCCGCTGGCGTTTGTGCAGCGAGCTGCCCGCCAACACCCAGGGCAAGGCGACGCAGGCTGCGCTGCAGGCCCTGTTCGACCCCATGCGCCCGCCGGCGCGGCTGCTGGTACGCGAGCCGTTGACGGCGCGGCTGCGCCTGGACATCGAGGCCCGCCACCCCGGCTTCGAGGGCCATTTCGACGGCCAGCCCGTGCTGCCCGGTGTCGTGCAGCTGGACTGGGCCGAACGCTTCGCCCGCGAGCTGTTCGCGTTGCAGCCGGCCTTCGCCGGGTTGGACCAGCTCAAGTTCCAGCAGGTCATCCGCCCCGGTACCACCGTGGACCTCGAGCTGACCGTCAATGCCGACGGCAGCGAGCTGCGCTTTGCGCTGACCAGCGAGCGCGGTGCCCACGCCAGTGGCAAGCTGCGCTTCGGAGCCGCTGCGTGAAGGTTTGCGCCGTCATTCCCGTCTACAACCATGGCGGCACCGTCGCTGCGGTGGCGGCCCAGCTGCGCGGGCAGGGCCTGCCGGTGCTGCTGGTGGACGACGGCAGCGAGGCCGCCACCGCGACCCAGCTCGACGCGCTGGCGCGGCAGGACGGTATCCAGCTGCTGCGCCTGCCGCACAACCAGGGCAAGGGTGCCGCCGTCATCGCCGGCATGCGCCTGGCGGCCGAGCAGGGCTATACGCATGGCCTGCAGATCGACGCCGATGGTCAGCACGATGCCGGCGACGCCGCGCGTTTCGTCGCCGCCGCCGAGAGCAATCCGAAGGCGCTGATCTGCGGCTGCCCCGTCTACGACGCGTCCGTGCCGCGTGCGCGGCTGTATGGCCGCTATGCCACCCACATCTGGGTCTGGATCAACACGCTGAGCTTCGCGGTGCGAGACTCGATGTGCGGCTTTCGCGTCTACCCGCTGGCCACCACGCTGCCGCAGTTGGCCCATGCGTCCATGGGCCGGCGCATGGACTTCGACACCGAGATCGCCGTGCGCCTGGTGTGGGCCGGCGTGCCGGTCGTCAACCAGCCCACCCGCGTGCACTACCCGGTGGGCGGCATCTCGCACTTCCGCGTCTGGCGCGACAACGTGCTGATCTCGGCCATGCACACGCGGCTCTTCTTCGGCATGTTGTGGCGTTCGCCGCTGCTGCTGGCGCGCAAGCTGCGGGGCACGTCGACATGACCGCGCGCGCGCAGCACTGGGCGTCGTTGGGTGAAACGACCTTCGTCAGCGGCATCTGGCTGCTGTACGGCGTGCACAGGCTCTTCGGCCGCCGCCTGGTGCGCTGGGCCATGTTCCCCGTGGTGGTGTTGCATTGGCTGACGCGCCCGGCGCTGAGGCGTTCTTCGCTCGAATACCTGCGCCATCTGCACCGCGCCGAGCCCGGCGTGTTCAAGCGCGAGCCCGACTGGCGAGAGGGCCTGCGCCACGTCGCCTGCTTTGCCGAGACCATGCTGGACAAGCTGCTGGCCATGGCCGGCCGCTACCCGGGCGAAGCCGTGCGCGAGCAGGACTTCTCCATGGTCGACGCCATGCTGGCCCGCGGCCAGGGCGGCATCCTGATCACTGCCCATATGGGTTGCCTGGAGCTGTGCCGCATGATCGGCAAGTCCAAGCATGGGCTGAAGCTGACGGTGCTGGTGCACACCCGCCATGCCCAGGCCTTCAACCGCATCCTCAAGCGCCTGGACCCGAACTCGGCCGTCAATCTGCTGGAGGTCACCGACTTCGGCCCCAACATGGCGCTGCAGCTCAAGGCCCTGGTGGATGCCGGCGGCTGGGTGGCCATTGCCGGCGACCGCGTGCCCATCCAATCCGCTCAGACCGTCACCGTCGATTTCCTCGGCGCGCCGGCGCCGCTGCCGGTGGGCGCCTATGTGCTGGCCGGCGTGCTGCACTGCCCGCTGGTGCTGCTGACCTGTCTGCACAAGGGCGCCGGCTACGAGATCCGTTTCGAGCTGCTGGCCGAGCGCCTGCACCTGCCGCGCGCCGGCCGCCGCGAGGCTCTGGCCCAATACGCCCAAACCTACGCGCAGATCCTGCAGCGCCGCCTGCGCGAATCGCCCTATGACTGGTTCAACTTCTACGCTTTCTGGGACAGCCCGCATGCCGCTTGAACAGCACCCCCAAGGCTGGGCGCAGCCCAGCCCGCCCCCCGAGGGGGTCAAGGAACCTAGGGGCGGCCCGGCGGTTCCTTGCGAGATTGTTTTCGACGGCCGCCCGCTGAGCCTGGATGACATCGCCGCCATCTCCCGCCGCGAGGCCCGCGCCTGCCTGAGCGACGCGCCCGACTTCGTGCGCCACATCGACGCCGGTGCCGAGTTCATTGCCCGCCTGTTGGCCGAGGACGGCGTCGTCTACGGCGTCACCACCGGCTATGGCGACTCCTGCACCGTCAGCATCCCGCCGGCGCTCGTCGCCGAGCTGCCGCGTCATCTTTACACCTATCACGGCATCGGTGCCGGCCCCATGCTGGCGCCCGAGCAGGTGCGTGCCGTGCTGGCCGTGCGCCTGCAGTCCCTGGCGCAGGGTGTGTCGGGCGTGAGCTACGCCTTGCTGCAACAGTTGGCTGCCCTGATCGAGCACGACATCCTGCCGCTGATCCCCAGCGAGGGTTCGGTTGGCGCCAGCGGCGACCTGACGCCGCTGAGCTATGTCGCGGCCGTGCTGTGCGGCGAGCGCGAGGTCTGGTTCCAGGGCCAGCAGATGCAGTCGGCGCAGGCCCTCGCGGCCGTTGGCCTCAAGCCGCACACGCTGCGGCCCAAGGAAGGCCTGGCCATCATGAACGGCACGGCCGTCATGACGGCCCTGGCCTGCCTGGCCTTCCAGCGCGCCGAGAGGCTGTCGCTGCTGGCCACGCGCATCACGGCGGCCAATGTGGTCGCCAGCGCCGGCAATGCCCATCACTTCGACGAGCGCCTGTTCGCCGTCAAACCGCATGCCGGCCAGCAGCGCGTCGCCGCGCGCCTGCGCACCGACCTCGCCAGCGACAGGCCCAGCCGCAATGAACAGCGCCTGCAGGACCGTTACTCGCTGCGCTGCGCCCCCCACGTCATCGGCGTGCTGGAAGACGCGCTGCCTTGGCTGCGCCAGTTGATCGAGAACGAGCTGAACAGCGCCAACGACAACCCGCTGGTCGATGCGGTGGAAGAGCGCGTGCTGCATGGTGGCCATTTCTACGGCGGCCATATCGCGATGGCCATGGACACGCTGAAGACGGCCGTCGCCAACGTCGCCGACCTGCTCGACCGCCAGCTCGCCCTGCTGGTGGACACGCGCTTCAACCACGGCCTGCCGTCGAATCTGAGCGGTGCGCTCGGCGAGCGCGCCGCCATCAACCATGGTCTGAAGGCGCTGCAGATCAGTGTCTCTGCCTGGACGGCGGAGGCCCTGAAGCAGACCATGCCGGCCTCGGTCTTCAGCCGCAGCACCGAGTGCCACAACCAGGACAAGGTCAGCATGGGCAGCATCGCGGCCCGCGACGCGCTGCGCGTGCTGGACCTCAGCGAGCAGGTCGTCGCCGGCCTGCTCATCAGCGCCCGCCAGGGCCTGGGGCTGCGCCAGCGTCTGGGCGGCCTGCAGCTGAGCCCGTCGTTGTCGGCCTGGTACGAGCAGCTGTGTGCCCGCCTGCCGCTGATCGACGAAGACCGCGCGCTGGACGCCGAGCTGCAGATGTTGCTGCGCGAGATCCGTTTGCCCGCCGGAGCCCTGCATGCGCCTGCGTGAGGATCCCCGTCTCGCCCACGAGATCGAGATCACCCCCGCCTTCCACGATCTCGATCCGATGGAGATCGTCTGGCACGGGCGCTATGTACAGTACCTGGAGCAGGCCCGCTGCGCGCTGCTGCAGCGCTTCAACTACGACTACCCCGAGATGCGCGCCAGCGGCTACTCGTGGCCCATCATCCATCTGCAACTGAAGTACGTGCGCCCCGCCGAATACGGCATGCGCCTGGGCGTGCGCGCCTGCATCACCGAGTGGGAGCATCGCCTGCGCATCGACTACACGGTGCGCGACCTCGCGACCAACGAGCGCCTGACCAAGGCCCACACGCTGATGGTGGCCGTGGACATGCGCAGCAAGGAAATGCAGTTCGCCAGCCCGCCCATCTTGTTTGAACGTCTGGGCATCCCCCTGCCATGAAGCGCCGCCTCTTCCTTCTCGCCGCGTGCCCGTTGCCCGCGTTGGCCGACACCATCGCCCAGGTCCAGCAACGCCTCGTCAGCGCCGCCGTGCAGCGCGGTCGCTTCGAGCAGGACAAGCAGCTCGCCGGCTTCGCCAAGCCGCTGAAGAGCCAGGGCGACTACCTGCTGGTGCGCGGCAAGGGCCTGATCTGGCGCACCACCGCACCCTTCGCCAGCCAACTGGTGCTGACGCGCGACCGCATCGCTGGCGGTGGCGGGCTGCAGCTGGACGCCAGCAAGGAGCCCGGCATCCGCGTCGTGACCAGCCTGATGCTGTCGCTGCTGGACGGCGACCTCGGCGCGTTGCAGCAGGCCTTCGAGGTGCAGGCCAGCCTGGTCGGCGACAAGGCCTGGCGCGCGGCGCTGAAACCGAAGGCCGCTGCGCTGGCCCAGCTCTTCAGCCGCATCGAGCTGGAAGGCGACCGCCAGCTGCGCCGCATCGTCATGACCGAAGCCCAGGGCGACACGACGACGCTGCGCTTCGACGAGCAGGCCCGCGAGCCCGCCGCCCCCAGCGCCGACGAGGCCAAGCAGCTTGGTTGATCGCCCCCGCCTGTGGGCGCCCATGCTTTGGGCGCTCGCGCTGCTGCTGATGGCCGCCGGCCTGGCCGTGGCCGCCTGGCAGGGGCGCGTGCGCATCAACACCGATGTGCTGGCCATGCTGCCCAAGGACGAGCGCCGGCCCGAGGTCGAGCAGGCGCTGGCAGCGCTGGCCAAGGCCGGCGAAGGCCGCGTCATCGTGCTGCTGCGCGCACCCGACCACAGTGAGGCGGTGATGGACCGCTTCATCAGGAAGCTGCAGGCCGCCGCACCCGGCATCAAGCTGCGCCATCAGGTGTCGGACCAGCAGCAGGCCGACTGGCTCAAGTTCTTCGCCCCGCAACGCGGCGCCCTGCTGACCGATGCGCAACGCGCCCGGCTGGAGTCCACCGCGTCGGATGTGCTGGCCCAGGAGGCCCTGACCGGCCTGATGCAGCCCATGGGCCTGCCGCGCGTGGGGCGCTGGATCGACGACCCCTTCAACACCCTCGGGGCCTGGCTCGCCGAGCGCGCGCAAAGCAGCAAGGTGCGCGCCCTCGACGGCCGCCTGCGCCTGGCCGATGCCCAAGGCGACTGGATGCTGGCGCTGATCGACAGCGGCGCCAGCGCCTTCGCGCTCAGCGACAACGAGCGCATCGCCAATGCCCTCGCGCAGGCCCGCGCGGCCGTGCCGGAGGCCCAGGTGCTGGCCGCCGGCGTGCCCCTGCATGCGCATGCCGCCGCCACCCAGGCCCAGCGCGAGATGCATCTCATCGGCGTGGGCTCGCTGGTCGGCGTGTTTGCGCTGAGCTGGTTTGCCTTCGCCCGCATCCGGCCACGCCTGCTGGTGCTGCTGTCGGTGGGCAGCGGCCTGCTGGTGGCCGTGGCGGCGACGCTGGCGGTGTTCGGCGAGCTGCACCTCATCACGCTGGTGTTCGGCGCCAGCCTTGTCGGCGTGGCCGAGAACTACGCCAGCAGCCACTACAGCAGCCGCATCGCCCAGCCGCCGGCGCAGCGCTTCGCCTTGATGCGCGAGCAACTGCCGACCATGGTGCTGGCGCTCAGCACGACGCTGGCCGGCTATGCGCTGCTGGCAACGACGCCTTTCCCCGGCCTGCAGCAGGTCGCGCTGTTCTCCGCCGCCGGCCTGACGGCCGCCTTTGTCAGCACCTGGCTGTGGTTCCCGCATCTGGACGCCGGCCCCGTGCCCGTGCGGCCGCTGACGCGCGCTCTCGGCCGAGCCTGGCAGCGCTGGCCGCAGCTGAACTGGCGCGGTGGCCTGATCGGTGGCCTCGTCATCGCCGCGCTGCTGGCTGCGGCGGTCTGGCGTGGCCGGGCCAACGACGACATCCGCCTGCTGCAGAACACGCCGCCCGCGCTGATGCAGGAGCAGATCGACATCGGCCGGCGCCTGGACCTGCCCAGCCCGGCCCAGTTCTATCTGCTCACCGCCGGCAGCGAAGCCGTGCTGCTGGAGCGCGAGGAAGCCCTGAAGGCCAAGCTTGGCGGCGTGCCGGGACTGGCCGGCTGGCAGGCCGTGTCCGACTGGGTGCCGTCGCCCGCCCGCCAGGCCACCGACGCGGCCCTGGTGCAGCGCCGCTGGGCCGAGGTGTCGCTGGGGGTGGCCGAGCAACTGGGCCAGCCCCTGCCGCAGCGCGACGCCGTCGCCGCGCCCGTGCTCACCGTGGAGGCCTGGCGTGCCGCGCCCGTCAGCGAGGCCGCGCGCCACCAGTGGCTGGGTCGCGATGCCGATGGCCGCTGGCACAGCGTCGTGATGCTGCGCGGCGTGTCGCGCGAACGGCTGCCCCAGCTCGCGGCCCTGGCCGACGGCGACACCGTGCGCTGGGTCGACAAGGTGGCCGATGTCTCCGAGCTGCTGGCCCGCCAGCGCATCCGCATGCTGGGCGTGCTGGTCATCGCCGTCGGCGCCGTGGCCGCCCTGCTGGCCTGGCGCCTGGGTGCCGCCTGGTGGCGGGCCCTGGTGCCGACGCTGCTGGCCGGCGGCCTGTCCCTCGCCGCCACCGCGCTGCTGGGCCAGCCCTGGCAGCTCTTCCATGTGCTGGCCCTGCTGCTGCTGCTCGGCGTGGGAGTGGACTACGGCATCTTCCTGCTCGCCCAGCCCAGCCGGCGCGACCTGCGCGGCTTCGTCTCCATCACACTCGCGGCCGCCAGCACCTGGCTGTCCTTCGGGCTGCTGGCCCTGTCCGGCACGCCGGCCTTGCGGGCCTTCGGCCTGACCCTGGGCCTGGGAATTGCCCTGGCCTGGGTCCTCACTCCCTTCTTCATCACCGACCATGACTCACGAAACGACTGACGTCTGCATCATCGGCGCAGGCCCAGCAGGCGCCGTCGCTGCGGCCCTGCTGCGCCGCCAGGGCCTGGCCGTGACCGTGCTGGAGCGTCAGACCTTCCCGCGCTTCTCCATCGGCGAGAGCCTGCTGCCGCAGTCCATGGCCTATATCGAGAAGGCCGGCCTGCTGCAGGACGTTGTCGAGGCCGGCTTCCAGTTCAAGAACGGCGCCGCCTTCTGCCGCGGCCCGAAGCGCACCGCCTTCGACTTCCGCGACAAGTTCACCCCCGGCTGGGGCACCACCTACCAGGTGCAGCGCGCGCATTTCGACAAGGTGCTGGCCGACGGTGCCGCCAAGGCCGGCGCCGATGTGCGCTACCGCCATGAGGTGACGGCCGTGCGTGTGAGCCCGGGCCAGCGCCCGCAGCTGGACGTGCAGCCGCTGGACGGCGGCGCGGCCTATACCGTGGAGGCCGGCCATCTGCTGGACGCCAGCGGCTTCGGCCGCACGCTGCCGCGCCTGCTCGACCTGGAGACGCCCTCGGCCTTCCCGGTCCGCGCCGCCACCTTCACGCATGTGCAGGACCGCATCAGCGACCCGACGTTTGACCGCACCAAGATCCTCGTCACCGTGCACCCGGAAGATGTGGACGTTTGGTTCTGGACCATTCCCTTCAGCAACGGCCGCTGCTCACTGGGCGTGGTCGCGCGGGCCGAATACTTCGAGCGCTTCCCCGAAGACGCGACGGAGCGACTGAAGGCCGTCGTCGCCGAGACGCCCTCGCTGGCCGCGCTGCTGAAGGATGCCGTCTGGGACACCCCAGCCAACAAGCTGCAGGGCTATGCGGCCAACGTGAAATCGCTGTGGGGCCCGGGCTTCGCGCTGCTGGGCAATGCGGGCGAGTTCCTGGACCCGGTGTTCTCCAGCGGCGTGACCATCGCCGTGAAGTCCGCCGACCTGGCCGTGACGGCGCTGCTGCGTGAACGCGCCGGCGAAGCGGTGGACTGGGAGAAAGACTACGCCAAGCCGCTGCGCGCCGGCGTGGATGCCTTCCGTGCCTTTGTGGAGAGTTGGTACCGCGGCGGCTTCCAGGACGTCATCTTCCACCAGGACCAGAACCCCGACATCCGCCGCATGATCTCGTCGATCCTGGCCGGCTATGCCTGGGACCTGACCAACCCCTACGTCGCGCATCCCGAGCGCATGCGCACGCTGGAGCAGTTGTGCGCCCCCTGATCCTGTTCGCTGCGCTGTTGCTGTCAGCCTGCCAGACGCTGCCGCCACCGGCCGGGCTGCCGCCACTACAACTGGCGCCGGCCGCTTTCGGTGCCGAACTGTCGCTGGCCCAGCGGCTGACGGTGACCGACGCGCCCGACGACCCCAACGGCGCCGTCACCGAGCGCCAGCTCGACACGCTGCTGCAGGTCGACGCCCAGCAATTGCAGCTGGCCGGTCTGGCATTCGGCCAGCGCGTGCTGACGATGCAATGGAACGGCCGTGAGCTGCAGGTCAAGCGCCACCCCATGCTGCCCGCCGCGGTCGACCCGGCGCGCGTGCTGCGCGACGTGGCGCTGGTGTTTGCGCCCCTGCCCGCGCTGCAGGCCGCGCTGCCCGCGGGCTGGACGCTGGATGAAGCCGGCAACGAGCGCATCCTGCGCCAGGCCGGCGAGGTGCGCCTGACCGTGCGCTACCTGGACGGCCGCGCACGCGTCGAGATCGACAATCGCGCCGAGCACTACCAACTGCGCATCGAATCGCGCCCACTGGAGGGCGGCTGATGAATTTCTACCTGAATGCCCTGGGCGTCGTTTGTGCGGCGGGCGACAACGCCGACACGCTGGCGCAGGCGCTGTGGGCGAGCGCCCCCGGTGGCGTCGAAGCCGAGGCCTGGCGCGGCCGCACGCTGCACCTGGGTCGCGTGCGCCAGACCCTGCCCTTGCCCGAGGCCACGGCACAGCGCAGCCGCAACAACGCGCTGCTGCTGACCGCACTGCAACCCATCCGCGCCGCCGTGGACGCCGCGCGTGACCGCTTCGGCCCGCAGCGCGTGGCCGTCGTGCTGGGCACCAGCACCTCGGGCGTCGGCGAGAGCGAAGCCGCCTGGCGTCAATACCAGGCCGAGGGCGGTCTGCCCGCCTGGCACGACGTGCGCCAGCAGGAGATCGGCTCCGGCGCCACATTGCTGGCCGCCGAACTCGGCGTGCTCGGCCCGGCCTATGTCATCTCCACCGCCTGCTCGTCCAGCAGCAAGGCCCTGGCCAGCGCCGCGCGGCTGCTGCAAGCGGGCATGGCCGACGCCGTCGTCTGCGGCGGTGCCGACAGCCTGTGCGACTTCACCGTCGCCGGCTTTGCCGCGCTGGAAGCCGTCAGCGACGCGCGCTGCAACCCGATGAGCGCCCAGCGCTGCGGCATCAACATCGGCGAGGCGGGCGCGCTCTTCCTGATGACCCGCGACAAACATGTCGATGGGGGCGAAGGCCCGGCCGTGCGCCTGGCCGGCTGGGGCGAGACCAGCGACGCCCACCACATCTCCGCCCCCGAGCCCAGCGGCCGCGGCGCCGAGGCCGCGATGCGCGCTGCGCTGGGCATGGCGGGCCTCACGCCGGCCGACATCGGCTACCTCAACCTGCACGGCACGGCCACGCAGCACAACGATGCGATGGAGAGCGAAGCCGTGGCCCGCGTCTTTGGCCTCGACACACCTTGCAGCTCGACCAAGCCGCTGACCGGCCACACGCTGGGCGCCGCCGGCGCGTTGGAGGCTGGCATCGCCTGGCTGACGCTGCTCGGCGACGGGGGCCTGCCGGCCCACCATTTCGACGGCGAGCGCGACCCGGCCCTGCCTGCCATCCGTCTCGTGCAGCCGGGCGAGCGCCTGGCCGCTGCGCCGCGCGCCGTGTTGTCCAATTCCTTTGCGTTCGGCGGCAGCAATGCCGCCCTGGTACTCACACGTGAAGACTGATCCCACCATCGCCGAACTGGTGCCGCACCGCGGCGCCATGTGCTGGCTCGACCACGTCATCGAGGCCGATGCCGAATCGCTGCTGGCCGAGGCCTGCGTGCGCGCCGACCACCTGCTGGTGCGCGATGGCCAGCTCAGCGCCTCGGCCGGCGTGGAGTACATGGCGCAGGCCGCCGCCGCCTGGGCTGGCTGGCAGCGCCGCGCCAGCGAAGGCGGCGCCTCGCGCATCGGCTTCCTGCTCGGCACGCGCCGCTACCAATGCAGCGTCCCGGCCTTCCGCGTCGGCGATGTGCTGCGCGTCAAGGTGCAGCGTCTCTTCCAGGCCGACAACGGCCTCGGACAATTCGAATGCGTCATCGCCATCGATGGCGCCGAGGTGGCACGCGCCAGCCTCAATGTCTTCGGGCCTGACGACCCGGAGGCTTTCCTGAACGGACAGACCCCATGAGCAGTACACCCCACACCGTCCTCGTGACGGGTTCCAGCCGCGGCATCGGCCGCGCCATCGCGTTGCGGCTGGCGCGCGACGGCTACGACGTCGTCATCCATTGCCGCAGCCGCCGTGACGAGGCCGAGGCCGTCGCCCAGGCCGTGCGCGAACTCGGCCGCAATGCCCGCGTGCTGGCCTTCGACGTCGCCGACCGCGCCGCCACCGCCGCCGCACTCGAGGCCGACGTCGAGGCCCATGGCTGCTATTACGGCGTCGTCTGCAACGCCGGCATCGCCCGCGACGGCGCCTTCCCGGCCCTGACCGGCGAGGACTGGGACGCCGTCATCCACACCAATCTGGATGCCTTCTACAACGTGCTGCAGCCGCTGACCATGCCGCTGGTGCGCCGCCGCAAGCCGGGCCGCATCGTCACGCTGGCCTCGGTCTCGGGCCTGGTGGGCAACCGCGGGCAGGTCAACTACAGTGCCGCCAAGGCCGGCATCATCGGCGCCACCAAGGCGCTGGCCGTCGAGCTGGCCAGCCGCAAGATCACGGTCAACTGCGTGGCGCCGGGCCTGATCGAGACGGACATGATCGAGCCGCATGTGCTGGAGCACGCGATGCAGATGATCCCGGCGCAGCGCGTCGGCCAGCCCGAGGAAGTGGCGGCCCTGGTCGCCTTCTTGATGAGCGAGGACGCCGCGTACATCACGCGGCAGGTGATTTCGGTCAACGGAGGGATGGTCGGATGAGGGCGGGCCGAGCGACGGGCCGCTCCCTAGCCGGCCTGCATCCCCTCGGGGGATCGGCCGGCGTACTCGGCGGACGAGGGGCAGACATGCTGCAGGTGATTTCTGTGAATGGGGGGATGGTCGGGTGAGCAATAGAAGAGTCGTCATCACCGGCATCGGCGCGCTGTCACCGCTGGGTCATGACGTCGAGACCGTCATGGACAGCCTGCACGCCGAGACCAACAAGGTCCAGCGCATGTCCGATTGGGCCGACTACGAAGGCTTGAACACGCAGGTGGGCGTGCCCTGTGCGCACTTCGAGCTGCCGGCCGACCGCTACAACCGCAAGACCATGCGCAGCATGGGCCGCGTGGCGCAGATGGCCACGCGCTCGGCCGAACTGGCACTGGAGCAGGCCGGCCTCATCGGCGACCCGCTGCTGACCAGCGGCCGCATGGGCGTGAGCTTCGGCAGCTCCAGCGGCACGCCCAGCGCCATCGGCGACTTCGGCCGCATGATGACGGTCAAGAGCATCGAGGGCATCAACGCCAACACCTACGTGAAGATGATGTCGCACACGGCGACCGTCAACATCGCGGTGTTCTTCGGCATCACCGGCCGCATCATCACGACGAGCAGCGCCTGCACGTCCGGCAGCCAGGGCCTGGGCTATGCCTACGAGGCCATCCAGAGCGGCCGCCAGGTCGCCATGCTGGCCGGCGGCGCCGAGGAGCTGGACCCGACGCAGGCGGCCGTGTTCGACACGCTGTTCGCCACCAGCACCAAGTACAACGACCAGCCGCGCCTGACGCCGCGCCCCTTCGACGCCGACCGCGACGGCCTGGTGCTGGGCGAGGGCGCCTGCACCTTCCTGCTGGAAGACTACGAGCATGCCAAGGCGCGCGGCGCGCACATGCTTGGCGAGATCGTCGGCTATGGCACCAACTGCGACGGCACCCACGTCACGCAGCCGCAGTCCGCCACCATGGCCCAGGCCATGCGCCTGGCGCTGGAGGACGCCGGCCTGCCCGCTGGCGCCATCCCCTACGTCAACGCCCACGGCACCAGCACCGATCAGGGCGACGTGGCCGAGAGCCAGGGCACGCACAGCGTCTTCGGCCCGGGCATCGCGATCTCGTCGCTGAAGAGCTATATGGGCCACACCCTGGGCGCCTGCGGTGCGCTGGAAGCCTGGATGACGCTCGAGATGATGAAGGCCGACTGGTTCGCGCCCACCATCAACCTCAAGCGCGTGGACCCGCGCTGCGGCGATCTGGACTATGTGCTCAGCGGCGGCCGCAAGCTGCAGACCGAGTACGCGATGACCAACAATTTCGCCTTCGGCGGCATCAACACCTCGTTGATCCTGCGCCGTCTTTGAAGTCGACAACAACAAGCCTGGGAGGGCCTGATGAAGCAGAGCGTTCTGACTGTCGCGTTGATCCTGGTGGCCGCGGCCGCGCAGGCCACCACCACCCCAGAGCAGGAACTCGCCGCCGGGCGCAAGATCGCCGCCAGCCTGTCGCAGGAGGGCCGCGACCTCTGCGTCTTCGACAACGGCGCACCGTCCGACATGCCGCACGAGAAGCTTGGTGACCTGAAGGTGGCCAAGCAGACCTATGGCGGCGTCAAGGAGTTGCTGCCGAAGTTGGTGGAGGAGGCCCTGGCGCAAAGGGCCGATGCCATCGTCGACTACAACAGCGCGCAGCGTTTCGGCTTCTGGCCCTGGCGCATGGTGCGCCCCGTCGTCTCCGGCAAGGCCATCCGCTGGAACGAGCCGCCGCGCAAGTCCTGCGAGGCCATGGGCGGCGTGCGCATCGAGACCATCCTGCTCACCAACCGCAGCCCCGAGGCCATGGCGCAGAATGCCCGGCCGCAGGCACCAGCCCGCGCCGCGGCCGATCAACCGGCCTCCGCGCCGCAGTAATGGCCTTACCGCTCACTCAAGGAAACCGTCCATGAAGACTCGCCTCATCGCACTGGCCCTGGTCTCGATGCTGTCCAGCGTGCCCGCGTTCGCACGCGACACCGTGCTGCACATCCCGCTGGCCGACGTGCTGGAGCTGCCCGAAGCCAAGGAAAAACTGGACCCGTCGTTCAAGTTCCTTCTCGACGGCCAGCCCACGCCCAAGAACACCAAGCGCCTTGGTACCGACGTCAGCAACCCCAAGACCAACGGCTTCGGCAAGGCCGACGATTACGGTTGCAAATGGGCGGCGCTGAGCGCCCTGATCAACCTGCAGGCAGGCGCCAAGCGCAATGGCGGCAACGCCGTCGTCGACATCGTCAGCTATTACAAGAAGGTCGAGTACAAGAGCGCGACCGACTTCGAGTGCCATGCAGGCGCCTTCGTCATCGGCGTGGCGCTGAAGGGCACCTACGCCAAGATCGACTGAGCCTGGCGAGCAGGCTTGAGGGCGCGGTGACGCTGCTCTGCCTGCTGGTGGCCGAGCCCGAGGTGCGGGCCGGCATGCCGTCGCCTGGCGTCTGGATGACGCCTTCCGAGCAGGCCCGCCTGCAGTCGTTGGGCACCGAGGCGCGGCGCGGCAGCTTCCTGGCCGGCCGCTGGCTGGCACGACTCGCCGTGCAGCGCTGGCTGGCCGCTGAGCGGCCTCCTGCGCTGGACGTGGCGGACAGCGGCGCCTGTCGCGTGGCGGGTCGCGACGATGTGTTCGTGTCGATCAGCCACAGCGCCGGCAGCGTCGCCTGTGCCGCCGCCGGCATGCCGGTCGGCATCGACGTCGAAAGCCTGGCGCGGCCGCGCGACCATCTCGCCCTGGCCGAAACCGTGCACAGCCCCGCCCAGCGAGCCGAGCTCGCCGCCTTGGCGCCCGAGGCGCGTGCGCAGGTTTTCCTGCGGGCCTGGACGCTCAAGGAAGCCTGGCTCAAGGCGCGCGGTCAGGGCCTGGATTTCGCGCTGATGCGGTCACTGGACTTCAGCGACGACCCGTCCGGCGATGTGGCCGCCACGACGCTGGAGGGCCTGGTGCTGGCGGTGGCCGGCCACCCCACCTTGCCTTTGCGCATCGAGGGCCCCATGAATGCAGTGTGGCGGCGTTACCAGGCACTGACGCTCGGCGAATAAACTGCCGGCCCGATGAAAAAGCAGTACATAGCCAGGATGGCGTTCGCGGGTCTGGCGCTGGTCGCCGCGACCCATGCCGCGGCCGACCCATCGCCGCTGGCCGAACATGTGTCGGTGACCGGGCCGGTACCCATCCGCCTGCTGTTGACCTTCGATGACGGTCCCAGCGCACGCGAGACCGACAACCCGACCGTCCAGATCCTCGACGGCCTCGCTCGCAACGCGCTCCAGCCGGGCATCAAGGCCCTGTTCTTCGTGCAGACGGGCGCCGTGAACGGCGGTGCCACGCCGCGCGGCCAGGCGCTGATGCGCCGCACGCTGGCGGAAGGCCATGTGCTGGGCTTTCACACCGCCACGCCCGGCCACACCAGCCACACCCGGCTGGGTGAAGACGGGCTGGAAGGCAGCCTCAGCGAGGGCCTGGCCGTGCACATGGCGCTGGCAGGCCGCCAACCGGTGCTGGTGCGCCCGCCCCACTGGGCCTATGACGCGCGCACCTTCGCCGCCTACCAACGTCACGGCCTGAGCCTGGTGATGACCGACCTGTCGGCCAACGACGGCAAGATTCCCTGGCCCAACGCCAGCCTGCGCCGGCGCTCCCACTTCGAGCACCAGATGCGCGAGCTGCGCCGCCATGTGAACGACATCCCGCCGGTGGATGGCGTGCGGCCCGTGGTCATCACCTTCCATGATGCCAACCCTTTCACCGGCAGCCACATCGACGAGTACCTGCAGATCCTCGTCGACGGCGCCAACAAGGCCGGATTGGTGCTGGCCGATCCGCCGTTCTACGACTCGGCCGAGTCGCTGGAGACCGCGGCCCGCGCGCGGGCGCTGACGGACCCGAGCGTGCAGGTCCGCATTCCGGGCTTCTGGACTTCGTTGCTGGCCTGGCTACTGCCGGAGCCCGCGCTTCCTTAGCTTGGCTTGCGCGCGACGGCGTTGAGCAAGGTCTCTTCGCGATTTTTCGGCAGGCCGAGTCCAAGCCATTCGCGCGCACCCAGATCGCTGCGGCTCCACCACAGATAGGGCGTGCTGATGCGGTCCGCGTCGACCTGAAAGCCGGCCTCGCGCACCAGCGCCACGAACTCCTCGGCCGTGCGCTGCACATGCATGGGGTGGCGGAACAGCAGCCGGATGATCCAGCTGTGGATGTAGGCGCGCGTGCTCTCGGCCAGCAGCAGCAGGCCGCCCGGCTTGAGCACGCGGAAGGCCTCGGCCAGGGCCGCTTTCTGGTCGACGATGTGGTGCAGGGTCTGGTGGCACAACACGATGTCCACGGACGCGTCCGGCAGCGGAATGCGCTCGGCGTGCGCGGCGTGCAGCGTGACGGGCACAGGGCAGGCCTTGACCATCGCGGCGGCGCGGGCCTCGAAGTCGGGCTCGGGGTCCAGCGCATGGATCTGGGCCGGCGCAAAGCGCGCCGCCATCTCGGGCAGGGAATGGCCCTGGCCGGTGCCGATGTCCAGCATGACGCCGCCGCGCGGTGCGTCGGGCGCCATGCGTTGCAGGTCGCTCAGCGCACGGCCCAGCACATGTACGCGCCAGGTGGCCGTGGACAGGAACCACAGGCCGAAGCGGGTTTCCGGCACAAAGGCCAGTTTCTGGGAGTTGGGGGCGCTGGCAGTGGTCATCGCGGCTGGGGGGCGGACGCCAGTTGGCGCCCCGAAAAACAAGTCGGCGATGATAGAGCGTTGACCGCCGCGCACCTGTCCGCCCCATGAGCACCGAACCCTCCCGCATCACGCTGCAAAGCCCCGATGGCGCCAGCGCCGAACTCAGCCTGCATGGCGGCCATCTGCTGTCCTGGAAGCCTGCCGGCGCCGCCGAGCAGCTCTATCTGTCGCCGCGCAGCGAATTCGCGCCGGGCAAGGCCATCCGCGGCGGCGTGCCGGTGTGCTTCCCGCAGTTCTCCGAGCGCGGCCCCCTGCCCAAGCATGGCTTTGCGCGCACCTTGCCATGGGAGCTGGTCCTGCAGCAGCAGGGCAAGGACGACGCACTGGCCGTCCTGCGGCTGCGCGACAACGACGCGACGCGCGCCTTGTGGCCGCATGCATTCGAACTGGAGCTGAGCGTGCGTGTGGGCGGTCGCACGCTGGACGTGGAACTGGCCTGCGAGAACCTGGGCGACGTGCCCCTGCAGTTCACGGCCGCCCTGCACACCTATCTGCGCGTGGGCGACCTGGATGCCGTCAGCGTCGAGGGCCTGGCCGGCCTGCGCTATTTCGACAGCATCAAGCAGGCCGAGGCGCTGCAGCGCATGGACCTGCTGCTGACCGGCGAAAAGGGCGTGCTCGACCTGGACCGCATCTACTTCGGCGTCAAGGAGCGGCCGCTGCTGGTGGCCGAGGACCGTCGCCAGGTCGTCATCCGCCAGCAGGGCTTCGAGGATGCGGTGGTCTGGAACCCCGGCCCGGAGCGCTGCGCCAAGCTGGCCGACATGCCGCCCGAGGGCTGGTCGGAGATGCTGTGCGTGGAAGCGGCCTGCATCGGCCGCCCCGTCGAGCTGCCGGCGGGTGAGAGCTGGGTCGGGCGGCAGAGCTTGTCTCTACCGTGACGGGATAATCCGGGGCATATGTTCGCCCCCCTGCAAAACGACACCTTCCTGCGCGCCTGCCTGCGCCAGCCCACCGAGCACACCCCCATCTGGCTGATGCGCCAGGCGGGCCGCTACCTGCCCGAGTACCGCGCCACGCGCGAGAAGGCCGGCAGCTTCATGGGCCTGGCCACCAACCGCGACTACGCCACCGAGGTGACGCTGCAGCCGCTGGAGCGCTTCCCGCTGGACGCGGCCATCCTGTTCAGCGACATCCTGACCGTGCCCGACGCGATGGGCCTGGGCCTGTCCTTCCAGCAGGGCGAGGGCCCGAAGTTCGCGAAGGTCGTGCGCGACGAAGCCGCCGTGGCGGCGCTCGAAGTGCCCGACATGGACAAGCTGCGCTATGTCTTCGACGCGGTCACGTCCATCCGTCATGCGCTGAACGGCCGCGTGCCGCTGATCGGTTTCTCCGGCAGCCCCTGGACGCTGGCCTGCTATATGGTCGAAGGCGGCGGCTCGGACGACTACCGCCAGGTCAAGAGCCTGATGTATTCGCGCCCCGACCTGATGCACCGCATCCTCGAAGTGAACGCGCAGTCCGTGGCGGCCTATCTGAACGCCCAGATCGAGGCCGGCGCCCAGGCCGTCATGCTGTTCGACTCCTGGGGCGGCGTGCTCGCCGACGGGGCCTTCCAGCAGTTCAGCCTGGCCTATTCGCGACAGGTGCTCAGCGCCGTGAAGACCGAGCACGACGGCGTGCGCATCCCGCGCCTGCTGTTCACCAAGGGCGGCGGCCTGTGGCTGGACGAGATCGCCGATACCGGCGCCGATGTCGTCGGCCTGGACTGGACGATGAACCTCGCCACCGCCCGCGCCCGCGTGGGCGACCGCGTCGCGCTGCAGGGCAATCTCGACCCCAATGTGCTGTTCGCGCCGCCCGAAGCCGTGCGCGCCCAGGCGCGTGCCGTGCTGGACAGTTTCGGCAAGCCCGCCGCCGGCCATGGCCATGTGTTCAACCTCGGCCACGGCATCAGCCAGTTCACGCCGCCCGAGAGTGTGGAGGCCTTGGTGGACGAGGTTCACCAGCATTCGCGCCGCCTGCGCGCAGCCGTCTGACAGGGCCGTCAAATCTGCACTTGCGCGGTGACTTATCCCCAAAATTTGGGGGGCGAGGGCGCCGGAACGCGGTTGGTGCGGCGCACCTAAGAGTTTTCCCGAATTCGTGCTAAGTGCTTGATTTTCAAGGTAGTGCCCAAAAAGCATCGGCGGGCTAATTTGGGGCATTGCAATGCTCATTGRCCTTCTATCGGTCCTCGGCGGCTGATTTGCTCACAAACTTATCCACAGAAATTGTGGGCAACCCAAGAGCCTTTACGAATCATGCACTTGCAGCCACTTGCTGAGCCACTGCTTCACAAGAAGCACGGAGCTGCGCATGGCTGAAACCGGGGGGGCCACAACGGTGCGCGTGGCGGTTGACGCGCCGCAGCACAGCGGCTTGAACGGCCCGCTTGATTACGCCAGTGAGCAGGCGCTCGCATCGGGGTCCCTGGTGCGGGTGCCGCTGGGCAAGCGCGAGTTGCTGGGCATCGTCTGGCCGGGCGACGAAACCCCGGCGCCGGGCGTTGCGCTGCGGCCCGTGGCGGCGGTTTTTGACGCATTGACGCCGCTGGGCGCCGACTGGTGCCGGCTGCTGGATTTCGCCGCCGGCTATTACCAGCGCAGCGTCGGCGAACTGGCCAGCGCCGTGCTGCCGCCGCAGTTGCGCGAGCTGTCGCCCGAGCAACTCGCCGCGCGGCTGCGCAAGCTGGACCGCAAGGCAGCCAAGCCGGTCGCCGTACCCGAGCCGGTCAGGCCCGAGCTGGCGCCGGAGCAGGCGACGGCGGTGGCGCGTATTGCGGCCCAGATCGATGGCGGTGAGCGCAAGCCGCTGCTGCTCTTCGGCGTCACCGGCAGCGGCAAGACCGAGGTCTATCTGCGCGCCGCCGAGGCCGCGCTGGCGGCAGGCCGCCAGGTGCTGGTGCTGGTGCCCGAGATCAACCTGACGCCGCAACTGGAGGCCCGCTTCACCGAGCGCTTCGCGGCGCTGCTGCCGCAACCGCTGGCCATCGTGTCGCTGCACAGCGCGCTGACGCCGGCCCAGCGCCTGCAGAACTGGCTGGCCGCCCACCTCGGCCGGGCCCGCCTGGTGCTGGGCACGCGGCTGGCCGTGTTCGCGTCAATGCCCGAACTGGGGCTGATCGTCGTCGACGAGGAACACGACCCTTCCTACAAGCAGCAGGACGGTGCGCGCTACTCGGCACGCGACCTGGCCATCTGGCGCGCGCATGACCTCAAGGTGCCCGTCGTGCTGGGTTCGGCCACGCCGTCGCTGGAGAGTTGGCAGCACGCCGAAAGCGGCCGCTATGAGCGCCTGACGCTGGCCGCACGCATCGGCGGCGGGGCGCTGCCCCGGGTGCGCCTGTTCGACATGAAGGCCTTGCCGCCCACCGCGGGTGTGACAACCGCGCTGACGGCGCCGCTGCTGGCGGAGCTGAAGGCGCGCCTGGAGCGCGGCGAGCAGAGCCTCGTGTTCCTGAACCGCCGCGGCTATGCGCCGGTGCTGCATTGCGGCGAATGCCAGTGGAAGAGCGACTGCCCGCATTGCAGCGCCTGGCGCGTCTTCCACAAGCGCGACCGCACGCTGCGCTGCCATCACTGCGGCTTCACCGAGCGCGTGCCGAGCGCCTGCCCCAACTGTGGCAACCACGATATCGCGCCCATCGGCCGCGGCACCGAGAAGCTGGAGGAGCAGCTCGGCGAGGCGCTGCCCGGTGCCCGCGTGCTGCGCATCGACGCCGACTCGACGCGCCGCAAGGGCGAGCTGGAGGCGCAGTTGCAGGCCGTGCATGACGGCGACGTCGACATCCTTGTCGGCACGCAGATGATCACCAAGGGCCACGACTTCCGGCGCATCCGCTTCGTGGCCGCGGTGAACCCGGATGGCGCCCTGTTCAGCAGCGACTTCCGCGCACCGGAGCGCCTGTTCGCGCTGTTGATGCAGGCCGGCGGCCGCGCGGGCCGCGATGCCTCGGGTGAGACGCCGGCCGAGATGTGGGTGCAGACCTGGCATCGCGAGCACGCCCTCTACCAGGCGCTGGCGCGCCACGACTATGTGCGCTTCGCGGGCGACCAGCTCGCCGAGCGCCGCTCTGCCAGCCTGCCGCCCTTCGCCCACCTGGCCCTGCTGCGTGCCGAGGCGCGCACGGTGGAGGCGGCCAAGGCCTTCCTGGCGGCGGCTGCGGAGCTGGCGCATGACGACGGCGTGCTGGTCTACCCGCCGGTGCCGCACGCGGTGGCGCGCGTGGCCGATGTGGAGCGGATGCAGATGCTGGTGGAGGCGACGCAGCGGGCGCGGTTGCAAGCCTTTCTGCGGGCGTGGGTGCCCGAGCTGATCGCGCTCAAACGGGAGCACAAGGCCGTGCTGCGTTGGGCGGTCGACGTGGATCCCCTAGCGATCTGACGCCTCCACAATGGCGCGATGGACACCCATCGCCGCCACCTGCTGCAACTGTCTCTGGCCGCCGGCCTCGCGCCCAGTCTTCTGCGCCATGCGCGCGCGGACGTGGCACCGCGTTTCGCGCTCGGCATCGCCTCGGGCCACCCGACCGCTGACGGCATGGTGCTGTGGACGCGGCTGACCGGTGCCGACCTGCCGGAGCGTGTCGAGGTGCGCTGGGAGGTGGCGGAGGACGAGGCCTTCCAGCGCCGCGTCGCCACGGGCACCGAGACGGCCGAAGCGGGTTGGGCGCACAGCGTGCATGCCGAACCGGCAGGGCTGAAACCCGGCCGCTGGTACTGGTACCGCTTCGAGGCGCTGGGCCAGCGCAGCCCGGCGGGCCGCACGCGCACCGCGCCGGCGGCGGACGCGCTGGAGCCGCTGCGCTTCGCGATCGCGAGCTGCCAGCGCTGGGACCATGGCTTCTTCGCCGCCTGGCGCCACATGCTGGCCGAGGAGCTGGACCTGGTCATGTTCCTGGGCGACTACATCTACGAGTACGGCGCCGCACCGGGCCGTGTGCGCGACGTCGAGGGCGGCGCGGCGGTGACGCTGGACCAGTACCGCGGCCGCTACGCACAGTACAAGTCCGACCCCGCGCTGCAGGCCATGCATGCCGCCGTGCCCTGGCTGTTCGTCTGGGACGACCACGAGGTCGAGAACGACTACGCCGGGCTGCGCGGCGAGAAGATCGCGCAGGACTTCCCCGCCCGCCGCAGCGCCGCCTACCAGGCCTACTGGGAGCACCAGCCCCTGCCCAAGGCCTGGCGCCCGCGTGGCGTGGACATGCGCATGCATGGCCGCCACGCCTGGGGGCGGCTGGCCGTCATCCACGCGCTGGACGATCGCCAGTACCGCGACCCGCAGCTGTGCACCCGCGCGGGCCGCTACGGCAGCAACACGCTGCCGCTGTCCGAATGCCCCGGGCTGCTGGACCCCAAGCGCACGCTGCTCGGCGCGGCCCAGGAGCGCTGGTTGGCCGAGGGTTGGGACACGACAGCCGGCCGCTGGAACCTGGTGGCGCAGCAGACCTTGATGGCGCGGATGAACTGGAATGCAGCCGAGCCCACAGCCCCCATCTATTGGACCGACGGCTGGGACGGCTACGCGCCCGCGCGCGACCGCCTGCTGGGCGTCGTGCGCGAGCGCAAGGTGCCCAATGTCGTCGTGCTGGGCGGCGATGTGCACAGCCACGTCGTGGCCGATCTGAAGGCCGACTTCGACGACCCGGCCTCAGCCACCGTCGCCAGCGAGTTCTGTGGCAGTTCCATCACCAGCTGGGGCGGCAAGCAGCCACTGGACGATGTGCTGAAGCTGAACCCGCATCTGCACTACGGCCGCAATGACCAGCGCGGCTATATGGCCTTCACGCTGGATGCGCGCGACGGCCTGCGCGCTTCCGTGCGGGCACTGGACGACGCGCTCAAACCCGACAGCGGCATCAGCACCRCTGCGCGCTTTGTCGTGGCGCCGGGCCGTGCCGGTGTCTTGAAAGCCTAGCCGATCAGCGCGCCGGCACGGGTGCGGCCAGCGCCGCCGCCAGCGCCTGGGCGCGGCGCGCTTCGGCCTTGCGGCGCAGCGTGCGCGGCAGCAGCAGGCAGCCCGCCAGCGCGGCGAAGGTCAGTGCCAGGCTGCCGGGCTCGGGGAYGCGGTTCAGGCTGACGTTGTCGAGGTTGCCACCCAGGCCGTCGCTGCTGCCGACGGAGGCGAAGCTCAGCAGGTTGCGGCCGGCCTGGGCCGTCAGGCTGAACTTGACCTCGGTCCAGGCATTGCCGCTGCTGCCCAGGCCGCTCAGCGTGGCGCCCAGCTGCACGCCATTCCAGAACGCCTGCATGCCGTTGGTCGAGGCCGCCTGGAACTCGCGCGGTGCGTACCAGAAGCTCAACTCGTACCTGGCGCCGGCCGACAGGTTGTCCAGGTATTGACCCATCAGCGTGTTGCCGTTGGTGTCGAGCTCGACGTAGTTGCTGCCGTCCTTGGCGGTGCCGGCGACGTTGTTGCGGACCTCGAAGCCGGTGCCGGGGCCGGCCAGCCAGGTCCAGCCCGTCATGGACGCGACATTGACCCAGCTGCCGTTGGCCACGGCGGTGCTCTCGAAGCTGCCGTTGACGATCAGGTTGCCGGCCGGCACAGGAGCGGCCAGGGCAGAAGCGCTGAGGGCGATCAGGGCAAGCAGGGAGGCGACGCGTTTCATGGGTGGGGCAGGGCGGTGTGATGACTGGCCGCGATTCTTTGGCCTGCCCTGCCCGGCGCCCGGTGCAGAGTTCACACCCGCGCCAACACCCCCCTCAGACCGGTGTGCGGCCCGTGAAGCAAATCACTGAAATGGAGCCCCTCGCCCAGTCTTGCCGCGCTGAACGCCGGCAAGCCCAGTCGGTCCCCCGAGGGGACGGCGATGCTTGCCGGATTGACCGGCAAGCACATCGCCTCACGCGGGCCGGCTAGGGAGCGGCCCGGCGCTCGGCCCGCAAGACTGAAAACGCGTCCTCAGGCGCGAGGCGCGTGGGCGAGGGTGCTGGCCAGCGCGGCGGCGCGGCGCTGCTGTTCCTGGCGGCGCAGGGCGCGGGTGACGGGGCGGGCGAGGGCCAGTGCCAGGGCGCCGAGGGCGATCAGCAGGGAGCCGGTATCGATCTGGGCGGGCAGGATTTCAAATTCGGCTTCGACCCGGCGGGTCGCTGGCGTCCAGTGGCTGTTGCCATTCAGTGACGTCAGGCTGGCCGAGCCCAGGCGACCGGCATCGGCAATCATGGTGGCCGTCGTCGTGTCGACGATGGGCTGGCGGGCTTCACGCGCGGCTCCGGCCGGAACCGAGGCGGTCAGGGCAGCGAGGGCGGCAGCAAGGACCAGGGCTTTCATGTGCAGGCTCACCGGAAAGAAGGACTGGATCGCATTGTTCGCAGCCTAGCGTGGCGAAGTTGTGAAGACTTCACGCGCTTGAGGGGTACCCCCGCGAATGAGCGCTCCATCCTTGAAATTCATGAAGCCCCTCGTCCAAGCCGTGCTTGGCCGGTCCCCCGAGGGGACGGCGACGCTTGCGGCATCGAGCCACAAGCACATCGCCAGCGCGGGCCGGCTCGGGAACGGCCCAGCGCTCGGCCCGCATTCCGGCACTACGGCCACGATTTACTGGGATGACGCCCGGGCGGCCGCCTTGGCGGCCAGTTCCTCGCGCATACGCTTGAGCTTTTCCCGGGGATCTTCGCGGGTGCTGCCCTCGTGCAGCTTCATTTCGGCCAGGAAGCGGCTGGGAATGCCCACAACGGTGTCGCGGCCTTTTTTGCGCCGGCGCAACGTCGACACCGCCAGCGTCGTGCGTGCGCGGGTGATGCCGACGTACATCAGCCGCCTTTCCTCCTGCAGGGCCTCGGCCGTCAGCTCGGCCTCCTCGCGCTTGAAGGGCAGCAGGCCCTCGTTGACTCCGGCCAGCACGACATGGGGCCATTCCAGGCCCTTGGAGGCGTGCAGCGTCGTCAGCGTGACCTGGTCCTGCTCGTCGCCGCGCTCGGCCAGCGACAGGATGACGCTGATGGTCTGCGCCACGTCCAGCACGCTCTGCTTGGGCTCGGTGAAGCTGACGCCGCCTTCCTCGCTCTGCTGGCCGCCGCAGCGCTTGGCGACCCAGTCGACGAAGTCCAGCACATTGCCCCAGCGCGCCTGGGCGACCTTCTCGTTCTCCTCGTTGTCGAGCAGATGGGCTTCGTAGGCGATGTCCTTCAGCCATTCCGTCAACATCGCGTGGGCGGCGGTGTGGCCTTCGGTGTGCCTGGCCTTGTATTGCAGCTCGTTCACGCTGCGGCCGAACTCGTGCAGCTGCGCGAGCGCACGGGCCGTGACGGCCGTGGCCAGGCTCTCGGAGAACAGGGCCTCGAACATGCTGCACTTCCACTGCGCCGAGAACGTGCCGAGCGCGCCCAGCGTGGTGTGGCCGATGCCACGCTTGGGCGTCGTCACGGCGCGCAGGAAGGCCGGGTCGTCGTCCTGGTTCACCAGCAGGCGCAGCCAGGCGCACAGGTCCTTGATCTCGGCCTTGTCGAAGAAGCTCTGGCCGCCGGAGACGCGGTACGGGATCTGGGCGCGGCGCAGCGCCTGCTCGAAGACGCGGGCCTGGTGGTTGGCGCGGTAGAGGATGGCCACATCGTTGTACTGCGGCGCCTTGCCCTCGCTGCGCAGGGCCTGGATGCGTGCGACCGCGCGTTCGGCCTCGTGCTCCTCGCCGTCGGCCTCCAGCAGCACAACCGGTTCGCCGTCGCCGAACTCGCTCCACAGCTTTTTCTCGAAGATCTTGGGGTTGCCGGCGATGACGTTGTTGGCGGCGCGCAGGATGGAACCCGTCGACCGGTAGTTCTGCTCCAGCGGAATGACCTTGAGCGTCGGGTAGTCGGTCGGCAGGCGCTTCAGGTTCTCGATGGTGGCGCCGCGCCAGCCGTAGATGGACTGGTCGTCGTCGCCCACGGCCGTGAACATGCCGCGCTCGCCCACCAGTGCTTTCAGCAACTCGTACTGCACGGCATTGGTGTCCTGGTATTCGTCCACCAGCACATAGCGCAGCTTGTTCTGCCACTTCTCGCGCGCTTCCGCGTCCCTCGTCAGCAGCTTCAGCGGCAGCGTGATGAGGTCGTCGAAGTCCACCGCCTGGTAGGCCGCCAGGCGCTCCTGGTAGCGCACCATGACGGCAGCGGCCGAGCGCTCGTCCTCGTCCTTGGCGACCTGGGCGGCCTCGGCGGGGCCCAGGCCCTGGTTCTTCCACAGCGAGATGGTCCACTGCCAGCGCCGCGCCTGGTTGATGTCGGTCGTGCTGCCGGCATCCTTCAGCACGTTCAGCACATCGTCGCTGTCGAGGATGGAGAACTGCTCCTTCAGCCCGACCCGCGAGCCTTCCTCGCGCAGCAGGCGCACGCCCAGGCTGTGGAAGGTCGAGATGGCCAGGTCCTTGGCGGCCTTGTTGCCGACGAGGGCCTTGGCGCGCTCGCGCATTTCCTGCGCGGCCTTGTTCGTGAAGGTGATGGCCGCGATCTGGCTGGGCCGGTAGCCGGACACCAGCAGCTGGGCGATCTTGGTCGTGATGACCCGCGTCTTGCCCGAGCCCGCGCCGGCGATGACGAGGCAGGGGCCGCTCAGGTGGTAGACGGCTTCGAGCTGGGCCGGATTGAGTCCGGCGGACGGAGGGGCGCTGGACATGGGGCGCGCATCATGCCACTCGCGCGACGCCTTCCCCTGGCAGGGCCCGCAGGCCCAGGCCGAGCAACAGCAGCATGAAGAAGACGAAGCCGACGCGCGGCACGTCCAGCAGGCTGTCGAAGGCACCGACGGTGCCGAAGCCGATCAGCGCGGCGACGATGGCCGGCGCCAGCGGGTGGTCACGGCCACGGCCGAAGGACAGCCGCGTCAGCGCCAGCAGGTAGGCGCCGCCCAGCAGCGCCAGGCCCACCAGGCCCTGCTCGAACAGCACATGCAGGGCGGCGTTCTTGATGTGCCAGGGCAGGTGGTTGCGGTCGCTGGAGAAGAACCAGCGCGCCATCTCGCGGTTGAAGTCGCCGTTGACCAGCAGCTGGCGGCCCTGGGCGTCCTGCATCGCGATGCGGGCGATGTCGACGCGCGCGCTCCGCGTGTCCAGCGACATGGAGAAGGTCACGAAGCGTGGCGCCCACCAGTCGCCGCCCATGGCCGGCACCGGGCCGAGCTTGAACTGGCTGGTCTGCCAGGCGCCCATGCCAGCGGCATCGGCCGGCGGCGCGGCGGCCTCGGTGGCGCCCTCGACCGGCGCCTCGGTGCGCAAGGGCTTCAACGTCGGCTCGATGCCGTAGCAGTTGTCCGGGTAGATCAGGTTCTTCTCGCAGATCTGCAGCAACAGATGGGCGTCGGCCGCCGTGCGGTGCACCAGGGTGATGGCGACGGGCCCAGGGGCGGGGGCACCGATCCGCTGGCTGACGCGGAACTGCTCGCCGCGACCCAGCACATGCTTGCCGGCCGCCAGCGCGAGATAGGACTCGGTCGGGTCGTGGCGCAGCCGGTAGTCGCCGATCTGGCTGCTGATCGGGCCGTCGTAGAAATTGCTCGGCACGAAGCGCCCGGCGCCCTTGCCCAGCAGCCACTGGCGGCCACCGTGCAGCAGGTGCAGGCCCTCGCGCCAATGCGTCAGGCGGGTGCTGCCGTCTTCCTTCCAGGTGGCCACGCGGTCGCGCAGATAGGCGCCGCCACCCAGGGCTGCGACGATGGCCATGACCAGCAGCAGTCCGGCCACCAGCAGGGCGCGCTTGCGCCAGCCGGCCTTGCCCGTGCTGCCGGCACCCTGCAAGGGCCACAGCCGCGGCTCCAGCAGCATGGCGGCCCACAGGCCGGCCAGGGCCAGGCCGGCGGCCGAGGCCGTCCAGCGGCCCGAGGTGCCGCCCCAGTAGTCGGCCACGATGACCATGGTGGCCAGCAGCCAGAACCAGCAGGTCGACACCAGCAGTACATAGATGGGGCGCGCCTGGCCAGGCGCGTCGCGCCAGCGCAGCGCGGCGCAGCACAGCAGCGCGACGACGTTGAGCAGATAGGCCGCCTTCGGGATCGCCAGCGACAGCGCCCAGCTCGCCCCGCCCAGCAGCAGGGCCAGCAGCCCGCCCATGACCACCGCCGTCAGCCGCTGGCCGAAGGCCGGCAGCCACAGGCTGGCCGGCATGGTCAGCAGGATGATCATGACGAAGAACAGGGCCAGCAGGCCGCGGTAGCCGCCGCCGCCGAAGACCAGGGCGGCCGCCAGCGCGAAGGCGCCGGCCATGGCCAGTGCGCCCACCTTGGCCAGGCGTGGCAGCGGCGCATCCACGGCGCCGAGCGTGCTGTCGATGCTGCTGCTCTCGGGCCCGGAGGCCACGGCACGGCGGCGCTGGCCGTCGGCCAGCATGACCATGGGGATGAGGGCCAGCGGCAGCGCGAGATAGACGCCGCGCGAGAAGGTCGTCAGGCAGGCATAGGCGGCCAGCAGCGCGACGACCAGGCCGATGGCGAAGCGCCAGGGCGAGCGCGTGCGCAGCAGGGCCAGCAGCGCGAAAGGCAGGGTCAGCACCAGGAAGCCGTCCAGGGCCGCGCCGCCGACATGCATCTCCCAGAACAGTGCCGTCGTGCGGTAGTCGGTGGAGAAGTCCAGCAGGCCGGTATAGGCCAGGCGTTCCCACAGCGCCGCCGCGCTGGCGCCGGCCAGGGCCAGCACCAGGCCGAGCAGCAGGCCGCGGGAGAAGCCCCGTGGACGCGCGGTCGCTGCGGCCGTCCACAGCGGCAGCAGGGCCAGGGCCAGGAAGATGGCCTTGGCATTGCGCACCGAATTCATGGCCTCGTGGTAGCCATGGAACCAGCCGAAGGTGAAACCGCCGGCGTCGGCGAACCCGCGCCGGATGCTCCAGGCCGCCGACAGCGCCAGCGCCATCAGCAGCACGACGACGACCGGCGAATAGACCAGGCCGTGGCGCCAGGCCGGGGCGCGGTCGCGGGCGTTCAGTTGCAGCGCATAGGCCAGATAGCCGCCGCAGCCGCAGGCGCTGACGAGGAGGTCCATCTCCTCGAAGCTGATCCAGCCGGTCCACGGCGCCAGGCCCACCAGGGGCAGGGGTGCGAGCAGCAGGACGGGAGTCTTGACCCAGAACAGCGCCGCCAGCAGCACGACGGCACCCCAGGCCGCCAGCGCGAGCTGCCCCGACAGCGGGTGATGCCAGGCCAGTTCGGCGCCGATGAGGCCCATGCCGACGCCGGCCACGAGGGCCAGCCACTGCGCCTTGGTGGCGGGCAGCTTGAGCTGCAGTTCGCCGAAGCCCATCAGGCCCGATGTGACGTTGGCGGGCGCGGCCCCGACGGCGGCCATCAGCGCACCTGCCGGCTCAGGCCGGCGGGGAGAGTGACAAGACGGGTCGCGTACAACGGCGCAAGCAGCGGGCGGGCCATGGAACCTCCGGGGAAGCGCGCATTGTTGCCGAGCACCGTGGGCCCCGCATCCCGGGCAACCCCGGCCGCTGGCGGCGTGGACTCAGCGCCGGCGTCGCAGCAGCGCGAGCAGGCCCAGGCCGCCCAGCAGCAGGGCCGCCTCGCCGGGCTCGGGCACGGCCGTGACCTGGATGTTGTCGATGCCGACGATCTCGGTCACGCCGGCATGGAACTCGCCCTTGATCGTCAGGCTGGTCACGCTGGACAGCACGGCCGACGCCGGCAGCACGAAGGTGTAGTGATGCCATTGGCCGTCGGCCGGCGGGGTGCCGGCTGCCGCCATGTCGAACACCAGGCTGCCGCCCGTGCCGGTGATGGTGACTTCGCCGAAGGGGCTCCAGTCCGGCGCGTCGCCGTTGACATTCCTGGCATCGAAGGACAGCGTGCCGCCGGCATAGGCCGACCAGTTGCCCAGCCAGGCGACGGGGGCGTTCAGCAGGAAGTCGTCGTTGCTGACGTCGGTGACCTGCAGCCAGCCGCCGCCATTGCCGCCAGTGGGCATCCAGACCTGGTCGCCGCCGTTGCTGGTGGTCCAGCCTTCGGCATCGGTGTTGAAGCCGGCCGCCAGCACGGCCGAGGTGGCCAGGGTCAGCGTGGCGGCGACGAAGGGCGCAAAGAGACGACGGGCCATGGCAGGCGCTCCAGGATCGGGTGGGGCGCGCATTGTTGGCCGAGGGGCGGCCTGGGCGACATCCCTAGACAGCCTTCCCTCAGCCGGGCGGCTGACTGTGGGTGCTTGCCGAGGCGGCCGGGCGTTCCGAGACATGGGCCGCCATGGCCAGCAGGCCCACGCCGGCCGCGGCGCCCAGCCACAGCCAGCGCTTCCACCAGGCCACGGGCTTGGGGCTGGCGGTCTCCACCGGCTCGGTGGCGCTGCCGGCATTGCGTGAAGGGCTCAGGCCCAGCCATTCACGCAGTTCATCGGCCATGCTCTCGGCGCCGCGCATGCGCAGTTCGGGCGAGTCGGCCATGGCCGAGCGCAGCACCGCATCCAGCTTGAGCTGCTGGGCTTCTTTCATCGTGGGCCATTGGTCGGCCGCGCTGCCGCGCAGCGGCGCCAGGCCCTTGGGGGTGTCTTCCCAGCCGCAGATGAAGACGCGGGCCAACGCGCCCAGGCCGAACACCTCGCTGGCCAGGCTGGGCGGTTCGCCGTTGCGGCGCTCGGGGGCGACGAAGGCGGGCGAGGCACCCAGGCTCAGGCCGCGGTCGAAGGGATCGGTCGGGTCGGGAATCTTGGCCAGGCCTAGGCCCATCAGGCGCACACCGCCTTCGGGGCCGAGCCAGATCATGGCGGGGTCGATCTCGGCCAGCAGCCAGCCTTGCTGGTGGGCGGAGCGCAGCGCCTCGCAGAGCTGCACCAGCAGCTCGACGCGCGCGCGCAGGCCGAGTTCGTGCAGGCGCGGCAGCACCGGCACGCCATGCTCGCCCTCGACGATCAGATAGGGGTGGGCGTCGGGCGTCACGCCGCTGTCGCTGGGCACGGCGATATGGGTGTGCTGCAGCTTGGCGAGGTCGCCGGCCTGGTCGGCATAACGCAGCATGACGCCGGCGCCCTGGTCGCTGCGATCCAGCACGAGGACGGCGGACTTCTGCTCCTTGGCCATCGCRTGATGGGCGCTGTACCACTGGCCTGCATGGGCCTGCTCGCCGTCGGGCAGCGGCTTTTCCAGCCTCCACACGCCCAGGGCCTGCCCTTCGTCCAGGGGCGCGGCGGCGGCTGGGGGTGGCAGGGAGAGATTGGGCATGCGCATGGCGCGGCATATTAGGGGTGACCCCAGGGGGCTCGCCATCCCCCGTTGTTACAAACGGCGACCGTCCGAGCATTCGCTCACGGGCTTGATACTCGCGCGCCAAGATGCTCGCCGTCCTCGCCACGACCTTCCCATTCTTCGCTCTCGTGCTGTGCGGCTGGCTGGCCGCCGAGCGCGGCCTGCTGCCGGACAGCGCGATTCCCGGCCTCAACGGCTTCGTGCTGTTCTTCGCGCTGCCCTGCCTGCTGTTCCGCTTCGGGCGCGACACGCCGCTGCTGGAGTTGCTGAACCCCGCCCTGCTTGGCGTCTATCTGAGCTCGGCCCTGCTGATCGTCTTCTTCACGGTGGCGACGACGCTGTCCGAGCGCGTCGGCATGAAGGACGCGGCCTTCGGCGCCCTCGTGGCCGCCTTCCCCAACACCGGCTTCATGGGCGTGCCCCTCATCGTCGCGCTGCTGGGCAGTACCGCCGGCGGGGCTGTCGTCAGCACCATCCTGGCCGACCTCTTCGTGACGAGCTCGCTGTGCATCGCGCTGGCCCAGGCAGGCGCCAGCGGTCATGCCGGCCGGGTGGCTTTCGTGCAGGCGCTGAAGGCGGCGGCGTCCAACCCCTTGCCCTGGTCCATCGCGCTGGGCGCGGCGCTGGGCGCCAGCGGCCTGGTGCTGCCGGGGCCGCTGGCCAAGGTGATCTCGATGCTGGGCGATGCGGCCTCGCCGGTGGCCCTGTTCACGATCGGCGCCGTGCTGAGCCGCTCGGGCCGGGCCAACCGCAAGGCGGGCCGGGTGACGCCACCGGCGCTGTATCTGCCGGTGGCGGCCATCAAGCTGCTGCTGCACCCGGCCCTGGTGTTCGCGCTGGGTGCCGCGGCGCGCTGGCTGGGCGCGCCGCTGGCCTGGCCCCAGCTTGTCGCGCTGACGCTGGCGGCGGCCCTGCCCAGCGCCAGCAATGTGTCACTGCTGGCCGAGCGTTATGGCGCCGACAACGGCCGTGTGGCGCGCATCATCCTGGCGTCGACGGCGCTGGCCTTCGTCACCTTCAGCGTGCTGGCCGCCGTCCTCATGTAGGGCGCTAACAGGCCCTCACCTGCGGCAGGCTGATGGCCACGCGCAAACCGCCGTCGTCGCGGTTGTTCAGCGCGATGCGGCCGTCATGCGCCTCGGCGATCTCGCGCGCCAGTGCCAGGCCCAGGCCGGTGCCGCCCTGGGAGCCCGGCTCCGAGCGCTTGGTGGAATAGAAGGGCAGCAGGGCCTGGGCCAGCACCGCCTCGCTCATGCCGGGGCCGCGGTCCAGCACCTCGATGCGCAACTCGCTGCCGACCAGGCCCAGGCGCAGCGAGATTTCATCCGGATCACTGCCCGACTCGTGCGCGTTCTTGATCAGGTTCAGCAGGGCCTGCTCGATCTGTGCCGCGTCGAACCAGCCGGGCTGGCCCGGCACCTCGCCATCGAGATTGAATTCGCCCAGCGTCGCCAGCCGGTTCAGGAAGGCGGCCCAATCGACCTCCTCGCGGCGCGGTGCGGGCAGCTTGGCGAAACTGGCATAGCCCGACAGGAAGCGGTGCAGATGGGTCGCGCGCTCGCCGATGCTGGCCAGCACCTGCGGCAGGCGCTCGGTGTCGCCGCGCCGCGCCAGCTCGGCGCCGCTGTGCGCCAGCGACGAGATCGGCGCCAGCGAGTTGTTCAGCTCGTGGCTCAGCACGCGGATGACGCGCTTCCACGTCGCCACCTCGGCGCGCGACAGCTCCCGCGTCATGCGCCTGAGCAGCCGCAGCCGGTGCGGCTGGCCCTGCAGCCTGAASGCGCGGGTGCTGTGGTGGAAGGTCTCCTCCGAGCCGTCGGGCAGCGTCACCGCGAACAGCCGGTCGCCATCGCCGGAGAGGGCCTCGCGCAGCGTTTCCGGCAGCGCGGCGATGACGGTGGGGAAGTCCAGGCCGGTCAGGCTGCGACCGTCGCCCAGCAGTTGGCGCGCGGCCAGGTTGGCGATGGCGATGCGCTCGCTCGGGGCGGTCAGCACCAGCGCAACGGGCGTGTTCTGCACGACGGTGTCCAGCAGCAGCTCGCGCTGGGCCAGATGCTGGCGCTGCTCGCGCAGGGCCAGGCCCAGTTCGGCATGCAGGCGCGTCAGCATGGCCAGCTCGGGCGGGCCGTCGGGCGCCAGGTTGAGGCTGAAGTCGCCGTCGCGGTAGCTCAGCACCGCGCCTTCGAGGGCACGCATCAGCCGCAGCAGCGGCGCCAGCCAGAAGGCCGCCAGCCAGGCGACCAGCGGCAGCATCACCAGCACCGCGACGGCCAGCGCAATGCCGGCGTCCAGCCCCGCGCGCCGCACGCCGAGGATGACCAGCGGCGGCACGACCGCCGCGGCGCCCAGGGCCAGCAGCGCGCGGGCGCGCAGCGAGAGATGGGGTATCAAGGCGCGATCCCGTAACGCTCCAAGCGCCGGTACAGGGCCTGGCGCGACAGGCCGAGCTGGCTGGCCGCGCGGCTGACGATGCCGCCGGCCGCATTCAGTGCCGCGACGACGGCCTCGCGGCTGGGTTCATCCAGGTTCCGGTAGGCGCCCGCGCCACCGTTGGCCTCTTCCAGGCCGAGCAGGGCCGGCGTGATCTCGCCGCCCTGGCAGAGCAGGGCCGCGCGTTCGACCGCGTTCTTCAGCTCGCGCACATTGCCCGGCCAGCGGTGCGCCAGCAGGGCCTCGCGCGCGGCCTCGCTCAGGCGCGCCCGGCCGGCCAGGAAATGCTCGGCCAGCGGCAGCACGTCGTCGCGGCGCTCGGCCAGGGCCGGCAGCTTCAGCTCGATGAGGTTGAGGCGATAAAACAGATCTTCGCGAAACTGACCTGACTTCACCATCGAGCGCAGGTCGGCATTCGTCGCGCTCAGCACGCGCACCTTCACCTGGCGCGTCTTGCTCGAGCCCAGGCGCTCGAACTGGCCCGTCTCCAGCACGCGCAGCAGCTTCACCTGGCCGGCCAGCGGCAGATTGCCGATCTCGTCGAGGAAGAGGGTGCCGCCGTCGGCCGCCTCGAAGCGGCCGACGCGGGCCTTGGCCGCGCCGGTGTAGGCGCCGCTGTCGCTGCCGAAGAGCTCGGCCTCGATGAGGTCGGCGGGCAGGGCGCCGCAGTTCAGCGCGATGAAGGGAGCGTCGCGCGCGCTCGAATTGGCATGCACGAAGGCCGCGATGCGCTCCTTGCCGGCGCCGTTGGGGCCGGTGATCAGCACGGGTACCGGTGCCGCGGCGATCTGCCCGGCCAGCTCCAGCAGGTTCAGCATGCCGTCCGAGCCGAACACCAGGCCGGCCAGGTCATGGCGCCGGGCCAGTGCGGCACGCCGCTCGCGGCGCGCCTCGCGCAATTGCGCGATCTCGCGGTTGGCTTCGTCGAGCTCGAGCAGGTTCTCGACGGTGGCGATCAGCTTGGCGTCGTCCCAGGGCTTGGCCAGGTAGTCGGCCGCGCCGGCCTTGACGAGGGCCACGGCGGCATCCAGCCGCGTCCAGGCCGTCAGCAGGATGACGGGCAGGTCGGGGCGGCGCGCACGGATGGCGCGAAAGAGCTGCTCGCCCTCTTCGCCCGAGGTCGTGTCGGCCGTGAAGTTCATGTCCTGGATGACGAGACCGAAGGCGCGCTTGTCCAGCAGGGCCAGGCCTTCCTCGGGGCTGGTGGCGACGCTGGCTTCGATGTCGTGCAGGGACAGCAGCAGTTCCAGCGCCTGGCCCACGCCAGGGTGGTCGTCAATGATCAGTGCGCGTCGCATGGCGCGGGAGGATAGGGCGGTTTTGCCCGCGGCCGCGCGGTCCGCTTTAACGTCCGGTTACCTCTGACCATCGGCTCTAGGTATTTACCTGGGCGGCTTTACATGGCAGTGCAACACGCCCCACCGTATTCTGCGCACCTTGCGCGCGAAGACGCGTAATTCTTACCGCCGCGGGGCGCGCGGCCCAACAAACGTCGAAGGGAATTTCTCCATGTCCTCTGTGGGAATTGACGCCGTGCCCGGTCCGGGCCGGAATGCCGGTCTGCTCGACAAGGAGCGCACCATTGCTGGTGCGGGCTTCAACCGCTGGCTGGTGCCGCCGGCGGCCCTGGCCATCCATCTGTGCATCGGCATGGCCTATGGCTTCTCGGTGTTCTGGCTGCCGCTGTCCAAGGCGCTGGGCATCAAGGAAGCCATCAAGTGCGGCCCCGAAGTCGGCTTCTTCCAGGAGCTCTTCGTCAGCAACTGCGACTGGAAGGTTTCCACGCTGGGCTGGATGTACACCCTCTTCTTCGTCTTCCTGGGTTGCGCTGCGGCCATCTGGGGCGGCTGGCTGGAACGCTCCGGTCCGCGCAAGGCCGGCGTCGTGTCGGCCGTGTGCTGGTGCGGCGGCATGCTGATCTCGGCCCTGGGCATCCACCTGCACCAGTTCTGGCTGATGATCCTCGGCAGCGGCGTCATCGGCGGCATCGGCCTGGGCCTGGGCTATATCAGCCCGGTGTCGACGCTGATCAAGTGGTTCCCGGACAAGCGCGGCATGGCCACCGGCATGGCCATCATGGGCTTTGGCGGCGGCGCCATGATCGGCTCGCCGCTGGCGGCCGAACTGATGAAGACCTTCGCCACCGCGACGGACGTCGGCGTGACGCAGACCTTCATCGTCATGGCACTTGTCTACTTCGTCTTCATGATCGGTGGCGCCTTCGGCTATCGCGTGCCGCCCACGGGCTGGAAGCCGGCCGGCTGGACGCCCCCCGCTGCGCAGGCCAGCAACGCCATGATCACGCAGCGCCATGTGCATGTGAAGAAGGTCTGGGGCATCCCGCAGTTCTGGCTGGTCTGGATCGTGCTGTGCATGAACGTGTCGGCCGGCATCGGCGTCATCGGCATGGCCAGCCCCATGCTGCAGGAAGTCTTTGGCGGCTCGCTGATCGGCCTGACGGCCAAGTTCGGTGAACTGGACAAGGCCCAGCTCGCCAAGATCGCCGCCGTGGCCGCCGGCTTCACGGCCCTGCTGAGCCTGTTCAACATCGGCGGTCGCTTCTTCTGGGCCAGCCTGTCCGACAAGCTCGGCCGCAAGGTCACCTACGTGGTCTTCTTCCTGCTCGGCGGCCTGATGTACGCCAGCATCCCGAGCAGCGCCGCGGCGGGTTCCAAGCTGGCCTTCGTCGGCGCGGTCTGCGTCATCCTGAGCATGTACGGCGGCGGCTTCGCGACCGTGCCGGCCTACCTGGCCGACCTGTTCGGCACGCAGATGGTGGGCGCCATCCACGGCCGCCTGCTGACCGCCTGGGCCACGGCCGGCATCCTCGGCCCGGTCGTCGTGAACTACATGCGCGACTACCAGCTGGAACTGGGCCTGCCGCGCGAGCAGGTCTACAACCAGACCATGTACATCCTCGTCGGCATGCTGGTCGTCGGCCTGATCGCCAACCTGATGATCCGCCCGGTGGCCGACAAATACTTCATGACCGACGCTGAACTGGCCGAGGAAAAGCGTCTGGCGCACGAGCGCGCTGCGGCATCCGAAGTGGGGACCGGCAGCGGCGCAGCTGCGGCCACGTCCAGCGCCACCGTGGTCCTGGCCTGGGCGGCCGTCGGCATCCCGCTGGCCTGGGGTGTCTACAAGACCCTGATCAACGTGGGCAAGTTCTTCAACTGATCCAGTCCTGCTAGGCTGACAAGCCCCGCTGCCTGCTCAAGGCGCGGGGCCTTTTTCTTGGTGGTTGTGTGACATGAGTGAACAAAAGATCGAGCTTTACGACGGCCCAGCCGGTGGCTGGGGCGCATTGAAGAGCGTGGCCAAGCATCTCAACGAGCAGGGTGTCGCCGTCAAGGGCGCCAAGACGCTGCTGCATGCCAACCAGACCGACGGTTTCGACTGCCCCGGCTGCGCCTGGCCCGACCGCGACCACCGCTCGACCTTCGAGTTCTGCGAGAACGGCGCCAAGGCCGTGGCCGCCGAAGCGACGGCGCGCCGCGCGACGCCCGAAGTCATCGGCGCGAAGACGCTGGCTGAATGGGCTGCGGCGTCCGATTACGACCTGGAAGCCACCGGTCGCCTGACCGAGCCCATGCTCTATGACGCCCAGACCGACCGTTATCAGCGCACCAGCTGGGACGCCGCCTTCGCGCTGATCGCCAAGGAGCTGCAGGCCCTGCCCAACCCCAACGAAGCCATCTTCTACACGTCGGGCCGCACCAGCAACGAGGCGGCCTTCCTGTACCAGCTGTTCGTGCGCGAGTTCGGCACCAACAACTTCCCCGACTGCTCCAATATGTGCCACGAGCCCAGCGGCTCGGGCATGCGGCCCACCATCGGCGTCGGCAAGGGCACGGTCACGCTGCACGACTTCGAGCAGGCCGACGCCATCTTCGTGTTCGGCCAGAACCCCGGCACCAACCACCCGCGCATGCTGGGCGAGCTGCGCGCCGCCCGCAAGCGCGGTGCGCGCATCGTCAGCTTCAACCCGCTGCGCGAGCGCGGCCTGGAGCGCTTTGCCGACCCGCAGAACGCCATCGAGATGGCGACGCTGGGCGACTCGCCCATCAGCAGCCACTACTTCCAGCTGACGGTCGGCGGCGACTTCGCGCTGCTCAAGGGCATGTGCAAGCGGGTCGTCGAGCTGGACGACGCGGCCCAGGCCGCCGGCCAGCCGCGCGTGCTCGACGTGGCCTTCATCGCCGAGCACACCCAGGGCTTCGAGGCCTTCATCGCCGAGCTGCGCGAGCAGCCCTGGGAGCCGCTCGTCCAGGCCTCGGGCCTGACGCGCGAGCAGATCGTGCAGGCCGCCGACATCTACGCCGGCAGCGAGCGTGTCATCGCCTGCTGGGGCATGGGCATCACCCAGCACCGGCATTCGGTGAAGACCATCCAGATGATCGTCAACCTGCTGCTGCTGCGCGGCAACCTGGGCCGCGAGGGCGCGGGCGCCTGCCCGGTCCGTGGCCACAGCAATGTGCAGGGCGACCGCACCATGGGCATCTACGAGAAGCCCGCGCCGGCCTTCCTCGACAAGCTCGGCGCCGTCTTCGGCTTCGAGCCACCGCGCGAGCATGGCTATGACACCGTGGGTGCCATCCAGGCCATGCTGGACGGCAAGGGCAAGGTCTTCATCGCGATGGGCGGCAACTTCGCCGCCGCCACGCCCGACACCGCCGCCACCTGGCGCGCGCTGCGCCAGTGCGAGCTGACCGTGCATGTGACGACCAAGTTCAACCGCAGCCATGTCGTGCACGGCCGCCAGGCCCTGGTGCTGCCGGTGCTGGGCCGCACCGAGATCGACGTGCAGGCCACCGGGCCGCAAGGCATCACGGTGGAAGACTCCATGAGCATGGTGCATCTGTCGGCCGGCATGAATGCGCCGGCCTCCGAGCACCTGATCTCCGAGCCCATGCTGATCGCGCGCATGGCCGCCGCCACGCTGACCCGGAGCCGCACACCGTGGCTGGCCCTGGCCAGCAACTACGCCGCCATCCGCGACAAGATCGAGGCCGTGCTGCCCGACTTCGCCGGCTTCAACGAGAAGATCAAGGCGCCCGGGGGCTTCCGCCTGCGCAACACGGCCAGCGAGCGCGTCTGGGCCACGGCGAGCGGCAAGGCCGAGTTCAGCACACATGCGATGCCGACCGACCTGGCCACGCAGCGCATCGCCGAGCGCCAGCGTGATGTGCGCGTGTTCACGCTGACGACGCTGCGCTCCCACGACCAGTACAACACCACCATCTACGGCCACGACGACCGCTACCGCGGCGTCTACGGCCACCGGCGCGTCGTCTTCATCAACGCCGCGGACCTGAAGGATCTCGGCATGAAGGCGGGCGACTGGGTGGACATCACCAGCCTCTACGTCGATGAAGCCGGCAGCGACGTGCAGCAGCGCCACGCCGAGCGCTTCCTGCTCGTCGAGTACGACATCCCGCGCGGCTGCCTGGCCAGCTACTACCCCGAGACCAACCCGCTGGTGCCGCTGCAGAGCTTTTCGCTGGTCGCGCGCACGCCAACGTCCAAGTCCATTCCGGTCGTGCTGGCGCCGCATGCGGGAACAGCTGCTGCAAACGCTGCATGAACTCGCACCCGGCGGCGAGCCGGTGGCGCTGACGAGGCTGGCCAAGCGGCTGGACGAGCGCGTCAGCGTGCTGCTGCGCGAGCTGACGGCGCTCAGCGATGCGAGCATCGGCGGCGTGCCTGGGCCGGGCCTGGTAAAGCTGGCTTGCGATGACGCCGGCCGCTGGACCGTGCGGCGGGTCTAGGTGCCTGACGCCGCCTCGGCCTGCTCCCGCGCGTACTGCGTCGGCGGCCGGCCGACATGCCGGGTGAAGGCCACGCTGAACGTGCTTGCGGAGCTGTAGCCGACGCGTTCGGCGACGTCGGCAATGCTGCCTTCGTGGCGGCGAAGCAGGTTCTTGGCGAGAGCCATTCGCCATGCCAGCAGGTATTCCATCGGTGCCACACCGACCGCACGGTTGAAGCGCTCGAAGAAGGTCGAGCGTGACAGCGCGGCCTCCCTGGCCAGCTCCACCACCGTCCATGCCCGCGTCGGCTGCTCGTGCATCGCGCGGATGGCGGCGGCCAGGCGCACGTCGGCGAGCCCGCGCACCAGGCCCGGCGACGCGGCGGTGCCGCCCGTCGACCGCAAGGCCTCGATCAGCAGCACCTCCAGGAGCCGCGCCAGCACCATCTCGCGCGCGGGCCGCTGCTCGCGCGACTCCTCGCCCACCCACTACACCAGCGTCGCCAGGCGCGGCTCGCTGCGCACATGCACGAGTTGCGGCAGCAGCGAGACCAGCAGGGCCGCGTCCGGCGAGCCGAAGCTGCAATGGCCGGCCAGGATGCGCAGGTCCACCGGCCCGTCTGGTGCGCCTATCCTGAACAGGCCCGGTGCCAGCGCGATCGGCATGCTGTTGGCCGTGCCGGCCGGTGCGTCGAGGCTGGACATCGCGACACCGAAGGCGGCGGGCACCAGCACGAAGTCGCCGGCTTGCAGCACCAGCGGCTCCTGCCCGTCCAGGGCCATGCGGCAGCAGCCCTCGAGAACCGCGCAATAGAACGGCTGCCCGGCGTCCGAGCGGCTCACCCGCCAGGAACCCGATCCAACGACGTTCTTGAAAAACCGGGCCGACGGCTGCAGCAGCGCAACGACCTCGGCGAGCGGATCGACCACGGCCGGACTCTCGCAAATGAGATATGGACTTTTGAGTGTAGTGAGTACGGTTTTGCCGTCCTATCGTGAGGTCGTCGCCACCCCCTCATGAAAGCACCTCGATGAAGACCATCCTGATCACCGGCTGTTCCTCCGGCTTCGGCCTCGAAACCGCACGCCTGTTCCTCGAACGTGGCTGGCACGTGATCGCCACCATGCGCACCCCGCGCGAAGGCTTGCTGCCCCCGTCCGAGCGGCTGCGCCTGCTGCCGCTGGATGTCACCGACGCCGAAAGCATCCGCCGCGCGGTGGCGGCCGCCGGGCCCGTCGACGTGCTGGTCAACAACGCCGGCTTCGGCGCGCCCGCGCCCTTCGAGCTGACGAACCCCGGGACCATCCGCGAGCTGTTCGAAACCAACACCTTCGGCACGATGGCCGTCACGCAGGCGGTGTTGCCGCAGATGCGTGAGCGCCAGTCCGGCGTCATCGTCAATGTGACCTCCAGCGCCACGCTGAAGCCGCTGCCGCTGGTGGGCGTGTACCGCGCGGCCAAGGCGGCGGTGAATGCCTTCACCGAGTCGCTGGCGAGCGAGGTCGACCACTTCGGCGTGCGCGTGCGCATCGTGCTGCCTGGCTCCTCGGGCGAGACGAGCTTCCGCGACACGGCACGGTCCTACCTGCGCGGCATGGACGACGCGGTGTACGGCGAGTTCATGACCCAGGCCATCGCCCGCATGCAGGCGTCCACGGGCGCAGGAACGCGCGCGAAGGATGTGGCCGAGGCCGTCTGGCGTGCCGCGACCGATCCGTCGACACCCATGCGCATCCCGGCCGGCGCCGACGCCGTGCAGTGGGCCGCCGAAGCTGAGTGAACCCTAGGCGCCCAGCCGGTCCAGCAGCGCGGCGTCGAGGATGTCGATGCTGCGGTAACCCAGCTTCAACGCGCCCGCCTTGGCCAACTCGCCCAGCTCCTTGCTGAGGGTCTGGCGCGTCAGGCCCAGCATCATGGCCAGCGCCTCCTGCGACACCGGCAGCTGCCGGCGCGGCTCGATGGCCTGCGTGGCATCGCCGCGCGCCAGCAGCGCCAGCCGACGGGCCAGGCGGGCGCGCGTGGGCCGCAGCGTCGCGTCCTCGACGATGCCGAACAGCGTGCGCAGCCGCCCGGCCATCAGCCGGGCCAGCGCCGTCGCGAAGACGGCGTCCCGCATGAAGCGCGCAAAGGCCTCGGCCGGCACCGCGAACACGGCCGTCGCGCCGACGGCGGTGGCATCGTGCACGCGTGGGCCGCCGTCCAGCAGCGAGATCTCGCCGAACCAGTTGCCCGGCTCCAGCACCGCGAGGATGGACTCGCTGCCGTCCGCCGCCACGCTGCTGGCCTTGATCGCGCCGCGGCAGACCGCGTGCCAGTCACCCGGCGCGTCGCCCTGGCGGAACAGCACCTCGCCGGCGGCCAGCTTCTGCACCCGGCCAGCCGCCAGCACGGCCTCGGCCAGTGTCGCGGGCAGCGTGGCGAACCAGGGGTTGGCGCGCAACAGGTCGGATTCGGGCATGCCCTGAATTGTCTGGTTTCAGACAGAGGGCCCAGCCCCTCGCATGCCCCAATCGCGGCACAACAACCCAGGAGACCGAGATGACGACGACCGTGCGCAACCAGGTGAGCGCTGAAGAATGGGCATTGCGCGAAGACCTCGCCGCCTGCTACCGCCTCGTGGCATGGATGGGCTGGGACGATCTCGTCTTCACCCACATCAGCGCCCGCGTGCCCGGGCCCGAGCACCACTTCCTGATCAATCCCTATGGCCTGATGTTCGACGAGATCACGGCCAGCAGCCTCGTCAAGGTGGACGGCGAATGCCGCAAGGTCATCGAGTCGCCCTATCCGGTCAACCCGGCCGGCTTTGTCATCCACAGCGCCGTGCATGCGGCCCGGCATGACGTGCAATGCGTGCTGCACACCCACACCACCGCCGGCGTGGCCGTCAGTGCCCAGGCTGGTGGCGTGCTGCCGATCTCGCAGCAGTCCACCTTCGTGCTGGCGTCGCTGGGCACGCATGGCTACGAGGGCGTCGCCTTCCGCCCCGACGAGGGCCCGCGGCTGCAGGCCGACCTGGGCGCCAACACCTTCCTGCTGCTGAAGAACCATGGCCTGTTGACCGTGGGAGCGTCGGTCGCCGATGCCTTCCTGGCCATGCACGCCTTCGAGGCCACCTGCCGCATCCAGCTCGCCGCGCAGAGCGGTGGCGGCCCGTTGACCGAGGTGCACCCGGCTATCCTGCGCGGCACCGCCGAGGCCATGCGCGTGCAGACCGGCGGCATGGGCGGCGCCTTCGTCTGGCCAGCGCTGCTGCGCAAGCTGGACCGCCTGGGCAGCAACTACAAGGACTGAAGCCATGACCACTGTCGTGCTGACGAACGCGCTGCTCGGCGTGCTGGCCATCGTCATGGCCGGGCTGGGCCTGTCGCTGACCGTGGACGACTTCCGCCGCCTGCGCGAGCATCCGCTCGCCGCGCTGTTGGCGCTCGCGCTGCAACTCCTCGTGTTGCCGCTCGCCTGCGTGGGCGTCATTGCCGCCTTCCATCTGCCACCGCTCTACGCCGTCGGCCTGATGCTGCTGGCCGCGTCACCAGGAGGCATCACGGCAAATCTGTTCAGCCATCTGTTCGGCGGCCATGTGGCGATGAATCTGTCGCTGACGGCGCTGAACACGCTGCTGTCCCTCGTCACGCTGCCGCTGATCGCCAACTGGGCCATCGCCCACTACGCCGGTGGCGGCCAGGTCGTGCCGCTGCCGTGGCAGAAGCTGGCAGAGGTCATCGGCGTCATCGCCGTGCCGGTGCTGGCCGGCATGGCGGTGCGCCGCATGCGGCCCGACATCGCGGCGCGGCTGGACAAGCCCGTCAAGGCGCTGTCGGCCGTGCTGCTGGTGGTGCTGACGGTGCTGGCCATCGCCAAGGAACGCGAGGCCCTGCTCGGCGCCGCGGGCGAGCTGGGCGGCGCGGTACTGGCTTTCAATCTGCTGAGCCTCTCCGCCGGCTATGGCCTGGGCCGAGCGGTGCGGCTGCCGCGGCCGCTGTGCATCGCCATCGGCTTCGAGGTGGGCATCCACAACTCGACGCTGGCGCTCTACCTGGCGCTTGGCGTGCTGCAGCAGTTCCCGGTCGCATTGCCGGCGGCGCTGTACTCGGTCAGCATGTACCTCACGGGTCTGGCCTTCGGGTGGTGGCTGCGACAAGGGCCCCTCGCCCGGTCTCGCGCTGGCTGAACGCCGGCAAGCCCGGTCGGTCCCCCGAGGGGACGGCGATGCCCACGGCTTCGAGCCGCGAGCACATCGCCCAAGGCGGGCCGGCTTGGGAGCGGCCCGGCGCTCGGCCCGCAGTGCAGCGGTGGCTGGATTCAGGGAAGATCGCTGTATGAAACTCCTTGGCCGCCTCACTTCCATCAACGTCCGCAAGGTCATGTGGACCGCCGCGCAACTCGACCTCGCGCTGGAGCGCGAAGACTGGGGCGCGGGCTTTCGCTCGCCGCAGGAGGCGGGCTATCTGGCCATGAACCCCAACGGCCTGATTCCCGTCCTCATCGACGGCGATTTCACGCTCTGGGAGAGCAACAGCATCTGCCGCTACCTGGCCACCAAGGCCGGCGCGACCAGCCTGCTGCCGGCCGAGCCGCAGGCGCGCGCCCGGGTCGAGCAGTGGATGGACTGGCAGGCCGGTGAGCTGAACAACAGCTGGCGCGTCGCCTTCATGGCCCTGGTGCGCGGCCAGCCGGCCACGCCCGAGGCCGTCCAGGCCGGCGTGGCCAACTGGAACAGGCACATGGGCCTGCTCGATGMGCAGCTCGCCAGCACGGGGGCCTTCGTGGTTGGTGCCGATTTCACGCTGGCCGACGTCGTGCTCGGCCTGTCGACGCAGCGCTGGAAGAACGCACCCATCGAGCGCGTGGCATTGCCTGCGGTGGATGCCTGGATGCTGCGCCTGAGCGCGCGGCCCGGGTTTGCCGAGTTCGTCGACAACGGCATGCCTTGAAACCCTTCCTCAAGATGGGGGTCGGGCCCCCCCGGCGGCCCTTCTCCAGCGCTGGCATGAAGCCTAGGATGGGCTGACAAATCACACTGCGAGCGAGGGCTGCCATGTTGACTCCGACTGCCACTCAGCACGACGGTGACCCTCATCCAACGCCGGCTTCGCGGCTGACCCGTCGCCATCTGCTGCTGGGCGCCGCCGGGTTCGCAGGCGCTTCGCAAGCCCTTGGCGAAGACACGCTGCGCCACGAGACGGCCGAAGACGCGCTCGGGCCTTTCTATCCCCTGAGCCTGCCCAAGGACCAGGACTTCGATCTCAGCCGCATCGCCGGCCACAAGGCCCGCGCCCTCGGCCAGCTGCTCTATGTGAGTGGCCGCGTGGTCAACCCGCGTGGCGAGCCCATTGCCAATGCGGTGCTGGAGATCTGGCAGGCCAACGCGGCCGGGCGCTATACCCACCCGGGTGACACCAGCGCCGCGCCGCTGGACCCCGACTTCCAGGGTTATGCGCGCATCCGCAGCGGCCCGGACGGCAGCTATCGGCTCAAGACCATCCAGCCCGGCCTCTACGGTCCGCGCACCCGGCACATCCACTTCGACGTGCGCGGCAAGGCCTCACGGCTGGTCACGCAGATGTATTTCGAGGGCGAGGCCGCCAACGAGGCCGACCCGCTGCTCAAGCTGCAGGAGCCCGAGGACCGCAAGACGCTGATCGCCCGCCCCGGCACGCCGACGGCCCGGCAGGAGAGCGATGCGCTGGCCGTGTCCTGGGACATCGTGCTGGCCTTCGGTTGAGCGCGCTAGGGCTTGGCGCGCAGGGTCTCGATGATCTGCTGGCCAGTGGTCTTGGCCGTGGCCAGTTGCTCGGGCGTGGGGAGGGCCTTGAAGCGGATGACCTTCTGCTGCATCAGCTGCTTGACCAGGTCCTGGCCCTGCTTGCCTGTCAGCTCGCCATAGGCGAAGAGATAGCCCAGCTTCTCAGCGTCGTCCAGACCCCAGGCGTCCGGCGCAATGATGGCGCCGAACAGGCTGCCTGCATGTCCGGAGCGGGCGTCACGACGCAGGGTGTCCAGCACTTCCTGGCGCATGGCCGCCGTCAGCTCGTCCGGTTGCGTCACGCCGGCGTACTTCGCGGCCGCTTCGCGGATGCCGCCGCGCATGGCGCGTAGGGCCAGTTCGCCCAGCATGGCCTGGTGCTGGGGCGTGATGGTCTGGCAGCGCCGCGCCTCGGCATCGGCCTCCTGCATCAGCTGGGTCATCATCTCCGGCGACACGCCCACGCTGCGCATGTGCTCGAAGCTGTTGCGCCGGTCGGCATTGGAGGCGCACAGCTGCAGCCATTTCATGGCCTCCCAGGCCGCGGCCGCATCACCGCCGGCCATGGCGCGATCGATGTGCGGGCCATAGCCCTCGGAGCCGACGCGCGCTGCGGCCGGCTTGGCGGCGGACGCGGGCCTTGCAGTCGCCATTGCCGGCTTGGCAAGCGCCGCGGCGTTGCTGGCGGCTGTGGGTGCGGAGGGCGGCAAGGCCAGGGGTAGTGCGGCCACGGCTGCGGCCTCGGGTTCCGGGACCGGCGCCTTGGCCGGCGCGCTCAGGCCGAACCAGAGGGCGGCGGCGGCGGCGGTGCCGACGGCGATCAGGATCAATACCCAGCGGAAGGCGTCCATGGCGACTCAGCTCGCGAAGTTGTAGCGCACGACGGCCACCGTCAGCGCGAACAGATAGCCGCAGGCGAAGCGGTCGATGCGCAGCACCGGGTCGCCGCGGCGAGCGCGCCACAGGCCCATCAGCGTCATCGCGAAGCCGGCGATGACCGGCGTGATGACGAGATTGACCAGCCGCGGCCAGCCATCGTGCGTCAGGTGCTGCGGCATCAGCCACAGGCTCAGCGCGCCGACGATGCCGCCCAGCAGCAGATAGCCGAGCGCGGCCATCCAGATATTGGGCTGCTTGCGAAAGGGCTCGGCCACGGCGTGCAGGCCGAGCTCTACGAGCAGTTCGCCGAAGACCTGGAAGATCAGCTCGAGCAGCAGTTCAAACAGGATTTCCAGGGTTGCCTCCACGCACGCTGCGTGCTGCGCAGCCTAGCTCAGCGCGGGGCGCGATTCAGCGAACGCTTGATCGTTCGTGAGTTTTTACGTTGGGGCTGGTGAGGTGGCGCCTCGCAACGCCCATGCCGTCCAGGCGGCCCCCGCCACATCCACAAAGCCGAACAGCAACAGCTGCAGCGGAGCACCGGCCAGCAGCACCAGCATCACGCAACCCGTGCAGAAGGCCAGCCGCCCCGCGATCGTGGCCCGGTAGAAAGCGATGGCACCGGCGCGGCCGCAGGCCCAGTAGTAGTAGCCGACAACGAGAGCCAGCAGGCCGACGACGCGGATCCAGATCTCTGAGGGTGTCGCGATGCCGAGCGGGCTCAGCACGGTGCCGGGGCTGGCGATCAGGCCCACGCCGGTCAGCATGGCGTAGACGCCGAAGGCCAGCATGCTCAGCGTTGCGGGGTCGGGGCTTGCGGTCCGGGTAGCGGTGGTCATCCGGGTCTCCTCGGCAACGGATGCGCCGATTCTCCGCAGAACACGCCCTGGGGGAAAGGCGGGCCGGCCCGGCCTGCACGGCCCCGGCCGCCCGCCTTCAGAGGTCAGCCGAGTCGCACCGGCACAAAGATCTGCTGGCCGTCGCGCGCCACCAGCAAGGCCACCGAGGCCGGCTTGCCCTTCAGTGCGTCGCGCACCTGCTCGACGTTCTGCACCGGCTTGCCGTTCAGGGCCAGCAGCACGTCGCCGGGCTGCACGCCGGCCAGTTGGGCCGGACCGGTCACGCGCTCGATCAGCAGGCCATGGTCCAGGCCCGAGCCGCGCAGCTCCTGGCGCTCCAGCGGGCGCAGCGCCAGGCCCAGCGAACCGCCCTGGGGCGAAGCGCTGGCTTCCTGCGTGTCCTTGTCGGCACGGCCCAGGCTGACGGTCTCGCTGACACGCGACTTGTCGCGCCACAGCTCCAGCTTGAGCTTCTCGCCCGGGCAGGCCAGGCCCACGCGGCTGGACACATCGCCCGCCACGCGCACCGGCTCGCCGTCGATGGCCGTGATGACGTCACCGGCCTTCAGTCCGGCCTTGGCGGCGGCGCTTTCGGGCATGACGCTGGACACCAGGGCGCCGTCGGGCGCACCCAGGCCGAAGGACGAGGCCAGCGGCGCCGACAGGTCCTGCAGCGTGACGCCCAGTCGCGCATGCTCGACCTTGCCGTGGGCGACGATCTGGTCCTTGACCTTCAGGGCCACGTCCACGGGAATCGAGAAGGCCAGGCCCTGGAAGCCGCCGCTCTGCGAAAAGATCTGCGCGTTCACGCCGACGACGCGGCCGGCCGCGTCGAACAGCGGGCCGCCCGAGTTGCCGGGGTTCACGGCCGCGTCGGTCTGGATGAAGGGCACGACGCTGTCGCCCGGCAGCGAGCGGCCCTTGGCGCTGACGATGCCCTGGGTGGCCGTCTGCTCGAAGCCATAGGGCGCGCCGATGGCCAGCACATAGTCGCCCACCTGCACCTGCTTGGGGTCGCCCAGCTGCACGGTAGGCAGGCCCTTGGCGTCGAGCTTGAGCACGGCGATGTCGGTGGCGGGGTCGCTGCCCAGCACCTTGGCCGAGAACTCGCGGCGGTCGCTGAGCTTGACGGTGACCTGCTTGGCGTCGCGCACCACATGGGCATTGGTCAGCACGATGCCGTCGCTGCTGATGATGAAACCGGAGCCCTGGCCGCGGAAGGGCTGCGGGCCCTGCTGGGGCATGCGCAGGCCGGGAATGCCGCGGAAAAAGCGGAAGAAGGGGTCATCGTCACCGCGCGCGACCGGGCCTTCGTCGCCGTCGTCATTGCCGACCTTGTGCAGGCCGGCCACCGTGATGCCGACGACGGCMGGGCCCTGGGTCTGCACGATGGCGCGGTAGTTAGGCAGCTGGGCGGGCGGCAGGCTGACGGCCGGCGCGGCCGTGGTGGCCGCTGCCAGGGCCACGGTGGTGGAGGCGACGCTGCCGGGCGTGGCGTCGCTGGTGGCCGCGGCGGGCGCCTTGTGAAACCCGGGCAAGGTCCAGCCCGAAGCCGTGGTGGTCAACGTCACACCGGCAGCCAGCAGCGCAGCGGCCGCGGCAGTTACCGTCAATTTGGCGGTCTGGGTCATCGAGAACTCTCCTCTAGGGGCGGGCTGCGGCGCAGCCGTTGCCGTGGACTCTAGGGAGGGGAGGTGAGGGCTCGATGAGGGGAAGGTGAGGTGAAAGTTAAGGCAGCTTGGGACGTGGAGTCTGCGGTGGGGACTTCAGGCTGGGAGCAGTCTTCAACGGCGGCCGTTCAATTCGTCCAGGACCTTCAGCGCGAGGGCGACTCGTTCCCAGCCTATTCCTCTGTTGTGGCGTGACAGATTCTGTTGGCATGTCACGTCCTCCGACACTTCGATGGACTCGACCTGGTTGTGCGAAGGATAGTTTTCGACCGACCCGTCTTCTCGATCATGGAGGCGTCAAGTCGATGCCGAGCATCGAGCCCAGGCCGAATGTCAGGAACAGCAGGGCGACGAGCAACAGCATGAAGACAACAACCGCCTTTGCGACCGCCCAAAGCAGCGCGCGCTGTGACTCTGGCCCCTTCTCTCTTTTCGCTTTGTCGTAGTGCCACTTGATGGCGATGAACATTCCGATTCCCAGCACGCTCACCTTGAACACAATGAAGACGGTGGGGACCAATTCCATGATTTCGATGTTCCGGACTTCCGCTTGACGCTGTCTTTCGTGAGGCGAACGAGCACAGCAACGGCTTGCCACTGTGCCCTCGGCGAGATGAAAGAAACAGGTTCAGATTCGTAGAAAGCGAACCGGATCAGATGGGCGCCTGCGCGGGCCAACGCGACGGATTGGTAGTGAAGTCACTCTGAAAGCGCCGTGCTGCAACGCGAGAGCGAATTGAGCACTGTATTGATCGAAATTTCCCAAGGCGAGCGCTATGACCACAGCACCACCGCGTGCCTGCCTGGCAACCTACGGTGGCTGCGGTGTCAAGGTCGCATCCAGTTGGCCGAGTTTCTCGACGACGAGATCAATGAACGCCGACACCGCCAGCGGCAGATGACGCCGGCTGGGGTAGAGCACAGTGAGGCCGTGTCCGGGACGCTGGTATTCGGGCAGCACGGGAACAAGGCGTCCGGCCCGCAAGTCATTGATGATGACGGCCCTCGGAAGCAGCGTGATCCCCAGCCCAGCCAGCGTGGCCTTGCGAAGGGCCTGCGCCGTGTTGCCGCTGAAGCGAGCGGCAACCTGCACAGCCTCATCGATGCCGTCCGGTCCGGCCAACCGCCAGGTCACATCACTGCTGCCAGACTGCGCGAACGTCACGCAATCGTGTTCCAGCAGGTCCTGTAGCGCGTTGGGCGCACCCCTCGCTGCCAGGTAGCCCGGGCTGGCCACCAGCCCGTCGTTGCCGGTGCAGAACACATGCCGCCCGACGTATGCCGAGTCCTCAAGGGGACCGCCACGAAACGCCACGTCGATGCGATCCGCGATCAGGTCCGCCTTTGAATCGCTGAGCACCAAGGCGAGTCGAACCTTGGGATAAGTTGCCAGGAACTCGGCGATCCACTCCATCACGAACAAGTCGAGAAAGTCGGCCGGGGCGCCAACGCGAACAAGTCCACTCGGCTCCCGGCTTCCCGAGCTCAGCTCTTGCCCGGCTTCGAAAAGTCCGGTGACCAGACCGGCGCAACGCGCGTTGAACTCCTCGCCTGCGCTGGTGAGCGTGAGCTTGCGGGTCGATCGTTGCAACAGCCGGGTGCCGAGGTGTTGTTCGAGCCCCTGGACTCGCCTGCTGACGGTGTTCGATGGCACGCCAAGCTGCCGCGCCGCGCCCGCAAAGCTGCCGCTGCGCACGACGCGCACGAACAAGGCGATGTCGTTCAGATCGAGCATGAGCACCTATTAATTCGATTTTTGGACGGATGCACTCCGATAGCGCCGCCTAGTACATCGATCCTAGCGCTCCTATCGTTCACGCATCGAATGCAGCAGCCCAGGCGTCATGCCTTCGCCGAGCGCACTTCACATCAAAGCCAAGGACGACCGATGACCGCATCACAAGCCATTTCTGGCAATCCGACCCTCGATCAAGCATCGAGCGCCGGCGTGCGGGCCATCGTCCACCGCACGCATGGAAGCACCCATGGACCGATCACGCGGCTGGTGAGCCCGAGTGACCTCGGCGAGCTCTTGAAGCCGTTCGTGTTTCTCGACCTCAACAGTTTCGCCCCCGATGTTGGCAGCCAGGGTTTCGCAATGCATCCGCATTCGGGCATCGCCACGCTGACCTTCGTGATGACAGGCAACCTTCGCTACGAAGACACGACCGGCAAGAAGGGCGTGCTGCCCGCTGGCGGGGTGGAGTGGATGCGCTCCGGCAACGGCGTGTGGCACATCGGTGCACCCGTCGGCGACGTGCAGATGTCGGGCTTTCAACTCTGGGTCGCCTTGCCGCCCTCGGAAGAAAACGCACCCGCGGAAAGCCTTTACCTGTCACCTTCAGATGTTTCGCACGAAGGCCCTGCCCGTGTGCTGCTCGGAAGCTACGGCAAGGTCCGGAGCCCGATTCCAGCGCCTTCGGGCATGAACTACCTGGCCGTGAGCTTGAAGGACGGCGAACGCTGGCGGTACACGCCGCCCGCCGGCCACACCGTGGCCTGGTTTGCGGTCAGCGTGGGAGGAGTCGACGTGAATGGGATGGTGGGCACCGGTGAACTCGCCGTGTTCGAGGAATCGGAGCAAGCCATCGACTTCGTCGCCCACGGCGACACGTCCTTCGTCCTCGGCTCGGCGGTGAAGCACCCACACGACTTGGTGATGGGCTACTACTCGGTGCACACCAGCAAGGCCGCCCTCGCACAGGGGGAGGCCGAGATTCAGCGCATCGGCGCTGAGTTGCGGCGTGACAAGCGGATCGGCTAAAGCACCGTCATCGGCGTCGACCGCTTGGTTTCCACCGAGTTATCTGCGAATTCAGCAACCAACCAATTGAAATTATTTGCCCACCGGGGCCGCACCATGCCGCACGTACTGGTCGACGACATATTCATGCGCTGGAATGCACGATTCCCCGCAGCCTAGAACAGCACATCTAGTTCCCCATTTGAAAGTATCAGCCCATCGGAGAATCACATGAAGCGTAGAGAGATGCTTATTAGCGGCGCCGCAGTTGGCGGAGCGACATTGCTGACAACGGCGGCGACAGCGGCAAACCAAGCCGCCGCGGCTGCAGGAGGTGTATCCAGTTCCGAAAACAAAGGAAATGAAATGACAAACAAGTGGATGATTGACCCCAAGGATGCTGTATTGCTGCTGATAGACCATCAGAGCGGCTTGTTCCAGTTGGTCCGTGATATGGAGTACAGAGAACTCCGCAACAACGTAGTTGCGCTTGCGAAGGTAGCGAAGATCGCGAAGATCCCGACCGTTGTAACGGCATCAGTTCCCGACGGTGCTAATGGCCCAAGCATTCCCGACATCCTTCTGAGCAACCCCGATGCGGTGTACGTTCCGCGTAACGGCCCGATCAACGCATGGGATCACCGCCCCTTTGTCGAAGCCATCGAGAAGACCAAGCGGAAGACACTGCTCATTGCAGGCACGCTCACGAGCATTTGCATGGTATTTCCTGCACTGAGCGCCCTCGCACAGGGATATAAAGTGTTCTGCATCGTGGATGCCTCGGGTAATTGGTCGAAGATGGCAACCGACATCTCCATTGCCCGGGTCACGCAGGCGGGCGCAATGCCAATTGACACATTTGCGGCGATTACGGAGGTGATGCACACGTGGAATCGCCCAGACGCGATGGAATTCGCCAAAGTCTTTGTAGACCACGTCGAACCCGCATATGGGGCGTTGTTTGAAAGCTATTACGCGGCACAGAAAGCCGTGAAATAGCTTCAGACAAAAACTGGACTTGGGTCACCTGGCGACAGGTGGCCCCTCAGCCTTCCGTAGCGCTCTGTCCGAAGAGGGCGACGGCGGGGGCTGTCGCCAATGCGCCAGCGCCAGTTGTCGTGAAGACCGCTTATTGGCGCTTTGCGTGAGTTCGAGCGAGGGCAACGAACGCCAGCAATCGCTGCAAAGCGAGCGTCCGCTATTTGATCCTGGGCCCCACGTCCTGGACCTCGCGGGATTACTTCGCAAAGCGCCTGCGGTACTCCGCCAAACTGACCCCCAGCCTTCGCGCAAACGCGCGCCTGAAACCGTCCGCATTCGCATACCCCACCGCATCCGCCAGGCGCTTGGCCGGCAGGTCCGACTCCTCGGCCAGGCGGCGGGCGGCGTCGATGCGGGCGTGATCGACAAAGGCCGCGGGCGTGGTGCCGGTCTCGCTGCGGAAGGCCCGCGCGAAGCTGCGCTCGCTCATGCCGGCGCGCGCGGCCAGCGCGGGCACGGAGAGATCGCCCTTCAGATTCGCCAGCACATGGTCCTGCATGTCGCGCACCTTCGAGTGCTCGGACGTCTGGGCGGCCAGGTGGGCGCTGAACTGGCTCTGGCCACCGGGGCGCTTGAGAAACATCACCAGCTCGCGCGCCACGCGCAGTGCCAGCTCACGGCCGTGGTCCTCTTCCACCATCGCCAGCGCGAGGTCCATGCCGGCCGTCACGCCGGCTGACGTGAAGAGCTTGCCGTCCTTCACGTAGATGGCGTCCGCCTCGACGCAGGCCGCCGGGTAGGCCGCCGCGAGGCGGGCCGTGGAGTTCCAGTGCGTGGCCACGCGCTTGCCGTCGAGCAACCCGGTGGCCGCCAGCACGAAGGCGCCGGTGCACACCGAGCCGTAGCGCCGCACCGTGCGCGACTGGCGCCGCAGCCAGTCCTGCAGCGGCGTGTCGCTCGCCATGTCCTCGATGGCGGGGCTGCCCGCCACCAGCAGGGTGTCGATGCGCCCGCGATGCGTCGCCACGGTCGCGTCCACGGCCAAGCGCAAGCCGCAGCTGCTTTTGAGCCAACCTTCCTCGCCGGCGATCAACTGCACCTGATAGGCCCGGGGATTGCCGAGCTGGCGCGCGGCTTCGGCAAAGACGTCGGCGGGCCCGGCGACGTCGAGCAGTTGGAAGCGCGGAAAGGCGAGGATGGCGACACGCATGGCGGGCTGTGGCCGATAAGGCCCGATGACTGGCAGAAAACGACGCGGCGTGGAAGACACGTCCGGGCGAGTCTGGCAGAAACTGCTTGCACCAGCAAATTCAGCCACGAGTGACCGTCATGCAGATCCTGTACACCGATTCGGCCCCGCTCCTTCCCGCTGCCCATGCCGGCGGCTCCGTTCGCAACCTGCCGGTGAGCCTGTTCGGCTCGGTCATGGGGCTTTCAGGGCTGGCGCTTGCGTGGCGCCTGGCGCGCGGCGGCCTGGGCGCGCCGGCCTGGGTCGGCGAAGCCATCGCAGCCTTGGCCTTGGGGGTGTTCCTGCTGCTTTCGTTGGCTTATCTCGCCAAGCTCGCCCTGCATCCGCAGGCCGTGCACGCCGAGTTTCAGCATCCCGTGGCCGGCAATTTCTTCGGCACCATCGCGATTTCCTTGCTGCTGGTGTCCGCCCTTGTCGAGCCCTACGGCGCGGCCGCTGCCCACACACTCTGGGCGGTTGGTGCGCTGGTGACGTTCGCTCTGTGCTTCGTCGCGATCTCCCGCCTGCTCAAGGGCCAGGTCGACTTGTCGCATGCGGTGCCGGCGGCGTTGATCCCCGGCGTGGCCACGCTGGACATCGCCGTGACGGGCCGCGCCATGCCCATGGCCTGGGCAGCGGAACTCAACCTGATGGCGGGCGCCGTCGGCGCCGTGCTGGCCTTGCTGCTCTGCGTTCTGATCTTCAGCCGGCTCGTGCATCGCGACCCGCTCGCGCCCGGCATGACGCCGTCGCTGATGATCCTGGTGGCGCCCTTCGCCGTGGGCTTTCTCGCCTACAGCAATGTCGCCGGTGGCATTGACCGCTTTGCCGCGGTGCTCTTCTACTTCGCGCTGTTCATGTTCGCTGTGGTCGCACCCAAGGTGTTTCGGCCCAGCATCAGCTTTTCTCCGGCCTGGTGGGCGATCGGCTTCCCGCTGGCTGCCTTGGTCAATGCGGCGTTGAAGTACGCGGAGTTCCGGGACAGCGGCCCACTCTGGGTGCTTGCCGCGGTGCTGCTGGGCCTGCTGAGCCTGGCCTTGGCGGTTCTGGCCGTGCGGACAGTGTGGCTGCTGCTCAACGGCAAGCTGTTCACATGAGGCCCGCCGCAGCCCCCGAGTGAGCGCCCGGCCAGGCCACCTCCACCCGCAGCCCGCCCAGCGGCGAGTCGGCCAGGCTGACGCTGGCCCCCTGCTGCCGCGCCGCCGCCTGCACGATGGCCAGGCCCAAGCCGCTGCCTTCGACCGTCGAATCCTCACCGCGCTGGAAGCGGCCGAAGACGCGCTCGCGCGCTTGCAGCGGAATGCCCGGGCCGTCGTCGTCCACGCGCAGCAGCGGCGCGCCGCGAAGGCCGCGCAAGGCGCTCACCTGCACCGTCCGGGCGCCGTACTTGACGGCGTTGTCGATGAGGTTGCGCAGCGCGCCGCGCAGGGCCTGGGGATCGCCGGTCAGGGGCAGCGGATCGGGCGCCGTCAGCGACACGGCGACACCGGCCTTGTCGGCCAGGGCCTGCACATCCGCCACGGCCTGGCGCGCCAGGTCGACGAGGTCGAGCGGCAGCGTCGCCGCCGACGCGCCCGGTTCGGCGCGGGCCAGCGCCAGCAACTGCTCGACGAGGTGCACCGCACGGTCGATGCCGCCGCGCAGGCGGGCGATGGATTTGTCCTGCTCTTCTCCGGGCGCCGCGTCGCGCAGCAGGCCCAGCTGCAGCTTCAAGGCCGTCAGCGGCGAGCGCAGCTCATGGGCCGCGTCGGCGACAAAGCTGCGCTGGGCGTCGAAGGCCGACGCCAGCCGCCCGAGCAGGTCGTTGAAGGCCTCCACCAGCGGCGCCACCTCGCCGGGCAGGTCGGCGGTGGGCAGGGGGTCGAGCGCGTTGGCACCGCCGGCCTGGGCCGCGCGGGTCACGCGGGCCAGTGGCGCCAGTGACACGCCCAGCAGCCACCAGATGGCCGCCGCGACCAGCGGCAGGGCCACGGCGACGGGCACGACGCTGCGCAGCGCGGCCACCGCGGCCAGGCGCTGACGCACGGCCAGCGGCTGGGCCACCTGGACGACGCGCAGCGGCGTCGCCGCGCTGAACACGCGCCAGTCCTGCCCGGCCAGGTGCAGGTTGGAGTAGCCCAGCACCGCGCGCGCCGGCAGTGCCTCGGTCATGCCCTGGGGCCGGCTGGAATAGATCTCCAGGCCCTGCACGGACCAGATCTGCACCAGGTAGTCGAGGCTGGGGTCGGCCAGCGCCGCGGCCTCGTCGCCAGCGATGCGGCCCTGGTCGCGCAGCGACAGCGCCGTCTGGCGCAGCTGGTAGTCGAACAGCTCGTCGGCTTCGGCACGCACGCTGACATAGGTGGCGCCGGCGACCGCCAGGGCCGTCACGGCGCCGAGGAGGGCGAGCAGCGCGAAGAGGCGGCCGCGCAAGGTGCCCAGCCACTTCATGGCGCGCCGCCTTTTTCAGGGCCGGCGTAGTAGCCCAGGCCGCGCACGGTATGCAGCAGATCGGCACCGAGCTTCTTGCGCAGTTGGTGCATGTAGACGCTGATGGCGTTGCTCTCCAGCTCCTCGCCCCAGCCGTAGAGGCGGTCCTCGAGCTGGGCGCGCGACACGATGGCGCCGGGGCGCTCCAGCAGTGCCTGCAGCAGGGCGAACTCGCGCGCCGACAGCAGGATGGGTTTGCCAGCCCGCGTGACCTCGCGCGTGGCCGGGTCCAGGCGCAGGTCGGCCACGGCCAGGGCCGTGTCGGTGCGGCCGCCGTGGCGGCGTGCGAGGGCGCGCAGCCGAGCCAGCAGCTCGTCCAGCTCGAAGGGCTTGACGAGGTAGTCGTCGGCGCCGGCGTCCAGGCCGGCCACCTTGTCGCTCAGCGCGTCGCGCGCGGTCAGCACGATGACGGGTGTCGCGTCACCGCGGGCGCGCAGGCTCTTCAGCACGTCGATGCCGCCGCGCTTGGGCAGGCCGAGGTCCAGCAGCACGGCGTCGAAGCGCTCGCCGCTGGCCAGCACGCCATCGGCGGCCTGGCCGTCGCGCACCCAGTCGGCCGCAAAGCCCTGGCGGCGCAGCGCCTCGCGCAGGCTCTCGCCGATCATCGTGTCGTCTTCAACGAGAAGGAGGCGCATGGCTCAGCGGGCCAGCGCGGGCTGGCACTCGGCGCCGGGCCAAACCGGCCAGAACGGCGAGCCGGGCGTGCGCGAGATTTGGGGCACGTGGACGACGGCGCGGCGCCAACTGTCAAGCAGGCGGACGATCTGGGTTTCGGCCTGCGGGTTGTTGCGGGCACCGGACGGGGGCCAGGTCATGCCGACCTGCATGTCGATGATGAGGAGCACGGGCATGGCGCGAGGTTAACGTCATCCACTGCAAGGCCCCCTAGCCACGGTACTGCCACCGGCTTGCCACAAACCGTGAGCAGAATTTTCCGAACGGCGCGCATCGCGCCTTCGAGCCGAGAGGATGCAAGACATGACGAAGATCAACCGCCGCGCGCTGCTGCGCGGTATGGCAGGGGCGGGCGCCGCGGCCGCGCTGCCCGACAGCATCCGCCAGGCGCTGGCCGTCCCCGCCCAGGGTGCGACCGGGACCATCGCCGATGTCAAGCACATCGTCGTGCTGATGCAGGAGAACCGCTCCTTCGACCACTACTTCGGCACGCTGCGGGGCGTGCGCGGCTTTGGCGACCCGCGCGCGGTGAAGCAGTACGGCTCGGGCAAGCCCATCTTCGAGCAGCCCAACCTCAACGCGGCCGGCGCCACGCAGAACCCGCCGACCATCTTRCCCTTCCACCCCACCGCGGCCAACCTGGGCCAGCAGTTCCTGACCGGCCTGCCGCATGCCTGGGCCGATGCGCACAAGGCCTGGAACGACGGCCACAACGACCGCTGGGTGCCCGCCAAGGGCAAGGTCTCCATGGCCTATCTGCAGCGCGCCGACATCCCGTTCTACTACGCGCTGGCCGACGCCTTCACGATCTGCGACGCCTATCACTGCTCGATCATGGCGTCGACGGACCCTAACCGCTACTACCTGTGGTCGGGCTGGTGCGGCCAGAACGGCACGCTGCCGGGTGGCATCAATGTGACCAACACCGGCAGCACGCCGGGCACCCTGGCCCTCAATGCCAGCGGGAGCAACGCCGGCAACGGCACGCCGCCCCAGGGCCCGGTCGTCAACAACGCCGAGCAGGGCTACAACTGGACGACCTACCCCGAGCGTCTGCAGCAGGCCGGCGTCACGTGGAAGGTCTACCAGGACGTCGGCCACGGCCTGGACGCCACCGGCTCCTGGGGCTGGGACGGCGCCAATCCCTACATCGGCAACTACGGTGACAACGCGCTGCTGTACTTCAACCAGTACCGCAATGCGCTACCCGGCAGCCCGCTTTACGAGCGCGGCCGCACCGGCACCAACCTGCTCAATGGCGGTGCCTTCAACAACGGCACGCTGTTCGACCAGCTGCGCGCCGACGTGCTGAACGGCACGCTGCCGCAGGTGTCGTGGATTGCCGCGCCCGAGGCCTACAGCGAGCACAGCAACTGGCCCACCAGCTATGGCACCTGGTACATCCAGAACGTGCTGAACGCGCTGACCGCCAACCCCGCGGTCTGGGCCAGTACGGTCTTCATCATCTGCTTCGACGAGAACGACGGCTTCTTCGACCACATCGTCGCGCCCACGCCGCCGGCCACCGCCGCGCAGGGCAAGTCCACGGTCAGCACCGTCAACGAGATCTATCCTGGGGCCGGCAGCTACGCGGCAGGCCCCTACGGCCTGGGCGCGCGCGTGCCCATGCTCGTGATCTCGCCGTGGAGCAAAGGCGGCTGGGTCTGCTCCGAGACCTTCGACCACACCTCCATCATCCGTTTCATCGAGAAGCGCTTTGGTGTCGTGGAGCCCAACATCTCGCCGTGGCGCCGCGCCGTCTGCGGCGACCTGAGCTCGACGTTGGACTTCACGCTACCCAACGCGACGGCCGCGCGCCTGCCCAGCACCGCGTCGTACGCGCCGCCGCAGGCCGACGTTGTCAGTGGCAAGAAATACAGCACCTACACGCCACCGGTGCCGGCCAACCAGGCCATGCCGGTGCAGGAGAGCGGCACGCGGCTGGCCCGTGCGCTGCCTTACGAGCTGCAGGCGGACTGGACGCCGCTGTCCAGCAGCGGCTTCAGCCTCGACTTCGCCAACACGGGCAGCGCCGGCGCCTGGCTGCATGTGCGCACGGCCAATGGCTGCGTCGCCGGCGGCGGTACCGGCCCCTGGGGCTACACGGTGGAGACCGGCAAGACCTTGGCCGACACCTGGACGACGCCGGCCGGTGGCGCCTACGACGTGAGCGTGAACGGCCCCAACGGCTTCTTCCGTCGCTACGCCGGCAGCCTGGATGCGGGTGCCGCGAAGCTGACCGTGCGCGGCAGCACCAGCCGCGCGACGGGTGGCCTCTCACTGACCGTGACCAACGCCGGCAAAGCGGCCGTGACGGTCACCGTGACGGACCGCTACACCAACGCCAGCTCACACCAGGCGCTGCAGCCCGGTGCCAGCTTCCGTTCCGATTGGTCGCTGCAGACCAGCTCGCGCTGGTACGACCTGGCGGTGAGCGCCGACGGCGACGCGCGCTTTCTCGCCCACTTCGCCGGCCACATCGAGACCGGCGCCGCCGGCATCAGCGACCCCTTGCTCTGAGGATCACCATGCACTTGCTTCGCACCCTGCTGACTGCGGCTATCGTGGCGGCGATGCCCTCCGCCCACGCCGCCACGCTGTTCGACAACCTCGCCGGCTCCCGTGACGGCGCCGATCCGCTGCTGAGCTTCGGCCCGCTGGCCGACTCCTTCAACACCGGCGCCAACGCCGGCCTCGTGCTGACCCAGGTCACGGCGCTGCTGAAGAGCGACAACGCCCAGGTTGTCGGCGACGTACTCGTCAGCCTGCACGCCGACAGCGCCACCGGCCCCGGCGCGCTGATCGCCACGCTGGGCACGCTGTCCAGCGCGGCGGTGGCGACGACCGACTTCGCCGCCTACACCTTCAAGCCAGCGGCCGGTGTCCAGCTCGCCGCCAACACGACCTACTGGGTCCAGCTGGAAGCTGTCGGTGCGAACGCGGTGGAGTGGTCCTGGTCCCAGGACCTGAGCGGTCCCGGCGTGGCCGGTGGCGCCAACTACAGCGCGACGCTGGGCCTCAGCGCCAACGCGGCAGCCGCGCCCTACCAGCTGTCGGTCGCCGTGCAGGCCGTGCCGGAGCCGGCTTCGGCCGCGCTCCTGCTGGGCGGTGCCGGCCTCATCGGCCTCACCGCGCTCGCGCGCCGCCGCAAGGGCTAAATGTCAAGGTTGTCCTCGACGCTCAGCAGGCGCATGCGGACACCATAGCGTTGCGAGGCGTCAGCGGGCCAGCAGGGCGGTGGCTGCGTCGGTGTCGATGACGCTGGCGTATTCGCCCTGCAGATTGGCCAGGGCCATCTGGTGCACCTCCTCGGCGGGGTGATCGACGCCGCGCAGATCGGTCTTGCCGAAGGCGAAACAGGCGTCCGCCACCACATGGGTCTCAAAACCCAGGTTGCCGGCGCTGCGGGCGGTCGACTCGACCGAGTTGTTGGTGCTGACCCCGGCGATGACCAGCGAGCGGTGGCCACGGGCGTGCAGCCAGCGTTCCAGGCCGGTGAGGGTGAAGGCGTCGGGCACGTTCTTCTCGACGACGTGCTCGCCGTCGCGGGGCGCCAGCGCGGGCTGGAACTCGGCGCCCGGCTGGCCCGGCCAGAACGGCGAGCCGGGCGTGCGCGACATGTGACGCACGTGGACGACGGGCGCGCCGGCCTCACGCCAGACGCCCAGCAGGCGCGCGATGTGGGCCTCGGCCTGCAGGTTGTTGCGGCTGCCGGATTGGGGCCAGGTCATGCCGACCTGCATGTCGATGATGAGAAGAAGCGGCATGGAATGAGAGGAGGGAAGGTGTCAGCGGCAGGTGTCGAAGCCTGCACCCCTCGCAGGGACGGTTGCGACCGTGCGTCTACCAGTTTCGCCACGCTGACGCCGCGCATCGTAGGACGAACACAGGAGGCTGCGGGCGACGGGCGTTGTGGGCCGTCGCGCAAGGCCGCGCCTGTGCACCCTACGATGACCCGGGGTCGCGAGTTGCTACCCAAGCCGGATTCGAAGTTCAATGCCGAGCTTCTCGATCACGACGGGATGCCCGGCGCTCGTCACTGTCGGCAAGGCGGAGTGAAGGATGTTTCTCGCGTTGGACGGAATGGGTGACCTGCAGGCGCAGGTGCTGAGGGCCTTGAAGCAGGGCATACAGGACGGGCGCTTGGCGGCCGGGTCGCGCCTGCCGTCGACCCGCGAGCTGGCGGCCAAGCTCGGCGTCTCGCGCAACACCGTCATCGCCGCCTATGAATCGCTGTGCGCCGAACAGTTCGCCGTGGCGAAGTCGGGTTCGGGCACACGCGTTGCGGCCCGCCCGCCACGGCCGCAGCCGGCGCAGCCGCCCTTGCCCGTGCAGGCGCAGAGCCGCTATGCCGGCCGGGTGAGGTCGCTGCCGCCGGTGACGCTGGAAAAGCGCGAAGAGGGGCTGCGCTGGAATCTGCAATATGGCGAGCCCATGGTGGACGTGGCCCTGTTCACCATCTGGCGGCGGGCGCTGATCCACGCGGCGCAGCGCACCGGCGCCCATGGCGCGCCGGCCCAGGGCCTGCTGGAGTTGCGCAGCCAGATTGCCGACCACCTGGGCAAATACCGCGGCATCCGCTGCACGGCCGCCGACGTCGTGATCGTCAACGGCACGCAGCAGGCCATCTCGCTGGCCGCGCGCGTTCTGGTCGACGAAGGGGAAAAGGTGGTGCTGGAGGAGCCGCACTACCAGCTCGCGACGCAGGCCTTCACGGCCCATGGCGCGGTGGTGCAGCATGTGCCGGTGGACGACGAGGGCATCGAGGTCGACGCCCTGCCCATCGAAGGCATCAAGCTGGCCTATGTGACGCCCTCGCACCAGTTCCCGACCGGGCGCGTGATGTCGCTGCAGCGCCGGGCCGCCATGCTGGAGCGCGCCGCCGCGCAGGGCTTCTGGATCCTGGAGGACGACTACGACGGCGAGTTCAAGTTCGACGGCCGGCCGCCGCCCGCGCTGCATTCCCTGGACAGCCACGGCCGGGTTCTCTACATCGGCACGTTCACGAAGACGCTGCTGCCGTCGATACGGCTGGGCTACATGATCGCGCCGGAGCCGGTACGCCGCGATCTGATCAGGGCCAAGATGCTGGCGGACATGCGCTGCAGCGCGGTGGAGCAGGCGGCGGTGGCACGGTTGATGTCGAGCGGCGCCTATGTGCGCCACCTCAAGCGCGCCACCCTCGAACTCAAGAAGCGCCGGCGCGCGCTGCTGGCTGGCCTGCAGGCCCATTGCGGGGCCTTCGTCCAGATCGATGACAGCGGCGGAGGCATGCATCTGATCTGCTGGTTTCCCGAGCTCAGTTACGCCCAGCTGGCCGCGCTGATCGCGCTCGCCACCGCGCGAGGCCTGGGCCTGCATGAGGTGGAGCATCACTACACGAAGAAGCCTCGGCTTCCAGGGCTGCTGATGGGCTTTGCCGCGCTGTCCGTTGCCCAGATCAACGCGGCCACCGCGATGCTGGGTGAATGCCTGGCCGACGTGATGCGCGGCGACGCACGGGCGCTCCTCTAGACCCCGCTCCCGTCCCGATCGGCCCATGACGATGGTCACGGGGGACTTTCCCTGTGGCCGCCAATTGGCTCCAAGTGAGTGCTTGGAAAGTGGCCCTATCCGCTGCCAAGGGGGCGTCCCAGACTGGCTCGTCCCAACCGTTCGAGACGACGCCACCCCATGAAACACCAACTCCAACCGATCGCCTTGCTGGTGCGAGGCCTGGTCACCATCACCACGATCACGCTGTGCGCCAGCGCCCAGGCACAGACTGCGGACGCCTCGGGGCAGCAGCTTGAGCGGGTGCTCGTGACGGGCTCCTCCATCAAGCGCGTGGACTCCGAGACCGCGCTGCCCGTGCAGATCATCACCAAGGCCGACATCGCGCGCACCGGCGCCACCAGCACGGAGCAATTGCTGGCATCGATCTCGGCGGCCTCCAGCATGGGCTCCACGACGAATGCGATGGGCGCGGGCTCGTCCACCGGCGGGCTGTCCTCCGTCTCCCTGCGCGGCCTGACCGCCGACCGCACGCTGGTGCTCGTCAACGGCCGCCGCCTCGCGCCGTTTCCGGGCGGCGCCCAGGCCTCGGTGAACGTCAACACCATCCCGCTGGCCGCCATCGAGCGCGTGGAGATCCTGAAGGACGGCGCCTCGGGCGTCTATGGCAGCGACGCGGTGGCCGGTGTCGTCAACTTCATCCTGACCAAGTCCTTCGACGGCGTGCAGGTGGGCGTGTCGGCCGGCGCCCCGACGCGCGACGGCGGTGGCAAGAACCACAAGGCGTCCATCGTGGCCGGCTTCGGCGACCTGGATGCCGACCGCTTCAGCGTCGTCGCGTCCGCCGCCTACGAGAAGGAAGACGCGCTGTACGGCCGAGAGCGGGACTTCGCCCGCAGCGGCAATGTGCCGCCCTTCTACACGAATGGCGCCACCGGCCAGGGCAATATCGAAGGGGCCTGGATCCCCGGCAAGACGCTGCAGGAGGTGGAGGCCACGCCGGGCTATCGCTTCTTCCGCTCTCCCAACAGCAGCTACGGCAGCCCGGTGGACTGCACGACGATCGGCATGTTCAAGCGTGCCAGCGGCGGCTTCCAGGGCGCCCCGGTCTGCTCCTTCGACAGCGCGCCCTATGTGGGCCTTGTTCCCAACCGGGAACTGAAGAACCTCACCGCCAACCTGATCTGGAAAGCGTCCGAGAACCTCGAGGTGTTCGCCGATCTGCTGTGGGGCCAGAGCAAGATCACGCAGAGCTTCCAGGCCAGCCCCATCCGCGCCTCCTTCCTGGAGACCGACAACCTGTTTGGCCAGCGCCACGTCGACCCGGCCCTGCTGCTGCTGCCCGGCAACCCCAACTACCCGACGGCCTATCTGCAGTCGCGCGGCTTCACCGACCTGATCGGCAAGCCGCTGGCCGTCACGGTGCGCGAATCGGCGCTGGGCAGCCGCATCAACAGCGATACCAGCACGCAGGCCCGCATCACGCTGGGCGCCAACGGCCATGTCGGCGAGCACGACTACGAGCTGGCCGCGTCGCACAACGAGAGCAAGCTCAAGGGGCAGGCCGTCAACGGCTATTTCTCGCAGGTCGGCTATGCGGCCGTCATCAACGATCCGGCCAACAACAGCTTGTGGAACCCTTGGGCATCGGGCGGCCAGCAATCGCAGCAATTGGTCGACAAGCTCAAGGCCACGGCCTACACCGGCCAGACCCTGAACGGCCTGGCCAAGACGGACGTGGTGGACGGCAAGGTGGCCGGCCCCGCCTTCAGCCTGCCCGCCGGCGCCGCCCAGTACGCCCTCGGCTTCCAGTACCGCAAGGAGGCCTACAAGACCGACCCGTCCGCGGCCCTCTTCAGCGGCGACATCGCCGGCCTGGGCGGCTCGGTGGCGCCCATCGACCGCTCGCGCAATGTGAAGGCGTTGTTCGGGGAGTTGAGCGTGCCGGTGTTCAAGTCGCTGGAGGCGTCGCTCGAGGTGCGCAGCGACCGCTACAACGACGTGGGCTCGTCCAGCAACCACAAGGGCAGCCTGCGCTGGCGCGCGGCCGACGGCCTGGTGTTTCGCGCTTCAGCGGGGACGGGCTTTCGGGCGCCCACCCTCGTCGACCTCTGGACGCCGCAGACCCTGGGCTCCTCGGAGCAGTTCGACGACCCCGCGACGGGCCAGACCGACCTGCAGGTGAACGGCCTGTCGGGCGGCAACCCCAACCTGAAGCCTGAGCGCTCGCGCCAGAGCCAGGTGGGCTTCGTGCTGTCCCCCATTCGCCAGTTCTCCGCCACCGTCGACTTCTTCAAGATCCGCCTCAAGGACATCATCAACGCGCCCTCCGCCCAGGAGGTGGTCTCGGGCTTCCGGCGCGGCGACCCGGCCTATGCCGGTCTCGTCAAGGTGAGCCCGGCCAACGAGATCCAGCAGATCACCACCGCCCTGACCAATGCCGGCGACGCGAAGCTGTCCGGTTTCGACGTCGACCTCGTCTGGCGCGACACCTATGCCTTCGGGCGGCTGGACGTGAACCTCGTCGGCACCTATATGAGCAAGTTCGACGAAGCCAGCGCCGGCGGCTTCCTGTCGCACAAGGTGGGCACGACCGTCGAGAGCGACGGCTCGCCCGTGCTGGGCGCCAACGGCGGCGGCGTCGTACTGCGCTGGAAGCACATGCTGAGCGCGACGTGGACGAAGGGACCGTGGTCGGCCACGCTGGTGCAGAACTACTACACGGGCTATCGCGACGGCGACGACCTCAACGGCAACGCCCACCGTGTGCCGAGCCAGGCCCTCTACGACGCGCAAGTCAGCTGGAAGGGCTGGCGCGGCCTGCAGCTGGCCGTGGGCGTCAAGAACCTGTTCGACAAGGACCCGCCGACCTATATCTTCGTCAGCAACCAGTTCCAGTACGGCTATGACGTGTCGCTGTACGACCCGCGCGGAAGGTTGGCCTATGTCAACGCGACGTACCGCTTCTGAGGCCTGGGCGGCGGCCCTGCTGGTGGTCGCCCTGGCCGCCATCCTGGCGGCCTTGCCCGCTGTCGCGGCGCCGGGTGAGAGCTGCGCATTGAAGGCCAGCGGCACGCCGCCCACCGTCGTCGAGACCTACACCTCGGAGAAGTGCAGCTCCTGCCCGCCCATCGAAGCCTGGCTGTCCACGCTGGCGGGCGACAAGTCCGTGCTGCCGCTGGCCTTCCACGTCGACTACTTCGACGACAAGCACTGGAAGGACCGCTATGCCAGTGCGGCCTACACGCGGCGGCAGAAGGAGGTGCTGGCCGTCAGCGGGGCCGCGGGCATCTACACGCCGCAGGTGCTGGTGAACGGGCGCGACCGCACGCTGCCGCCCGTTCCCGCCGCCACGGACGCCGGCGTGGCGGTGGAGATGCAGGTGGAAGGACGCCGGCTCTCTGCACGCGTCTCGTCGCAGTCGTCAAAGCCCCTGGAACTGGTCGGCTACTGGGCCGCCAGCGAGAACGGCCTGAGCAGCTATGTGGGCGGCGGCGAGAACGCCGGCCTCACGCTGAAGCATGACTTCGTCGTGCGCGACTACCGCAAGCTGCGTCCCTTCAAGCTGGCACCGGGCATGCCCGTTCAGCTGGCCTACGAAGGCGAGCTGGACGGGACGCGCGAGGTCGCGCTGGTGCTGACCGATCCATCGAGCGGCAGGCCGGTCCAGGCCCTGCGCTGGAAGCCGCGCTGCTGAAGCGGCTCCTTGTGACGCAAGGGCCGGTGGCTCTTCAAGGGCCCGGCTGCCATGCCCATCATGAGGCCATGAACGCACCCGACCTGTTCCTGGCCTCCAGCGCTCGCCACGCCACCCAGGACCTCCTCAGGCATCGCCTGCCCTATCTGATCGATGCCACCGGCGAGGACCTCAGGGTGAGCCGCGGCTCGCTGCCGCTGGAACTGCTGCGCGCCGGCTTCGTCGAGTGGGCCGGCATGAAGTCGCGTTCCGACGCCTTCGCCCGCCAGGGGCCGGAGGCGCTGGACGGGCTCTACAGCTATCTGCCGGTCGTGCTGTGCCGGGATAGTCAGTCCGTGCGCCAAGCCCTGGCCTGCGAGCTGCGCGCGGGGCTGCTGGTCATCGGGACGCCGGCCTGCGCTTCGGACGCGCGCGTCCAGTGGCCCGTCGACGCGCCCGACAACATCGAGATGTCGGCCACAGCCTGGTTCGGAGCGCCGGCGCATGTGATCAGTGGCCAGGATCTCTGGCAGCTGCCGCTGGCCTGCGACACGCGCAGCCTGTCCGTCGACACGATCAGCAGCCGCCTGCGCGAGGTCGAAAGCCTGTGGCTGCGCTGCGGCGTCAGCCAGGGTTTCGTGCTGCTGAGCCTGGACGGCATGGGCTCGCTCAGCGAAAGGCGCAACGGCATCGCCGACGAGGTCTTCGCCGCCGCGCTGGCGTGGGCGCAGCGCGGCTTTCATGACGCGACGGTCATCGTCTACGGCGAGGGCGTGGCCTCCAGCAAGGGCCAACTGGCCATGGGCGAAGTCGCCCGCCACCTGGGCCGTGCGCTGTTCAGGCCTGCGGGTGGTTGGGGTGTTCGCGCCGCACGTCCGTGACGGCGTCGGCGATCCGTCGTTTCGTGTGAAGGCAAGCGGAATCGCTGGCCCTTGCGACGAGCATCGGTAGTGCGGCCCTCGGCAGAGACACGGGGTTGAGCTGGAACCGAGAACCGCTCGCGACTATCCTCAGTCGGCGAGCGGCTGCACACTGGCAGCGGCAATCCATGGGTCGATAGGCAGAGAGAACCGAGATGCGCACAAGCTCGAACATGGCCGTTGGTGCGGTCCATCGCCTGGCAGTTGACAGCCAGGTGCTCGCCGGCAATCTGCTCGGGGACCCCACCCTGCGCGCGATCGACGTCTACGTGCCGGCCGGGCATGATGGCCGCGGCCTGCCGCTGTTGGTCGATGTCGTGGGGTTCACCGCAGGCGGTCCGGCCCACACCAACTGGAAGAACTTTGGCGAGAACGTGCCCGAGCGGCTCGACCGCTTGATTGCGACCGGCGCGATGCCGCCCGTGGTCGTGGCCTTCCCGGACTGCTTCACCCGCCTCGGCGGCAATCAATATGTGAACTCGACCGCGGTAGGACGCTGGGACGATTTCCTGCGGGCGGAGGCGGTGCCTTTCGTCGAAGCCCGCTTTGGCTGTGGCGGGCCGGGCCGGCGCGGCATCTTCGGCAAGTCGAGCGGCGGCTACGGCGCGATGGTCCATGCACTGCTGCACCCCGACTTCTGGAGCGCGGCGGCCGTGCATTCCGGCGACATGGGGTTCGAGCTTCTCTACCGGCACGAATTCGTGCCGGTGCTGCGCGCGCTCGCCAAGAAGCCCGAGATCGGCGCGTGGATCGACGCCTTCTGGAAAGCCAGGAAGGCCAAGGACAGCGATGTGCACATCCTCATGATGCTGGCCCAGGCGGCGAGCTTCGACCCGGATCCTTCGATGCCCTATGGCGTTCGCCTGCCGGTGACGCTGGACACCTGCGAACTGATCCCCGAGCGCTGGGCGAACTGGATGGCCTGGGACCCGCTGACCCTGGTTGAACAGCATGGCCACGGACTGGCGACGCTCAAGGCCCTGTACATCGATTGTGGCGACGTCGACCAATACAACCTGGTCTATGGCGCCAGGCGCATGCACCAGCGGCTGGTCGCCATGGACATCGCCCATGTCTACGAGGAATTCGGCGACGACCATACGGCGGTGGACTACCGGATGGACATCAGCCTGCCGATCCTGGCCAAGGCGCTCAACCAACCATGAACAGCGCAAATCAGGACGAGCGTCGGAAATCCAGAGCGACGGCCATCGTGCTCGGGGCTGTCGCTGCCGTCGTCACTGCGGGCGCGGTGTCATGGGCCACGCCGGATGGCAACCTCGTCGTGACCTTGGTGCCAGCCCTGGCGATGGGGCTGCTCGTCTTCGGCGTGGCGCTGTGGCGCTTGCGTCGTGTCCACGCAGGTCCTTGAAGTCGACCCCAAGCGGCCAGGAGATGTCGCTGACGATCGGCAGCTTTCGGGTAGGCTGACGTGCATGCTTGGCGATGCTCTTGTCGTCGAGGCCGTGCGATAACCAAGGAAATTTCCATGAATCTCCATCTCGGCCTTGCCCCGATCATCTCCCTGCTCGCCGGCATCCTGATCCTCGTGGTTCCCAGGTTGCTCAACTACATCGTCGCAATCTACCTGATCGTGATCGGGCTGATCGGCTTGGTGGGCGCCGGTCAGATGCACCTGGGTTAGGCGGGGCTCACTGCCAATTTCGCGGACCGGCCAGGAGCGGCCCTCGGGGAGCGTCCGCTTTGAGATAGGCTAAACCGCATGCCACGAGATCGGAGCCCGCTTGAGAAGGCCGCAGGGAAGCTCGTCTCCGCCATCCAAAAGGAGTGGCTTGAAGAGATGGCGGCCGCCGAGGCCAACGAAAGCGAACAGGTGATGCACACATCGCACTTGCTGTTGCAGGCAGCGTCTGCGTCAGGGTCGATTGCTAGCGTTATCGGCGGGGGCTCGGTAGCCGCCTTCCTTGGTCAACGCTGGGTCGACGCGCATCCAATTGTTTTGCCCTTCATCCGCACCCTTGAAGGGCTTGAGGCGGGCGCTGTGGAATGAGCCCTATCGGCCGGAACCGGCCTTCGGCAATAGACCGCTTCCGAACTGAGTGGTGACAGCCCCTCAGGAAAATCAGGCCGGGAGGAGATTCAAATGTGGCTGAGAAGAGATGTTGACGACAGCAACGTGTACCGGGTGGCGCTGCGCCAGGAGCCTACCGGTCGGCGTTCGCTTCACTTGCTGCCCGACGGTCATGAGGCGCCCGTCGACACGGTTCTGCGAACCGAAGTTGTACCGATCGACCTCCTGTTGCGCCGAGACTTTCATGGAATCTCCAAGGCTGTGAAGCTGACGTCTGGCGAGTCGTTCTGGGTTGATGCACACGGCGTCTGGTTCACACGGGCAGAGGCTGAGGTCTTCGGCGACGTAGATTGGAACGAAATGCCGTGGCTGAATGATCTGCCGCCGCTATTGGCGCCCAAGTAGTGGCCGAGGGCCCGTTTCGGCCAAATCCGGTCCTCGACGAACGACCCGATTCGGGTAGCCTAGGACGCTCATCAAGAGGGATAGACATGGGTTCGTACGGATGTCCTTGCGGACATGGATTTAAGGACTACACACCCGATCAAGCTCAATTGATTTCAATGCAGGATTGGGAAGACTTTATGGAGGTTTCGCAGGCGTCAAAACTGAACCTTGCTTGGCACTTCGTTAAGGCGACCCTTTACCAATGCCCCTCGTGTCTTCGTCTTCACGTACACATGCGGAAGGGGTTTGATCATTCCGCTGGCACGTCGGACCACACATTCACACCGGATCACAAAGACTCGGCAGAACTGCTGCGGTCTGTCCAGGGGAGGCGCTGGAAGCGCGTACTTCACGGAACCTGGTCTGACCCAAATAAACAGGGTTACGTTCATTGGGGGAGCCCTGGGTATCCGGGAAGGGACGATGACCAAGGCGATCATGGGAGCGTGACATTGAACAGCTGGGCCGAGATCGAGAGCCTCTATCACGACGTATATCAACGACTTGTTGATGCCAAAAAACTTGGCGTGGCGACGCTCCAACGCAATGGTGAATTGGTGCATTCGTGGAGCTCGCGTCCGTTTTGGCGGGAGGCTTAGTGATATTTCAGGCCCTAGCGAATGCACGCAAGGAAGGCGCCAAAGCCTAACCCGTCATTTGTGTGGGGCGGCTTCGTCTCCGCACGCCTTGCGCGTTGGACGACCAGTATCAGGCGCCCAAATCGGCACCCCCAAGGACTGCTCCGGGTCGGAAGCCGTCAGCCGAACGCACCCACGCGAGGACCGCACCCCGCCTGAAGCAGCCCTCGGCGCCTGACTGGCCTCCCTAGAAGGCGCTCTTCGTCGTGCCGCCGTCCACGCGCAACGCCGCGCCGGTTGTGGAGGACGCCAGCGGGCTGGCGACATAGGTCACCATGGCCGCCACCTCCTCGGGCGTCGAGAAACGCTTGATCAACGAGGTGGGCCTGACCTTCTCGAAGAACTCGGTCTCGAACTCGGCAAAGGACTTGCCGTTGGAGACCTGCTCGACGAAGTCGTTGACGCCGCGTGAGCGCGTCGGGCCAGGCAGCACGCTGTTGACGGTGATGCCGGTGCCGGCCAGGGACTCGGCCAGGCCGCGCGAGACGGCGAGCTGGGCGGTCTTGGTCATGCCGTAGTGAATCATCTCGGCCGGGATCTGCACGGCGCTTTCGCTGGAGATGAAGATGATGCGGCCCCAGTCGGCCGCCTTCATCGCCGGCAGCACCAGCCGCGCCAGGCGCACGCCGCTGAGCACGTTGACGTCGAAGAAGCGCTGCCAGTCGGCGTCGGGGATGTCCTCGAAGGGCTTGGCCTCGAAGATGCCGAGGTTGTTGACCAGGATCGCTATGCCAGGATGGGCGCGCACCAGCGCTTCGGCCACGTCGGGCTGACTGAGGTCGCCGGCGAAACCGAGCACCTGCTGGCCCGTGGTGGCCTGGATCGACGTGACGGCCGCGTCGACCGCCGGCTGCATGCGGCCATTGACGATGACGCGCGCACCCTCGGCGGCGAGCGATTGCGCGATGGCAAAGCCGATGCCGGCGGTGCTGCCGGACACGAGGGCGAGGCGGTTCTTCAGTTGCAGGTCCATGACTGGCCTTTCGGTGGGATGACGCAGCCGTTGGTGTAGCCGATGGGGAACACCCCGATTCGCCTTGGGGCTGTTCGGCACCGTGACAGTGCGACGAAGCGGCGAGTCGGCCCAAATCTTGTGCGCCCGGCTTGCATACAAGCCTGAAGCGCGCTGGCACGGAAGCTGCAAAGAGCCCCCGCATGGGCATTTCAGCCACCGACATCAGCCAGCGCATCGTCGAAGCGGTGCTCGCGCAGAAGCTCGCGCCCGGTGCGCGCCTGGGCGAGCAGCAACTCGCGCTGCTGTTCGACTGCAGCCGCACCATCGTGCGCGAGGCGCTGACGCGGTTGGCGGCGCGCGGCATCGTCACGGTCAGCGCGCGGCGCGGCTGGTATCTGATCGCACCGAGCCCGGAAGAGGTGCGCGAGGCCTTCGAGGCGCGCCGCGTCATCGAGCTCGGGCTCATCCGCGGCCAGCCGCAATTGCCGGCCGACGCGATTGCGCGCCTGAACCAGCATCTGTTGCAGGAGCAGGCGGCGCTGCGCGGCGAAGACGTCGGCACCCGCAGCTTCCTGCTCGGCGACTTTCACGTCTGCCTGGCCGAATGCCTGGGCAACAGCCTGCTGGCCGACACGCTGCGCGACTTCACCGCGCGCACGACGTTGATCGCGATGCGCTACCAGTCCTCGCACGACGCGGCCCTGTCCTGCCAGGACCATGTCGCCATCGTCGCGGCCCTGGCCGCCGGCGACAGCGCCCGCGCTGAAGCCTTGATGGCCGAGCACCTCAGCAGCGTGCAGGCCGCGCTGCGCCTGCCCGCCGATGACGACCCACTGCAGCAGTTGCGTGAGGCGCTGGCGCCTCTTCCCCCGTCCGTCACGTCCGAATCCGCTGAACCCGCTGATCCTGTTTATCTAGGAGCCCTGCTATGACCCCGACGCTTTCCCGCCGCCTGATGCTGATCGCCGGCCTGAGCCTGCTGGCCGCCGCTGCCCAGGCCCAGACCGCGCTGGACACCATCACCAAGAGCAAGACGATCAAGATCGCCATCCCGACCGACTACCCGCCCTATGGCTTCGTCGGCCCCGACATGGCACCGCAGGGCCTGGACGTGGCGGTGGCCCAGCTCATCGCGGCCAAGCTGGGCGTGAAGGTGGAACTGGTGCCGGTCACCAGCGCCAACCGCATTGCCTATCTGCAGACCAAGAAGGCCGACCTCGTCATCTCGACGCTGGGCAAGAACCCCGAGCGCGAGAAGGTCATCAACTTCAGCGCGGCCTACGCGCCCTTCTACCAGGCCGTGTTCGCGGCCAAGAGCCTGCCCATCAAGAGCTGGGCCGACCTGGGCGGCAAGAGCGTGGCGGTCACGCGCGGCGCGATGGAGGACCAGGAGCTGGCCAAGGTCGCGCCGGCCACGCTGGAATACAAGCGCTTCGAGGACAACAACGCCACCATCGCCGCCTTCGCCGCGGGCCAGACCCAGCTGCTGGCCACCAGCGCCGCCGTCGCCGGCAACCTGATGCAGCGCAACCCGGGGCTGAACACCGAATACAAGCTGCTGCTCAAGGACAGCCCCTGCTTTGTCGGCGTGGCCAAGGGCGAGGACGCGCTGCTGGCCAAGATCAACGACATCATCGTGGCGGCCAAGTCGGCGGGCGAGCTGGAGGCGCTGTCCAAGAAGTGGCTGGGCCGCGGCACGGGCGACCTCCCGCTCTGAGCCGACCATGATCAGCTTCGACTTCCTCGCGGTGCTGGCCGAATGGCCGCTGCTGCTGAAGGGGCTGGCCTGGACGCTGGGGCTCACGCTGGTTGCCACGCCGCTGGGCCTGGTCATCGCCACGCTGGGTGCCTGGTCCCGCGCCAGCGGCCCCACGTGGCTGCGCCGGCTGCTGGGCGCCTATGTCGAACTGCTGCGCAACACGCCCTTCATCGTGCAGCTCTTCTTCATCTTCTTCGGCCTGCCCGCCGCGGGCGTGAAGCTGTCACCCGAGGCCGCGTCGCTGATTGCGATGACGCTCAACCTCGGCGCCTATGGCACCGAGATCCTGCGCGCCGGCATCCAGGCCACGCCGCGCGGCCAGTGGGAGGCCGCGCAGAGCCTGGCGCTCAGCCCCGTGCAGGTCTTCACGCGCGTCGTGCTGCCGCCGGCCCTGCAGCGCGTGTGGCCCGCCATGACGAGCCAGATCATCATCGTCATGCTGGGCTCGGCCGTCTGCGGCCAGATCTCCACCGAGGAGCTGAGCTATGCGGCCAACCTGATCCAGAGCCGCAACTTCCGCGCCTTCGAGGCCTTCATCATCGCGACGCTGGCCTATCTGGCATTGGCCATCATGGCGCGCAAGCTGCTGACCTGGGCCGGGCCGCGCTTCATCTTCGGCAGGCGGTCGGCATGATCGAGTTCACCCTCTGGGACATCGTCCGCAACCTGCTGCTGGCGCTGCGCTGGACGGTGGCCCTGTCGGCCATCGCCTTCATCGGCGGCGGCCTGGTGGGCGGCCTGCTGCTGACGCTGCGCTTGCGCCTTGGCGCGCGCACGCGGGTCGCCATTGCCCTCTATGTGCAGCTCTTCCAGGGCACGCCGTTGCTGATGCAGCTCTTCCTCGCCTATTTCGGCCTGGCCCTGCTGGGCATCGAGGTATCGGCCTGGACGGCCGCAGCGCTGGCGCTGACCCTCTACACCAGCGCCTACCTCGTCGAGATCTGGCGCGGCTGCGTGGACGCCGTGCCGCGCGGCCAGTGGGAGGCGGCACGCAGCCTGGCGCTGAGCTTCGGCGAGCAGCTGCGCCACGTCATCCTGCCGCAGGCCGCTCGCCTGGCCATCGCGCCGACGGTGGGCTTCCTGGTGCAGGTCATCAAGGGCACGGCGCTGGCCTCGGTCATCGGCTTCATCGAGCTGACCAAGGCCGGCAGCATGATCGCCAACGCCAGCTTCAAGCCCTTCCTCGTCTTCGGCTGCGTGGCGCTGCTGTATTTCGCGCTGTGCTTCCCCGTCAGCCTGTTCGCACAACATCTGGAAGGCAAAGCCCATGGCCGCCCAACTTGACGATCTGCAGGCCGCGCCCGTCGTGCCTGGCGCTCCCATCGTGCGCATCACCGCGCTGCGCAAGTCCTATGGCGCCAACGAGGTGCTCAAGGGCATCGACCTCGACGTCCTGCGCGGCGAGGTCATCGCCATCATCGGCAAGAGCGGCTCGGGCAAGAGCACGCTGCTGCGTTGCATCAACGGGTTGGAGCAGTTCCAGGACGGCTCGCTGACCGTCAACGGCAAGCCCCTGCTCTACGAGAGCGCCATGGCCATGCGCGCGCTGCGCCAGCAGGTCGGCATGATCTTCCAGGGCTTCAACCTCTTCCCCCACCTGAGCGTGGGCCGCAACGTGATGCTGGCGCCGACGCTGGTGAAGAAGCGCAGCGCCCATGAGGCTGCCGAGCTGGCGCGAGAGCTGCTCGCGCGCGTCGGCCTGGCCGAGAAATTCGACGCCATGCCCGACCAGCTCTCCGGCGGCCAGCAGCAGCGCGTGGCCATTGCCCGCGCGCTGGCGATGGAGCCAGCGGTTTTGCTGTGCGACGAGATCACCTCGGCGCTAGACCCGGAGCTGGTCGGCGAGGTGCTGAGGGTCGTCGAGACGCTGGCCGACGAAGGCATGACGCTGCTGATGGTCACGCACGAGATGAGCTTCGCTCGCAAGGTGGCCGACCGCGTCATCTTCATGCACCAGGGCCGCGTGCACGAGATCGGGCCGCCGGCCGGGATCTTCGGCGCGCCGCAGACGCCGGAGCTCAAGCAGTTCCTGTCCTCACTGCACGACTAGCTCGTCCAGCAGCGCGGCGGCGCCGGGTGTGAGTTCGCCGAAGCACAGCAGCAGCTGACGCACGGCCCAGGTATCTCTCAAGGGGCGTATGCGGACCTGCGGGGACGCCAGCCGCGACGCGGTCAACGCGGGCACGACGGCCACGCCGACGCCATCGGCGACGAGGCGCAACAACGCGTCGAAGCCCTGCACCTGCACGCGATGGTGCAGGCCGCGGCCCTGCTGCAGCGCGCGAGCCTGCAGGAAGCGGCTCAGGCCCGCCTCCGCCGGCAGCCCGACAAACGGATGGGTCAGCAAGTCGGCAAAGGCGATGGGCCGCGCGCGCCCCTTCACCAGCGCGGCGGGCAGCACGGCGACGAGCTGGTCCTGGCGGAAGGCGCGCGTCGCCAATCCTTCGGTATTGACATAGTCAGCCACGATGCCCAGATCAGCACGCTCCTGGCGCATGGCGAACAGCACGTCCTGGCTGTCCAGCTCGCGCAGCTCGACGTCGATGTCGGCATGGGTGGCGAGAAAGGGCCCGAGCAGCGGCGGCAGATGCTCGCTGATCGCCGCGGTGTTGCACAGCAGACGCACGGTGCTGCGCACACCATGGGCATGGCCGGCCATGCCGGCATGCAGCGCCTCCATCTCGCGCTGCAGCCGGCCGGCGTGCCGCAGCAGCGTGCGGCCGGCGTCGGTCAGCGTGATGCCGGTCTTGGCGCGCTGCATCAGCTGGGCGCCGACCGCCTGCTCAAGCCGCTGCAGTCGCGTGCTGGCGGCCGCCAGCGACAGATGCACCGCCCGCGCGCCGGCCGTGATGGTGCGGCCTTCGGCCACGGCGGCGAAGAGGCGCAGGTCGAAGGGGTCGATGCGGTAATGCGGATTGCGCTCGGTCATGGCTCATCCTTCGGCAATGCCTGAGGATATGCGCGGCAGTGCGCGATGGACGCAGGCCGGCGCCGCGCCGACCATGCCGGCATGGATGACATCGAATGGTTGTCGGCCGGCATGCTGGCCTGGGTGGCGCTGACCTTCTTGCTGGCGGGCTTCGTGAAGGGCGTTTCCGGCATGGGCCTGCCGACGCTTGCGATGGCCTTGCTGAGCCTGCGTCTGCCCGGCGCGGCGGCCGCGGCGCTGATGCTGCTGCCCGCGTTGCTGACCAATATCGCCCAGTGCCTGGGCCCGCATGGCGGCATGCTGCTGCGCCGGCTGTGGCCGCTGTGGGCCGGACTGGTGCTGGGTACGCTGTTCGCACCCGTGCCGGGCCTGGGCTCGGGCCATGGCGAGGCCCGCCGGGTGCTGGGCGTCGTGCTGCTGGCCTACGGGCTCTTCGGCCTCGCACGGCCGCAGCTGCCTGCGCCGGGTCGGCATGCGCTCTGGCTTGGCGCCCTGGCCGGCGGGCTCGGCGGCGCGTTGAGCGCGGCCACGGGCGTCTTCGTGCTGCCGCTGGTGCCCTATCTGCAGTCACTGCAGTTGCGAAGGCCGCAGCTGATCCAGGCACTGGGCATCAGCTTCACGCTGGCTGCGCTTTCGCTGGCCGCGCGCCTGGGAGGGCTGGAGGCGGCGGCGCCGCCCGACGCCGTGGCGAGTGGCCTGGCTTTGCTCGCCGCGCTGGCCGGCATGAGCCTGGGCGCCCGCCTGCGGCAGCGCCTGCCCGGCCTTGTCTTCCAGCGCGCGCTGTACGGCGTGTTCGCGCTGCTGGGCCTGCTGATGCTGCGCTGAAGTGGGTTTAGGCTTGAGCCTGGCTTCGCTTCGAGAACCCCCATGAGCAAGACCCCCACCGCGCCGCCCGCCGCGGCGCTGATCGACGAACGGATTGCCAGCCTCGGCGGCTGGCGTGCCGAGACGCTGGCCGCGCTGCGGGCGCTGATCCACGAGGCCGACCCCGACATCGTCGAGGAATGGAAGTGGAGCAACCCGGTCTGGTCGCATGACGGCATCGTCTGCACCGGCGAGGCCTACAAGAGTGCCGTGAAGATGACCTTCCCCAAGGGCGCGTCCCTGGCCGACCCGAAGAGCCTCTTCAACTCCAGCCTGGAAGGCCATGTGCGCCGCGCCATCGACTTCAAGGAGGGCGACAAGATCGACAAGCCGGCCCTGAAGGCACTGATCAAGGCGGCCGTGAAGGCCAACCAGAAGAAGGGCTAAACCTTCATCGCGCTCTTGTAGATGGACTGCCGCGGCTGCGCCATCAGCCGCCGCAGCATCGGCTCGAAGAAGGCCAGCGGCAGCGCCTCGGCCTGCGGGTCGAAGGCCGGGTTGTCATAGCGCTCGACGAACTCGGCGGTGCGCTCGAAGTGGGCGTGGCTGCGGAACTGCTCGCGCATGTCGCGGTCCAGGCCGATGTGGTGGAAGAAGTTGTGGCCCTGGAAGATGCCGTGCTGCTGCACCATCCAGAGGTTCTCTTCGGTCACGAAGGGCTTGAGGATGGCGGCCGCGATGTCGGGGTGGTTGAAGGAGCCCAGCGTGTCGCCGATGTCGTGCAGCAGCGCGCAGCAGACGTACTCCTCGTCGCGCCCGTCGTGGTGCGCCAGCGTGGCCGTCTGCAGGCAGTGCGTCAGCCGGTCGACCGGGAAGCCGCCGAAGTCGCCGTCCAGCAGGCGCAGATGCTCGAGCACGCGGTCGGGCAGGGTGCGGGACATCCTGATGGCCTCGGGCACGATGACGCCCCAGTCCTCGCGGGTACTTTCGTCCATGCGGGTGAAGCTGGCGCGTGCGTTCATGTCGGGCTCCGGTGGCTGGCGCGGATTCTGTGCCGTCGGCCTGGCAGCGGCTGTCACGTCCGGCACTGTTCAGCTTCCTGGAGGCTCACGTGAGCGTCGAGTCCTACACCTGCCGCCCGCCCTTGCGCGGAGAGTCGGTGCAGGCTCACGGCACGCCGGCTCCGGTCGCGTCGCCTGAACCACTTGGCAATCAAGAGGAGATGGCTATGAGTCTCGGTGCAATTCTGCTGATCGTGTTGATCCTGCTGCTGGTCGGCGCAATCCCGACCTGGCCCCACAGCCGCGGTTGGGGCTATGGGCCCTCGGGCGGCTTGGGCCTGGTGCTGCTGATCGTGCTGGTGTTGCTGCTGATGGGGCGCATCTAGCGTCTATAGYGGCGCCGGCGACGTATCGCCAAAGCGCGCGGCGGGCAGGGCCAGCGAGATGACGGCGCCGCCGTCCTTGCGGTTGGCGGCCCAGATGCGYCCGTCGTGGGCCTCGGCGATGCGCCGGCAGATGGCCAAGCCCAGGCCGGTGCCGCCGGCGGCGTTGCGCGTCGCGCTGGACTGCACGAAGGCCTCGAAGATGCTTTCCAGCTCGTCCGGTGGAATGCCCGGGCCACGGTCGGCCACGTCGACGCGCACTTCGTCGGCCTCCTGGTCGTGCCAGGCGGTCAGTTCGATATGGCCCTCGACGGGCGAAAAGCGGATGGCATTGGCCAGCAGATTGCGCAGCAGCTGTTGAAGGCGCCGCGGGTCGGCCAGCACGACGAGGTCCTCGTCGCCCAGGGCCATGGCCAGGCTCAGCTGGCGCGCGGCCAGCAGCGGCTCGAGCTCGCGCCCTACCTCCACCGCCAGCGGCCGCAGGTCCAGGCGTTCGGGCTGAAGGGGCTCGGCGCCGCGCTCGATCTTGCTGAGGTCGAGCAGGTCGTTGACGAGGCTGAGCATGCGCTGGCCGGCGCGATGCACATCGCTGAAAAGCTCGGCCAGGCGGGGCTCGGCACGGGCGCGCAGCACGCCGATCTCCGAGAAGCCGAGGATGGATTGCAGCGGCGTGCGCAGCTCGTGGCTGACGTTGGCGATGAAGTCGGACTTGGCGCGCGACGCGTGCAGGGCCGCGTCGCGCGCCGACCGGGTGGCGCGCTCGGCTTCACGGAACTCGCTGATGTCCATGAAGCAGACGACGAGGCCCATCGGCCGGCCATGGGCGTCGGGGAAGGTGGACTTGCTGACGTAGAGATCGCGGCGGCGCCCGTCGCTGCCATGCCAGACGGCCTCGTAGTTCATCTCGCCGCCGCGGGCCAGCAGCTCGGCATCGCGGCTTTCATGCAGGGCTGCCTCGTCGGGGCGCAGATAGCTGGCGGCCTTGCGGCCCAGCACTTCGCTGCGGCGCCGGCCGGTGAACTGCTCCCAGGCGCGGTTGACGTCGAGATAGCGGTTTTCGCCATCCAGCACCGACATGGGCAGCGGGCTGCTGGCGAGCAGCGAGCGCGCGAGCCCGAGCTGGGCGCGCAACTCGGCCTGGGCGCGCACCAGGCCGCTGACGTCGGCGGCACTGCCCACCCATTCGAGGACACCGGCCTGGCGGCGCAGCGGCACCAGATGGATCTCGAAACTGCGCGCCCGGCCATCGGGCGCGATCCAGTCGGCGCGCAGCTCGTGCGGCCTGGCGTCGTGCACGTCGCCGGCCGAGAACAAGGCCGCCACGGCCGTTGCACCGCCGAACAGGTCCTGCAGCGGCCGGCCCAGCACCTGGGCCACCGGATGGCCGCTGAGGCGGGCATAGCCCTCGTTGATGAAGGTCAGGTGGCCGGCGGCGTCGGTGCGGAAGAGCAGGTCCTGCACGCTGCCGAAGATGGCGCTGAGCTCGCGCTCGCGCTCGGCCACCTGGCGCTGCGCCTGGTCGAGCTGCAGCAGGGAGCGCTCGCGCGCATGCTGGGCCACGGCACCCACCGCCGACAGCGCCAGCAGCGCGGCGGCAAGGCCGATGGCCGGCAGGCCGAGATCGCGCATGGTGGACAGCCACTGGGCGTGCAGATCGTCCAGTGGCAGCTCGACGACGACGACGAGGGGGCGGCTGCGCAGCGCGCGGAAGGCGCCGAGCTGCTCGGCGTCGCGCAGGCCGGGGCCGTCCCAGCGGCCGTATTCGCTGCCGGTGCGCACGCGTGCCAGCGGCCCGGTGGGCCTTTGCAGCGAGTCCAGGCGTTCGCCCGCGAGGTGGTCGGCGCCGGCGGTGGCGGCGAGCAGCCGGCCATCCAGGTCGACGAGGGCGGCCGCGGCGCGCGTGTCGTTCAGCGTCAGCTCCTGGAAGGTGGCCAGCGCGTCGGGGTTGAGCAGGGCGGCGAGCAGGGCCGGGCGGCCGTCGGGTAACTTGATCCCACGCAGCAGCGGGATGAAGCCGACGCCGGGCGGCACGGCGGCCGCCGGACTGCCTGGTGCGACGCCAGCGAGGCCGGCCAGGCTGCGCGCGGCGACGAAGCCGCCGAGGGCGTCCTGGCCCAGCGCCGGCCAGGGGCCGAGGCGGGCCGTCACGATCTGCGCGCCACGGTCGGCCGGGTCGGCCGCGGCCAGCACGTGGCCGGCCTCGTCGAGCAGGGCGACGCCGCGCAGGAAGCCAAGGCTGGCCTGGGTCTGGCCCAGCAGGGCCTGCAGCACCTCGGGCGGCGCGCCACGCTCGGCCACGTCGGCCAGGCCGGCCAGGGCCAGCTGGGTGGCGTCCAGGCTGCGGCTGGCGTGGTCCTCGAGCACACGAGCGAGCAGGGCCTGGCGGGCGGCGGTCTCGGTCGTCAGCTCGCGCTTCTCGCGCCAGATGCTGTAGCCCGCGCCGGCGAGCAGCGTGGCCGCGAGCAGGACGCCGGCGCTGGCGATGATGATGCTTGGGCGCCAGCGGCTGCGGTGCGGCACCTCAGAGCCTCCCCGCGGGCCGAGCGACGGGCCTGCCATGGGCCAGAGGCCCATGTCCTTCCGTAGGCACAAGCAGTCCGCAGGGACTGCTTGTGTCCGACTCCAGTTCCCTAGCC
>NZ_JBFUFR010000016.1:0-131406 GCF_056403315.1 Roseateles sp. P2_H4 | reverse complement strand
ACGGCGAGCGCCCGCGGTGGCCCGCGCGGCCGCGCCGCGGCCCGCCCTCAAGCCGGCCCGACCGGCCATGGCGGCCGAGGAGGGCGGCAGCAACTGGGAAAACTTCTGAACGGCCTCGACGGGATGTAAGCAGGACGGTGTCCTACAACCCGGCATTCCGGAGCGTCGCAAGGTGTGGCCATCGCAACTGCCGGAGACCGCCATGCCCCGCGGTGACAAGTCGTCGTACACCGACAAGCAGAAACGCCAGGCCGAGCACATCGAGGAAGGCTACGAGGACCGCGGCGTACCCAAGAAGGAAGCAGAGGCGCGCGCCTGGGCCACGGTGAACAAGGAGACCGGTGGCGGCAAGAAATCGGGCTCAGGCCGGGGCCAGCCCGAGAACCACGAGCCGTCTCGCAAAGGCGGGCGCCTGGGTGGCCAGGCCGCGGCGAACCGCAGCGCGGCGGAACGTTCAGCGTCGGCCAAGAAGGCCGCGGCCACGCGCAAGCGCAATGCCGAGGCCCGCGCCCGCGGTCACTGAAGCATTGGCAGCCTGACCTCGAAACGCGCGCCCTCGCCGGGTGCGCTCTTCACCGACAGGCTGCCGCCATGGGCCTGCACGAAGTAGCGGCTGATGAACAGGCCCAGGCCCATGCCCGGCGAGTTCCGGGCCGCGGCGCCGCGTTCGAACTGTTCAAAGATGCGCTGCTGCTCGTCGGCGGCGATGCCGGCGCCCTGGTCCGTGACGGCCAACAGCGCCATGCCGTCGGCGGTGCGGCCGACGTCGACCCGCACCGGCTTGCCGTCGCCATAGCGCAGCGCGTTGCTGAGCAGGTTGATGAGGACCTGGCCGATGCGGCTGTCGTCCCAGTCGCCCACGACGCCATCGGCCGATTCCACCTGCAGGGGAACGTCGCGGTAGTGGACGTCGAAGTCGGCCACGACGTGGCGCACCAGCTCGCCGAGATCGGTGCGGCGCGGGCGGATGGACAGCTTGCCATGCTGGATGCGCGAGATGTCGAGCATGTCGTCGATGAGGCGGGTCATGCTGCGCAGCTGGCGGTCGTCGCGGGCCACCATGGACTGCAGGCGCTCGCGGCTGAACCAGGCCAGGTCATCCTTCTTGAGTTTTTCCTGGCGCATCACCGCGTCCAGGGTCATCACGCTCAGCGGCGTGCGCAGCTCGTGGGACACCATGGACATGAACTCGTCGCGCATCGCCAGCGCACGCTGCAGCTCGCCCTGCGTGTGCTGCAACGTCGCCAGCAGGCGCTCCTGCTCGGCACGCGCGGCTTCCAGTTCGACGAGCCGGCGGCGCAGCTCGCGGCTCTTCAGGTGCAGTTCGGTGAAGACGCGCACCTTGCTCTTCACCGCATGCGGGTCCAGCGGCTTGTAGAGGAAGTCGACGGCGCCGTTCTCATAGCCGCGGAAGGTGTGGGAAGGCTCGCGGTCCGCCGCGCTGACGAAGACGATGGGCAGGTGCATGGTGCGCGAGCTGCCGCGGATCAGCTCGGCCAGCTCAAAGCCCGTCATGCCGGGCATCTGCACATCGAGCAAGGCCAGCGCGAACTCGTGCTCGAGCAGCAGCGACAGGGCTTCTTCGCCCGAGGTGGCGGTGTGCACTTGCAGGCGCTCGTCGCGCAGCAGGGCTTCCAGCGCGAGCAGGTTCTCGGGCAGGTCGTCGACGAGGAGGAGCTTGGCGATGGTCATGAACCACCCCCCAGGCGCAGCAGCATTTGGTGGATGTCTTTCAAGGGCAGGATGTGATCGGGTGGGCAGCGGGCGATGGCCGCCTCGGGCATGGTGGCCACGTCGGCCTCGGCGGGTTGCTGGACGAAGGTGAGGCCGCCGCGCTCATGGATGGCGGCCATGCCTTCGGCGCCGTCCATGTTGGCACCGGTCAGCAGCACACCCGCCAGGTTCCGACCATAGGCGTCCGCGGCCGACATCATCAGCACGTCGATGGAGGGCCGCGCGAAGCTGACCGGTGCTTCGTTGCTGAAGGCGAAGCTGCGGTCCGCCTCCACCAGCAGGTGGTAGTCGGCGCTGGCGACATAGACGGTGCCTGGCTGGATGGGCTCCTTGTCCGCGGGCTCGCGAACCGGCAGGGACAGATGCTGGGCGAGCACGTTTTCGAGCCGGCTCTTGTGGTGCGGCAGCAGGTGCAGCACGGCGATGATGGGCAGGGGGAATCCGGCGGGCAGCGGTGCCAGCAGGGCCAGCAGGGCCGCGACGCCGCCGGCCGAGGCGCCGACGACGATGAGTTCGATGGGAGCGGGCTGCTTCATCTTCAGCGTTTTCGGAACAGCCGTTCCCGCAGCGCCACGGGCTCGAAGTCCTGGCCGCGCGGGCAGAAGTCCAGGCTCTCCTTGCTGCCGATGCCAAGGAAGCCGCGATGGCAGAGCGACTGCGAGAACAGGCCGAGGGCGCGATCCTGCAGCTTGCGGTTGAAGTAGATCAGCACATTGCGGCAGCAGATCAGGTGGGTCTCGGCAAAGACGTGATCGGTGGCGAGGCTGTGGTCGGCGAAGGTGACGTGGCGGCACAGCTCGCGGTCGAAGCGGGCGGCGTCGTAGGCGGCCGTGTAGTAGTTCGAGAAGCCCGCCTTGCCGCCGGCCGCCTGGTAGTTGCGCGTGTACTGCTGCAGCTCGGCAAGCGGGAAGATGCCCTGGCGGGCGCGCTCCAGCGCGGCGGGGTTGATGTCGGTGGCGTAGATGAGGCTGCGCTCCAGCAGGCCTTCCTCCTGCAGCAGGATGGCCAGCGAATAGACCTCCTCGCCGCTGGCGCAGCCAGCCACCCAGATCTTCAGCGACGGGTAGGTATGCAGCACGGGCATGACGTGCTGGCGCAGCGCGAGGAAGAACTCCGGCTCGCGGAACATCTCCGTGAAGGGGATGGTCAGCATCTGCAGCAGCTGGGCGAAGGCAGCGGCGTCGCGCAGCACCAGGCCCTGCAGGGCCGAGACCGAATCGCACTTCAGCTGCGCCATCGCGTGCAGCACGCGGCGCTTCTGCGAGGCCCCCGAATACTCGCGGAAGTCATGGCTGTAGCGCGTGTAGATGGCCTCCATCAGCAGGCGCACCTCGAGGTCGATGACGGCCTGCGGCATCAGCGCTCCAGGCTGGGCAGCCATACCCGAAGGAGCGACATCAGTCGGTCGGGATCGAGCGGCTTGGCCAGGTAGTCGTTGGCACCGGCGCGGCGGCACTGCTCCTGGTCGTCGCGCATGGCCTTGGCGGTGATGGCGATGACGGGCAGCTTGTGCCAGCGCGCGTCGGCGCGGATGCGGCGCGTGGCCTCCAGGCCGTCCATGACGGGCATCATGACGTCCATCAGCACGATGTCGATGTCGTCGTGGGCGGCCAGCTTCTCCAGCGCCTCGACGCCGTTGCGGGCCGGCTCCACCGTCAGGCCGCGCTGCTCCAGCACGCTGGTCAGCGCGAAGATGTTGCGCGCGTCGTCGTCCACCAGCAGCACCTTGCGGCCCTCGAACACCAGCTCGCGGTTGCGCGCCGTGCGCAGCATGTCACGGTGCTCGCCCGACATGCGCGACTCCACCTTGTGCAGGAACAGCGTCACCTCGTCCAGCAGCCGCTCGGGCGAGCGGGCGCCCTTGATGATGATGGAGCGTGAGTAGCGGTTCAGCTCGGCCTCCTCCTCGCGGCTGAGGTGGCGGCCGGTGTAGACGATGACGGGCGGCGGCGTCTTCTCGCCGCTGCGCGCGGCCATGCGCGACAGCAGCTCGGTGCCGTCCATGTCGGGCAGCTTGAGGTCGATGATCATGCAGTCGAAGTGCTGTTCGTCCAGCAGCTTCAGCGCCTGCTCGCCACGCTCCACGGCCACCACTTCGACATCGTCGTCGGCGATCAGGTGGGCGACGCTCTCGCGCTGGCGCTGGTCGTCCTCCACCAGCAGCAGGCGGCGGACCTGCTCGGCGCCGTGGCGCTCCAGCTTGTGGAAGATGTCGACCAGCTCCTGCCGCGTCATCGGCTTGATGGCGGTGCCGACGGCGCCCATGGGCAGGGCCACCTCGCGGAAGTCCTCACCGGCAATGATGTGCACGGGGATGTGGCGGGTGCGCGGGTCTTCCTTCAGGCGCTGCAGCACCGACAGGCCCGAGCCGTCGGGCAGGCGCACGTCCAGCAGGATGGCCTGGGGCAGGTGGGTGGTGGCCAGCTCCAGCGCCTCGCGGCCGTGGGTGGCGACGAGGCAGCGGTACTGCATCTCGTGTGCCAGGTCGTAGAGGATGCCGGCGAAGTTGGTGTCGTCCTCCACCACCAGGGCCAGGCGGCGCGGTGCGGCGTCGCGCGTCAGCTCGGGGCGGTCGTCGGCAAAGGCGGGCGGCGCCGGTGTCGCGTCATCGGCGGGTGCCAGCCAGGCCGCAGGTGCCGGTGGGGCGGCCGGCGGCGGCTCGGTGGCGGCGCTGACGGGCAGTTGCGCGGGCAGGGTCAGCGTGAACTGGCTGCCCTGGCCTTCGACGCTGCTCAGGTGGAGGTCGCCGCCGAGCAGGCCCGCAAGCTGGCGCGAGATGGACAGGCCCAGGCCGGTGCCACCGAAGCGTCGGTTCAGCGCGCCGTCACCCTGGTGGAAGGCCTCGAAGACACGCTGCTGCTGGCCGGCCGGGATGCCGATGCCGGTGTCCGTGACGACGAAGCCGACACGGCCGCCCTCGCGAGCTTCGATGGCCAGCGTCACCGAACCCTTCTCGGTGAACTTGATGGCGTTGGACAGCAGGTTGCGCAGGATCTGCTCGACGCGCTGGCCGTCGCTGACGATGGCGGCGGGCAGGCCCGGCGCGAGGTGGATGTCGAAGCGCAGCTGCTTGTCCTGGGCCAGCGGCTGGAAGGTGCGCTGCATGGCTTCGGCCAGGGCGCGCAGGTCCAGCGCGCGTGGCGCGACCTCCAGCTTGCCGGCCTCGACCTTGGACAGGTCCAGGATGTCGTTGATCAGCGTCAGCAGGTCCTGGCCGGCCGAGTGGATGGTGGTGGCGAACTTGAGCTGCTCGGCGCTGAGGTTGCCTGGGCGGTTCTCCACCAGCAGCTTGGACAGGATCAGCGAGCTGTTCAGCGGCGTGCGCAGCTCGTGCGACATATTGGCCAGGAACTCGCTCTTGTAGCGGCTGGCGCGCTGCAGCTCCAGGGCGCGCTCCTTCAGCTCGGCCTGGGCCTGGCCCAGGGCCGCATTGCGGCGCGACAGCGTCTCGGCCTGCTCGCCCAACTGCACATTGGTCTGCTCCAGCTCGGCGCGCTGCTCCTCCAGGTTCAGCTGCGATTCGCTGAGCACGCGGGCCTGCTCGCCGAGTTCCTCGTTGGCCGAGCGCAGCTCCTCCTGCTGCACCTGCAGCTCCTCGTTGAGCTGGCGGGTTTCCTCGATGGACAGCTGCAGCTTGTGGCGGAAATGGGCCGCCTCCAGCAGCGTGCCCAGCATGGGCTGGAGCTGCTCCAGCAGCTCCAGGGTGCGGCTGTCGGGGGCGTCCATGAAGCCCAGTTCGAAGACGCCGTTCACGGCCCCTTCGTTCAGGGCCGGCACCAGCACGACTTCCTGCGGCGTGGCCTCGCCCAGGGTGGTGGCCACCTTCAGGAAGTCGGCCTTCAGGCCGGGCAGGCGCATGGGTCGCCCGTCGCGCCAGACCTGGGCCAGCAGGCCGCCCTCGGCGTCGACCGGCTCGGCGCGGTCCAACGCCAGGCCGTGTGTGGCCATGCGGTAGGGCCGGCCGTCCTCGCCGCGCACAAAGGCCGCCGACACGACGGCGCCGACGCGCTCCGCGAGGAAGGCCAGCGTGCGGTTGCCGATGCCGGCCATCGCGCGCTCGCCCACCAACTGCTGGCTCAACTCGGCCTGGGCCCCTTGCAGCCAGGCGCGTGCCTCGTTGTCACGCGCGGTCGCGCGCGTGGCGGACAGCGCCTCGCCGTATTCGCGCGACAGGGCCAGCACGTCGCGCCGGCCGGCCCATGCGATGGCAGCACTGGCCACCAGCAGCAGCGCGATATAGCCGCCTACGGCCGTCCACAAGCCGTTCTGCGCGTCCTCGTTGCGCTCGCGCAGCAGACGCAGTTCGTTCTCGCCAAAGGCCCGCAGTTCGCGGCGGATCTCGTCCATCAACTGCTTGCCGGTCTGCAGGCGGATGGAGTCTTCGATCGTCTCACCGCGACGGCGCATGTCGATGATCTTCTGCGCGAACTCGTTCCAGCGCTGCGCCAGCGCGCCGACGCGACGCAGCCGGTCGACCTGGGTCGGGTTGTCGGCGGCCAGCGCCTGGGCGCCCTGCAGTTCCGCGCCGAACTTGGACTGGCCCAGCACATAGGGCGCCAGAAAGCTCTCGTCGCCGGCGATCGCGAAGCCGCGCATGCCGCTTTCCTGATCGACGATCAGAGCCGCCAGTTCATGCCCCTTGGCGACCATGCGATGCGTGTGGTCCACCCAGTTGAGCAAGCCCGCGAGGTGCCACAGCAGGCCGACGAAAACGATGACGCTGCCCAGTCCCATCGCCAGCGGGATGGCGAGGTTGCGCGTCAGGATGCGATTGAATTGACTCGTGTCTTCAGCACCGGTGCCGGTCATCGCCTGCCTTTGAGTTGTCGCGAGTGCCCCATCGGCCTCATGCAAAGCCGGAACAAAACGCAAGACGCATGCCGCGAGAGAAGCGGGTGTCCGCCCATGGAGGCGTCGGCTCGAGCCGGGCCGGCTCAGCGCAGAGCAAACTGGCAATCGGCAAAATTTGCCGTCAACTCATCCGCGCGGGGGAAAGAAACGCCTCAGTCTTTCCACCGACAGCGGCTTGCTCAGCACGTGATCGATGCCGGCACGCATCGCTTCGTCGTGGGCCTTCACGCCCGTGCGGCCGGTCACGGCGATGAGGACGAGGTCGGGGCCATAGCTCGCCCGCAGGCGCTTGGACAGCTCCACGCCGTCGAGGTCGGGCAGGCCGAGGTCGACGAGGGCACAGACGGGCTGGTACTCCTGCACCGCGGTGACGGCGTCCTTGGCGTTGGTGGCGAAGCGCACGCTGTAGCCGTCTTCCCGCAACAGCTCGCTCAATGCCTCGCAGGCATCCAGGTCGTCGTCGACCAGCACGAGCCTGATGTCCTCCCTAGCCATGGCGCTTCTCCTCTGGATCTGTAACGCTTTGATATCCAGATTAAGCAATTGCGATGCCAGTGCTTGTTGGCCTACAGCCTCAGGCAGCTCAGTCCCGCGTCGACCACGGCCTGCACCGTCAGGCCGAAGTGCCGGGCCAGGGCGGCCGCCGGTGCCGACTCGCCAAAGCTGTCGATGCCGACGACGGCGCCTTCCAGGCCGACGTACTGCCGCCAACCCGCCGTGACACCCGCTTCGACGGCCACGCGCGGCACGCCCGGCGGCAGCACGGCGCGGCGCCAGGCGGCGTCCTGCTGCTCGAAGGCGAAGCAGGAGGGCATGGACACGACGCGTGCGTTGACGCCGCGTGCGGCCAGGGTCTTGTGCGCGTCGACGGCCAGGCCGAGTTCAGAGCCGGTGGCGATCAGCACGAGCTGCAGCGGCCGGTCGGGGGACTCCTTCACCAGCACATAGCCGCCACGCTCGATGGCGGCCAGCGTGTCCGCATCGCGCGGCTGGTGGGCCAGGTTCTGGCGCGACAGGATCAGGCAGGTGGGCGTGTGCAGATGGCGCACGGCGGTCTGCCAAGCCACCGCGGTCTCGACCGCGTCGCCAGGGCGCCAGACATCGAGGTTGGGCACGAGGCGCAGCGTGGCGAGCTGCTCCACGGGCTGGTGGGTGGGGCCGTCCTCACCCAGGCCGATGGAGTCGTGGGTGAAGACGTAGATGGGGTTGATGCGCATCAGCGCCGCCATGCGGATGGCGTTGCGGGCGTATTCCGAGAACATCAGGAAGGTGCCGGCAAACGGCCGCAGGCCGCCGTGCAGCGTGACGCCGGTCTGGATGGCCACCATGGCGAACTCGCGCACACCGTAGTGCAGATAGTTGCCGCCCCCGGCCGCTTGGGTCACCGAGTGGCAACCCTGCCACTGCGTCAGGTTGGACGGCGCCAGGTCAGCCGAGCCGCCCAGCAGTTCGGGCAGCAGCGCGGCCAGGGCGGTGAGGCTGTTCTGCGAGGCCTTGCGCGAGGCCAGCGTGTCGCCGCGCTGGGCGGTGGCGGCGAGCAGCTCGGCGCAGCGGGCGTCGAAGTCAGTCGGCAGTTCGCCGCGCAGGCGGCGCGCCAGCTCTGCGGTGCTTGCGGGTTCGGCCTGGCGGCGACGCTCCAGCGCGGCCTGCCATTGCGCCTGCAGCGCGGCGCCACGTTCGCGCGCATCCAGGGCCCGGCGCGCGCCCTCGGGCACGACGAAGGGTGCATGCGGCCAGTTGAGCGTTTCGCGCACGGCCAGCACTTCGGCTGCACCCAGCGGCGCGCCGTGCACGTCGTGGCCGCCGGCCTTGTTGGGCGAGCCGCGGCCGATCTGGGTGCGGGCGCAGATGAGCACCGGCTTGTCGGAGGAGGCCGTGGCGGTGCGCAGTGCGGCGTCGATGGCGGCGAAGTCATGCCCATCGACGTTGCGGATGACGCGCCAGCCATAGGCCTCGAAGCGGGCCGGTGTGTCGTCGCTGAACCAGCCCTGCACGTCACCGTCGATGGAGATGCCGTTGTCGTCGTAGATGACGACGAGCTTGTGCAGGCCCCAGGTGCCGGCCAGCGAACAGGCCTCGTGGGAGATGCCTTCCATCAGGCAGCCATCGCCGCAGAAGACGAAGGTGCGGTGATCGATGAGTGGGTGCTCGGCGGTGTTGAACTCGGCCGCGAGCAGCTGCTCGGCCAGGGCCATGCCGACGGCGTTGGCGATGCCCTGGCCGAGCGGGCCGGTCGTCGTCTCGACGCCGGGCGTCAGGCCCACCTCGGGATGGCCGGGCGTCTTGCTGTGAAGTTGGCGGAAGGCCTTGAGCTCTTCGATGGGCAGGTCGTAGCCACTCAGGTGCAGCAGGCCGTAGAGCAGCATGGAGCCATGGCCGTTGGACAGCACGAAGCGGTCGCGATTCGGCCACGCCGGGTCGGCCGGGTTGTGGCGCAGATGCTGGCTCCACAGCACGGCGGCGATGTCGGCCATGCCCATGGGCATGCCGGGGTGGCCGGAGTTGGCCTGCTGCACGGCATCGACGGCAAGCATGCGCAGCGCATTGGCGGCGAGGGTGAGGTCGGTGCTCATGCTTGGGTGGCGCGGATCAGTTGTTCGAGGGTCTCGGTGTCGGCGATGAACTGCGCGATGCCCTCGGCGAGCTTGTCGCGGGCCATGGCATCGGCGGCCAGGGCGGCGTGGAACTCGGCCTCCGTCAATGCGGGCGGTGGTGCCTCGATGTGGCCCTCGTTCAGCGCGAGGCGGCGTTCGACCGGGGTGACTGCCTTGTCCAGTTCGGCCAGCAGCGCCGGGCTGATGGTCATCAGGTCGCAGCCGGCCAGCGCGACGATCTGGCCGGTGTTGCGAAAGCTCGCGGCCATCACTTCGGTGCGGATGCCGTGGCGCTTGTAGTGGCGGTAGATCTCTTCGACGGAGCGCACGCCGGGGTCGTTGGGGCCGGCCATGGCCGCCTCGTTCCAGCTGTTGCCGGCGGTCTTCTTGAACCAGTCGTAGATGCGGCCGACGAAGGGCGAGATCAGCCGCACGCCGGCGTCGGAACAGGCCCTCGCCTGCGCGAGGCAGAACAGCAGCGTGAGGTTGGTGTGAATGCCTTGTTGCTCCAGCTGGCGCGCCGCCTGGATGCCTTCCCACGTCGACGCCAGCTTGATCAGCACACGGGCGCGCGGCACACCGGCGGCGGCATAGAGAGAGATGAGGCGCTGCGCCGTCGCGACGGAAGCTGCGGTGTCATGACTCAGGCGTGGGTCGATCTCGGTCGACACGCGACCGGGCACGAGCTTGAGGATCTCGACGCCGAAGGCCACCAGCAGATGCTCGGCCACGGTCGCTGTCGAGGCGCCGGGGTTGGCAGCGACGGCCTGCTCAAGCAGCGGCCGGTAGCGCGGCTGTTGCACGGCCTTCAGCACGAGGGAGGGGTTGGTCGTCGCATCTTGCGGTCGGAATTGCGCGAGCTGGTCGAAGTCGCCGGTGTCGGCGACGACGGTGGTGTGTTGGCGGAGCTGGTCGAGGCTGTTCATGGGCGTGACGGGGCCTGCCGCGCGAACGGCATGGCCTGGAGTGAGGAAGGTCAGGAGAACTCGGCGCGCAGCGCCTCGTACAGGCGCTTGAAGCGCTCAAAGCGCGGCCGCAGTTCGGCGGCCAGGGCGGCATCGGGTTCGGCCACGCGGGCGATCTCGGGCGTGCGGCAGACCTCGTCGACATTGCCGCCACAGGCCAGCCAGGCCAGGCGGGCCGCGCCGAGGGCACCACCGGCTTCGGCACCGACACCGTTGACGAGGCGCACGTTCAGCAGCGAGGCGAGCACCTTCGCCCACCATTCGCTGCGCGCGCCACCGCCCACCAGCCAAAGCGACTCCGCCGTGCCGCCGCCGGCTTGCAAGGCCTGCCAGCCATCCAGCAGGCCAAAGCCCACGCCTTCGAGCACGGCATAGCCCAGGGCCGCGGCGTCATGCTCGTGCGTGAGGCCGAAGAACACGCCCTGCGCATTGGCGTTGTTGTGCGGCGTGCGTTCGCCGCTCAGATAGGGCAGGAAGATCGGTGCCTGCCGGCGCTGCGTGGCGCTCAGCGCGGCGACCTTGGCGATCAGTTCGGCCTCACCGGGCTCGCCCAGCAGTTGCGTGACCCAGCGCAGCGCACTGGCCGCACTGAGCATGACGCTCATCTGGTGCCAGGTGTCGGGCAGCGCGTGGCAGAAAGCGTGCACCGCCCTCGCTGGGTTGGGGCTGAAGGCCGGGTTGCACAGGAAGATGACGCCCGAGGTGCCGAGCGACAGAAAGCCCTGGCCCGGCTTGACGACGCCCATGCCGACGGCGCTGGCCGCGTTGTCGCCACCGCCACCCGCGATGGGGATGCCGGCCTTCAGGCCCCAGCGTTCGGCCAGCTCATGCTTGAGGCCGGCACTCGGGTCGCTGCCCTCGACGAGGCGCGGCATCTGGCTTTCATCGAGCCCCGTCAGCGCCAGCGCCTCGGGCGACCAGCGGCGCCTGGCCACGTCCAGCCACAGCGTGCCGGCGGCGTCGCTCATCTCGCTGACATAGGAGCCGCTCAAGCCAAGCCGCAGCCAGTCCTTGGGCAGCAGCACCTTGGCCACGCGGGCGAACAACTCGGGTTCGTGCTGGCGCATCCACGCCAGCTTGGGAGCGGTGAAGCCCGGCATCGCCAGGTTGCCGGTGATGGCCGGCAGCTCGGGGCAGGCGGCCATCATCTCGGCGCATTGGGCGGCGCTGCGGCCGTCGTTCCACAGGATGGCCGGCCGCAGCACGCGGTCTTCCGCATCCAGCGTCACGGCGCCATGCATCTGCCCCGACAGCCCGATGCCACGCACGCGGGCCAGGGCCGCCGCGTGGCTCTGGCCGAGCTTGGCCATGCCTGCGTCGAGCGCGGCCCACCAGGCGGCAGGGTCCTGCTCGCTCCAAAGCGGCTGCGGCCGCTGCACGGTCAGTGCAACGCCGGTGGTCGCGACGATGTGGTGCTGCTCGTCGAGCAGCAGCAGCTTCAGCTCGGAGGTGCCGAGGTCGATGCCCAGGAACATGCTCAGATGAAAGCGTTGACGACGTTTTCCAGGCGTTCCTGGCGACCCGAGCGGGCTTGTGGCGAGATGCCCTGGGCGTGCACGACGGCGGCCAGATCGTCGAGGCTCGCACCCGCGTGGATCTTCTGGCCCAGCTCGCCGTTCCAGCCCGCGTAGCGATCGCCAACGGCCTTCTCCATCTGACCGCTTTCGTACAGCGCCGCCGCGCTCAGGAAGGCGCGGGCCATGGTGTCCATGCCGCCGATGTGGCCCTCGAGCTGGTCGGTCGGGTCGATGGACTGGCGGCGCACCTTGGCGTCGAAGTTGGTGCCACCGGTCGTGAAGCCACCCGCGCGGATGATCTCCAGCATGGCCGGCACCAGCGCCGCGTGGTTGTTGGGGAACTGGTCGGTGTCCCAGCCCAACTGCTCGTCGCCGCGGTTGGCGTCGATGGAGCCGAAGATGCCCAGGGCGCAGGCGGTGGCGACCTCATGCTCGAAGCTGTGGCCGGCCAGCGTGGCGTGGTTCACCTCGAGGTTGACCTTGACCTCGTTCTCCAGGCCGTAGGTCTTCAGGAAACCATAGACCGTGGCGCTGTCGTAGTCGTACTGGTGCTTGGTGGGTTCCTGCGGCTTGGGCTCGATGAGGATGGCGCCCTTGAAGCCGATCTTGTGCTTGTGCTCGACGACGGCGGACAGGAAGCGGCCGTACTGCGCCAGCTCGCGCTTGAGGTCGGTGTTCAGCAGCGTCTCGTAGCCTTCGCGGCCGCCCCACAGCACATAGTTCTGGCCGCCCAGGCGGTTCGTCCACTCCAGCACATGCTTCACTTGCGCGGCGGCGTAGGCGAAGACTTCCGGGTCGGGGTTGGTTGCAGCACCGCTCATGAAGCGCGGGTTGGAGAACAGGTTGGCCGTGCCCCAGAGCAAGCCGATCTTCTGGTCCTGCATCTTCTTGGCGGCGGCTTCGAGCAGGCCGTCGAGGATGCGGTTGGACTCGGCCAGGCTGGCGCCTTCCGGGGCCACGTCGCGGTCATGGAAACACCAGTAAGGCAGGCCGAGCTTGCCGAACAGGTCGAAGGCGGCGTCCAGCTTGATCTTGGCCGCCGTGACGGCGTCTTGCTCGGCGAACCAGTTGCGCTGATGGGCGGTGGCGCCCAGGCCGAAGATGTCCTCGCCCTTCCAGCAGAAGTTGTGCCAGTAGCAGACGGCGGGGCGCAGGTGCTCGGCCAGGGTTTTGCCCATCACGACGCGCTTGGCGTCATACCAGCGGTAGGCCAGCGGGTTGGTGGACTGGGGGCCTTCGTATTGAACGGTGGGGAGGTCGGAATAGGCGGTGCTCATGGCGGGGTCCTTACTGCGGGATCAACAAAGATGGGTGTGGGAATGGAAGTCAGGCGGTGGCCGGTACGGCGTGGGTCGGGCCGCTGCCGTCGCCGGGATCGGCGCCGGCCTGGCGGCGGCGCTGGGCGAGTTCGTCGGACATGCGCAGCGTGGTCTGCTTGTCCAGCTTGTTGACGAGCAGGCACAGCGTGCAGGCGGCGAACAGCCCGCCGACGACGAAGCTGGACGCCACGCGGTAGCCCTCGATGGCGTTGGGCGCCGAGGGCAGCTGGGTGTCGTAGCCGAACAGGCCGGCGAGGATCCACAGGAAGCCGGCACCACCCAGGGCCAGGCCCACCTTCAGCGAGAAGCCGATGGTGGCGAACACCATGCCCGTGAAACGCCGGCCGGTCTGCCATTCGGAGTAGTCGGCGGCGTCGGCATACATGGACCACATGACGGCCACGCTGGGCGCGTAGACGATGGCGCCGAGCACGTGCAGAGCGAGCATGAGCCACACGGCGTCGGGCGGCAGGAAGTACAGCGCGCAGGCGGTCAGCGTCGACAGGCCGAAGCTGGCGATGCCGATGGCGCGCCGCCCGTAGCGGGCCGACAGCCCCATGGACGCCATGATGACGATGATGGTCGTCGCGAAGCCGGCCATGTTGATGATGCTGTTGAACACGTCGGCGGCGTTGGAGCCGGCGATGTTGTCGCGCGTGCCGTGCACGATGTAGCCCAGCGTGTCGGCCAGGCTGCCGGTACCGGCTGCATCCGGCGTCGTCAGGCCGAGTGCTGCGACGAAGTCGAACATCGCCGCCTTGTCGGCGTAGTGGTGGTAGTAGTTGTAGTGGGCACCGCCGCGCAGGGCCAGCATGCCGAACTGGAACAGCGTGTAGAGGACCAGCGTGATCCAGGGGCCGTTCTTCAGCAGGTCGGAGAAGTCCTGCCTGGGCGAGCTGTGCGTCTCGACGAGGGGCTTGACGCGCTCCCGCGTCGTGAAGAAGGTGACGAGGAAGAGCACCAGGCAGGCCACGGCCCAGATGGTCATGGTGACCTGCCAGCCGTGGGCGCGGTCATGCCCCTGCGCGAACTTGGCCACCAGCGGCAAGGTGAAGCCGCCGACGATGAACTGCGCCGCGTTGACCGACACGAAGCGGTAGGAGTTCAGCTTGGTGCGCTCGTTCAGGTCCGCCGTCATGACCCCGCTCATGGCCGAGTAGGGCATGTTGTTCATCGAGTACAGCGTCATCAGCAGCGTGTTGGTGATGCCCGCATACGCGACCACCATGCCGGTGCTCCAGCCCCAGCTCGGGTCGGGCGCCGTGTAGGCCAGCACCATGACGATGGCCCAGGGCACCGAGGTCCACAACACCCAGGGGCGGAACTTGCCCCAGCGCGTGTTGGTGCGATCGGCCAGCACGCCCATGATGGGATCGAAGAAGGCGTCCCACAGCTTGGGCCACAGCAGGATGGCCGCGGCCGTGCTGGCGCTCAGCCCGAACACGTCCGTGTAGAAGTTCAGCTGGAACAGGATCATGGACATGAAGACCAGGTTCGCTGCGGCATCGCCGCAGCTGTAACCGGCCTTCTCCACGAAGGACAGGGGCTGATGGGTGGTGGCCATGGATTTGTCTCGTTTGGTTTTCTAGGGCGCGATCTCAGGGCCGCGCTTCGTAGGAGAGGTAGTCAAAGTCAGCGGCAAGCCGCTGGCCCGACAGGTCCTGGCAGGCGATGCCGATGAAGTTGCCGGTGAAGCCGAAGCTGCGCGCGAAGCCGTTGACGAACTGGGTCGCAAACTCGTCGCTGAGCATGGCGGCGTCCAGGGCCGGGCCGATGTCCTGCCAGGCGCCGCCTTGAGCAAACTGGAACTGGTAGCGATCGTGCTTGAACTCGACGGCCAGGTCGACCGGGCCGTCCTTCAACTCGGCAGCCGTGGCCGGTTCGCTCAGGGCCGCGTCGCGGTTGACGGTCAGGCGCAGCACGCGCCGGCCCGAGTCGACATCGCGGCTGACATGCAGATAGGCGTGGTTGCTGGTGTTGTAGTAGGCCACCAGGCCGGCCATCTGCTGGAACAGTTCGGGCGCGAACTCCAGGCGCGTCTCGACGCGGCAGTTGAAGTGCTGCTGGCGGCGCGCGACCAGGCTCTGGTCGAACAGGCTCATCAGCGACTCGCGGCCCTTGAGGCGCAGGAAACCGGGGCGCTCGGCTAGCGAGATCCAGCTCTCGTCGAAGGGCACACGCAGCGAGTTCAGGTGAGGGTTCAGCGTTGTCGAATCGAAGTCGTCACGGGCTGCCTCGGCCGGGAAGACATGCTCGGGCAGGCCCGGTTCGGCCACCTGCAGGCGCGGCGCATTGCCGCCGCCTTCGATCTCGGGCCAGTCGTCGTCGCGCCAGTGGATGCGCTGGATGCCGGTCTCGCGGCCCAGCGGGCAGTGCAGGTTTTCGTAGACGCCGTTCTGCTTGTCGGCATTGGGGCCGCTCCATTCCAGCGGCCGGCCGCAGAGGTGGGCGAGATACCAGTCGCCGTTCTGCGTCTGCACCAGGCTGGCATGGCCGCTGCGCTGCAGGCCGTCGGTGGGCTGCTTCCAGGCCGTCAGCAGCGGGTTGCCGGGCAGGGTCTCGTAGGGGCCGTCGTGCTTGCGCGAACGAGCCAGCGTGACGGCATGCTCGTAGAAGGTGCCGCCCTCGGCCGTCAGCAGGTAGTACCAGCCCTTGCGGCGGTAGAGGTGCGGGCCCTCGACGACCTGCAGCTCGGTGCCGGCATAGATGTTCTTCACCGGGCCGACCAGGCGCCGGGCTTCGTGGTCGTATTCCTGCAGCAGGATGCCGTTGAAGTGGTGCTTGCCGGGCTGGTGTATCCATTGCTGGTTGACCAGCCAGTGGCGGCCGTCCTCGTCATGGAAGAGGCTGGGGTCGAAGCCCGAGCTGTTCAGGTAGATGGGTTCGCTCCAGGGGCCGTCGATGCTGGGCGCCGTGATGAGGTAGTTGTGCGTGTCCTTGAAGGCGCCGATGGTGGAGCGCACATCGGTGTAGATCAGCCAGAACTGGCCGGCAGCAAAACTCAGGCAGGGCGCCCAGACGCCGGCCGAGTCGGGGTGGCCGCTCAGGTCGAGCTGGCTCTTGCGCGTGCAGGCATAGCTGTGGTGGCGCCAGTTTTTCAGGTCGCGCGAATGGTGGATGCGCACGCCGGGCCACCATTCGAAGGTGGAGGTGGCGATGTAGTAATCGTCCCCGACGCGGCAGATCGAGGGGTCGGCGTGGAAGCCCGGCAGGATGGGATTGGTGATCATGGGATTCAAGCGGCCGCGGCCAGGCGGCTGGCGGCGATCAGGGGGCGGGTGAGTCGGTAGCGGGCCAGGGCGGCGGCACCGACCGGGACGGCGTCGGCGCCGAAGCGCGAGAGGGTGACCAGGGGCGGCGCCACGTTGGCGCAGGCGGCCTGGCTTTCGAGGGTGCGGAAGGCGGGCTCGAGAAAGGGCGCGCCGATCTCGACGGCGGGGCCGCCGAGCACGATGCGGCCGGGGTCATAGGCCGCGCAGAGATTGCCCAGCAGCAGGCCGAGATAGCGGCCGGCGCTGGCGACGGCTTCGATGCTGTCGGCCTGCTTGTGGCGCAGCAGATCCTGGACCACGCCCAGGCCGCTGCTCGGGTGCTCGGGGGCCATCGCGCGAAAACCGATCAAGGCCTCGGCGCAGCCACGGCGGCCGCAGCTGCAGCGCGGGCCGTCGAGTTCCAGCGTCATGTGGCCCACTTCGCCGGCCAGGCCATGGGCGCCGGTCAGCAGCCGGTCTTCGACGACGATGCCGGCGCCCACGCCCAGCCCCAGGCTGAGGTAGATCAGCGGGTCTTGCCGGCTGTCGGTGGCGAACTCCAGCTCGCCGAGTGCTGCGACATCGGCCTCGTTCTGCACGAACAGCGGCACGCCCTGCAGGGCCGTCGTGCGCAGATGTTCGGCCAGCAGGTGCCCGACGGGCAGGTCGCGCCAGCCGAGGTTGTGGGCAAAGTGCAGATGGCCGCGCTGCTCGTCGACACCGCCGGGCAGGCCGATGCCGATGCCGATGACGCGCTGGGCCGGCGTGTCCAGGCGCGCATGCACCTGCATCAGCAGCTTGGCGGCGCGCACCAGGGCGAGGTGGGCATCGCGGCTGGCATCCAGCGGCGAGCGGGCGCGGGCCAGCACGTCGCCGGTCAGCGAGGTGGCGACGACATTGACGCCGTCCACGCCCAGTTCCGCGCCCAGCAGCACGAGGCGGCCGGGATCGACGAACAGCGGGGTGGGGCGGCGGCCGAGCTCGCCGGTGGCGACGACGTCGCGCTCCAGCAGCCAACCCTCGGCGATCAGCTCCTTGGTCAAGGTGCTGACGGTGGACTTGGTCAGCTGCAGCGACTCGGCCAGGGCCGCGCGCGACTGCCCCGGCCAGGCGCTCAGCTGCCGCACGATGGCCATGCGGTTGAGGTCCTTGAGCAGGTGCTGATCGGCGGTGAATTGCATGTCAGGCCACCTGGAGAACGGCACCGGTGCGGGGGCTGCCGGCATGCAGCAGGGCCAGGCCGATCAGGGCCAGGCCGATGGCGGCGGTCAGGGCCTGCGCGGCGCCGGAGAACTTGGCAGCGGCGACACAGGCTTCCCAGTTCGCCGTGATGACCCATGCCAGCGTCGCGCCAACCGCCGTCAGCACACCGCCAGCGACCAGCAGCGCCCGGTGGGGCTGGCGCATGTCCATGCCGGCATCGACATCCACGCGCTCGAAGCGGCCGCGGAACCAGAGCCAGAAGATGCCGAGGCTGGTCAGGTGCATGAGGCCGGCGAACACGAAGACCCATTGCTGGGTGCCCGTCCACTGCACGGCCAGGGCCGCCAGCAGCGCGATGAACATGCCGCCGATGCCACCGGCCGTAGCGCCCAGGCCGACGACGGCGCCGGACACCTTGGTCGGGAAGAGGTCGGTGGCGGACGTCAGCAGATTGGCCGACCAGGCCTGGTGGCAGGCGGTGGACAGCGTGATCAGCGCGATGCACAGCGCAAAGCTGTCGCTGGTGTAGGCCAGGATGGCGCCGGGCATGCAGGCGGCGGCCAGGCCCATGGCCGTCATGCGGGCGCGGCCGACCGGCCAGCCGCGCTTCACCAGGGTGCTCGACAGCCAGCCGCCGAAGATGGAGCCGACGCTGGAGCCGAGGTAGATCAGCGCGACGAGGCCGGCGCTCTTCAGCGGGTTCTGGCCGCGCTCGCGCTCCAGATAGGACGGCAGCCAGAACAGGAAGAACCACCAGACCGGGTCGGTCAGCAGTTTGGCCGTAAGGAAGGGCCAGATGGCCTTGAAGCGCAGCAGCGTCGTCCACGGCAGCTTGATCACCGTCTGCTGGGCGGGCTGGCCGGCCTGGATGAAGACCAGCTCGTCCGCTGATACCCGTGCATGTCTTTCGGGCGCCTGGAAGCCGCGCTCCCAGAACACCAGCCAGGCCAGGCCGACGCCGCCAATGGCGACAAAGGCGAACTGCCAGCCAAAAGTGACCGCCAGCCAGACCGTGATGGGCGAGGCGATGACGCCCAGCGCCGTGCCCGAGTTGAAGATGCCCGTGGCCAGGGCCCGCTCCTGCTGCGGGAACCACATCGCCACCGCCTTGATGGCCGCCGGCAAATGGGCCGCCTCGGCCATGCCGAGCAGGAAGCGCACGACGACCAGGCCGAGCACCGAAGCCACCACCCCATGGGCCGCGGCGGCGGCCGACCACAGCAGCAGGGCCGCGGCCAGGCTGCGCTTGACGCCGAAGCGGTCGATGCCAATGCCGATCAGCGGCGGAAAGGCGGCATAGGCGGCCGTGAAGGCGAAGGTGATCCAGCCGTAGTCGGCGTCGGTCAGCGCCAGGCCGCCGGCCTCCAGAGGCTGTTGCAGGCTGGTCTTGAGCACCGACAGCGCATTGCGGTCGATGTAATTGATGGTCGTCGCGACGAAGAGCAGCGCGCAGATGACCCAGCGCTGGCGGCCCAGCGGCGCGGCGATCCCCCCGGCCATCACGCCCCCTTGAACTCAGCCGCCCCAGGCGCGGTGGCGCGGGCGGTGGTCGCGGGAGCCAGGATGGCGAGGTCAGGGTTCAACGTGGGGTCTCCAGGGGCGCGGCGCTCGGTGGCGCCTCTTTTCAGGCTTGCTATGGACTCAAATGTAGCGCTACCATTTTGCTTTGCGCAAGCGAGAAATCTCTAACATTCCCGCATTTCCGGGGTTGCCATGACCCGGTTGGGCCCGCGACAGGAGACCGAATGACGACATGGGCCCGAGCCCTGGCCGGCTTGATGCTGGCCGCTTTGCTGCTGCCTGCCGGCAGCGCCCCGGTGGAGGACGGTCACGAGCTTTGGCTGCGCTACCGCGGCCTGCCCAAGCCCACGCAGACGCTGGCCCATGCGCGCACCATCGTGCATGTGGAGCCGGCATCGCCGACGCTGCAGGTCGCCGTCGCCGAACTGAAGCGCGGCGTGGCCGGGCTGACGGGGCGGGAGCCGGCGTCGTCGGCCAGGCCTGCGGACGGGGCGCTGATGCTGGTCACGCCGGCCAATGCGCCAGCCGGTGTCGATCTGCCCTGGGCCGAACTGGGCCGGGAGGGTTATGCGCTGCGCAGCCTGAAGCTGGGCGGCCGGGCGGTGACGCTGATCGCGGCCAACACCGATATCGGCCTGCTTTACGGCAGCTTCGCCTGGCTTCGCGCGGCCAGCACCGGCGCCGATCTGGCCACGCTGGACCAGCGCTCCGCGCCCAGGATCGGCCTGCGCCTGCTCAACCACTGGGACAACCTGGACCGCACGGTGGAGCGTGGCTATGCGGGCGCGTCGATCTGGGACTGGTGGAAGCTGCCCGACATCCGCGACGCCCGCTATGTGGACTATGCGCGGGCGAACGCGTCGCTGGGCATCAACGGCACGGTGCTGAACAACGTCAACGCCAAGGCCGATTCGCTGACCGCGCCCTTCCTCGCCAAGGCCGCGGCGCTGGCCGACGTGCTGCGGCCCTATGGCATCAAGGTCTGGTTGTCGGCGCGCTTCTCGGCGCCCAAGGAGTTGGGCGGCCTGAAGACGGCCGATCCGCTGGACCCGGCCGTGCGCGCCTGGTGGAAGGCCAAGGCCAACGAGATCTACCAAGTCATTCCCGACTTCGGCGGCTTACTCGTCAAGGCCAATTCCGAGGGCCAGCCGGGGCCGCAGGACTATGGCCGCCATCACGCCGACGGCGCCAATATGTTGGCCGAGGCCCTGGCGCCGCATGGCGGCCTCGTCATGTGGCGGGCCTTTGTCTATGCGCCCGACGCCAGCGACCGCGCCAAACAGGCCTTCAGCGAGTTCCAGCCGCTGGACGGCCAGTTCGCCGCCAACGTCATCGTCCAGGTCAAGAACGGTGCCATCGACTTCCAGCCGCGCGAGCCTTTCCACCCGCTGTTCGGCGCGATGCCGAAGACGCCGCTGGCGCTGGAACTGCAGATCACCAAGGAGTACCTGGGCTTCTCGACCCATCTGGTCTATCTGGGCCCGCTGTTCGAGGAGGTGCTGCGCGCCAGGCCCGACGACACCACGGTGGCGCAGCACGTCAAGGCCATCGCCGGCGTTGCCAATATCGGCAGCGACCGCAACTGGAGCGGTTCGCATTTCGACCAGGCCAACTGGTACGCCTTCGGCCGTCTGGCCTGGGACCCCGACCTGGCCGCAGGCCGCGTGGCCCGCGAGTGGGTGCAGCAGACCTTCACCAGCGCACCGCGCGCCGTCGACAGCATCGTCGCGATGATGCTGGCCTCGCGCGAGGCCGTCGTCGACTACATGACGCCGCTGGGTCTGCACCATCTGATGGGCACCGGCCATCACCACGGCCCGGCGCCCTGGGTCGACAACCTCGAGCGTGCCGACTGGAACCCCGTCTACTTCCACCGCGCCGGGCGCGACGGCATCGGCTTCGACCGCAGTCCGACCGGCAGCAACGCCGTGGCCCAGTACGCGCCCGACTGGGCCGCCCGCCTTGCCAGGCCCGAGACGACGCCCGAGGACTGGCTGCTGTGGTTTCATCACCTGCCATGGGACTACCGGATGGCCTCGGGCCGCACGCTGTGGGCCGAGCTGGTCGCGCGCTACGACCGCGGCGTGGCGAGCGTGGCCGACATGCGTTCGCAATGGGCTGCGCTGAAGGGCGATATCGACCCCGAGCGCCATGCCGACGTCGCCGCCCATCTCGCCGTGCAGGAGGCCGAGGCGCGCTGGTGGCGTGATGCCTGCATCGCCTATTTCCAGTCCGCCTCGGGCCTGCCACTGCCCGCCGGCACGCGGGCGCCTGCACACCCCCTGGACGAGTACAAGGCCCGGCGTTTCAATTTCGCACCGGGCCGTGGGGGCTAGACCCTCACCAAATATGATTGCGCAAACAGCCCGACCATCATTCGAGGAAATAAACCTTTGAAGCCATCCGCACGTGCTGGACGCAGCACCAAGGTCGCCACCATCGCCGACGTGGCCCAGCTCGCCGGGGTGTCGCCGATGACGGTGTCGCGGGTCATCAACGGCGAGCAGAACGTGCGCCCCGGCACGCGCGAGAAGGTGCAGGCTGCCGTCGCCGAGCTGAACTACATGCCCAACCAGGCGGCCCGCCACCTGGCCGGCTCGGAGCCCATCCGCATCGGCATGCTCTACATCGACCCGACGGCGGGCTACCTCAACGAGTTCCTGATCGGCCTGTTGAACAAGTCCAGCCTGCGCCACGTGCAACTGGTCGTGCAGCGCTGCGAGGCCGCGCGCGAGGGCGAGGAAAAACCGGTCGCCGAGATGATCGCCAATGGCATCGATGGGCTGATCCTGCCGCCGCCCTTCTGCGATTCCCAGCCCTTGCTCAAGCTGGTGGCCGAGACCGACACGCCGGCCGTCGTCGTCTCCGCCGGCCAGCCGCCCGAGGACGTCTGCGCCGTCGGCATCGACGACTACCAGGCCGCCTACGAGATGACGCGCCACCTGCTGAACCTGGGCCACCACCGCCTGGGCTTCATCATCGGCGACCCCTACCAGAGCAGCAGCTCGCGCCGCCTCGCCGGCTTTCATGCCGCGATGACCGACGCCGGCCTGAACATTGCCGAGGAAGAGGTCGTCGCTCAGGGCATGTTCACCTACCGCTCGGGCCTGGACGCGGCCGAGTTCCTGCTGTCGCAGGAGCAGCGGCCGACGGCCATCTTCGCCAGCAACGACGACATGGCCGCTGCCACCGTCGCCATTGCCCACCGCATGGGCCTGGACGTGCCCAGCGACCTGACCGTCGTCGGCTTCGACGATGCGCCGCTGGCCACCACCATCTGGCCCGAACTGACCACCGTGCGCCAGCCCATCATGGAGATGGCCGGCGCCGCTGTTGACCTGCTGGTGCGCCACATCCGTGCGCGCCGCAGTGGCGAGCCTCTGCCCTGCGAGCATGAGCTCAAGGATTTCGAACTGGTCCGACGCCAGTCCGACGCCGCCCCGCGTTTGCGCCCGCCGCTGCGCAAGGGTGCGTGAAGCCTGACTCCGGCCCGTCGAGGGCCTTTTTTTCATGACGCCACTTTCCGCCCCGCGCTTCAAGCGCCTGCTGCTGACCGGCGCCGCCGGCAACCTCGGCCGTGTGCTGCGACCGCGCATGAAGCACTACTGCGACGTGCTGCGCCTGTCCGACCTCGCGGGCATGGATCCGGCCGGCGACGGCGAGGAGGTCGTGCAGGCGCCGCTGGAAGACCTGGCCGCGATGCAGGCCCTGCTGAAGGACGTCGACGCCGTGCTGCACTTCGGCGGCGTGTCCATCGAGAAGCCCTTCGACGTCGTGCTGCCGGCCAATATCGTCGGCGCCTACAACGTCTACGAGGCGGCGCGCCAGCGCGGCGTGAAGCGCATCGTCTTCGCCAGCTCCAACCATGTGACCGGCTTCTACAGTCAGGGCGAGACGCTGACGCCCCAGGCCGCGCCGCGGCCGGACAGCTATTACGGCCTGTCCAAGGCCTTTGGCGAGAACCTGGCGCAGTTCTATTTCGACCGCTACGGCCTGGAGACGGTGTCGGTGCGCATCGGCTCGAGCTGGCCCGTGCCGACCGACCGCCGCATGTTGTCGAGCTGGCTCAGCTTCGACGACCTGGAGCGCCTGCTCGTCGCCGCCTTGAGCGCGCCCGTCGTCGGCCACAGCATCATCTACGGCATGAGCGACAACCGCTCAACCTGGTGGGACAACAGCAAGTCCAACCACATCGGCTTCAAGCCCCAGGACAGCTCGGAGCCCTGGCGCGCCGAGGTCGAGGCGGCCCAGCCCTATGTCGACCCCAGCCGCCCCGAAGTGCGCTGCCAGGGCGGCCAGTTCGTCACCCTCGGGCCGTTCGAGAAGGCGCCCAAGGAATGAAGATCGCCTTCACGCCCAATGCGCGCCGGCCCGACCCGGCCATCGAGGTGCTGGACGAGGCCTTCCTGGCGCTGCGCCTGTTTGCCGCCGGCGTCGAGCAGCTCGCCACCGGCCTGGCCTGGGCCGAGGGGCCGGTGTGGTTCGGCGACGGCCGCTATCTGCTGGTCTCCGACATCCCCAACAACCGCATCCTGCGCTGGGACGAGACGACCGGCGCCGTCAGCGAGTTCCGCAACCCGAGCGACAACGCCAACGGTCATGTGCGGGACCGGCAGGGGCGACTCGTCAGCTGCGAGCACCTGACACGGCGCATCACGCGCACCGAGTACGACGGCCGCATCACCGTGCTGGCCGATCGTTTCAACGGCCAGCGCCTGAACTCGCCCAACGACATCACCTGTCATGCCGACGGCAGCCTGTGGTTCAGCGACCCGCTGTTCGGCATCCTGAGTGACTTCGAAGGCGAGAAGGCCGAGTCGGAGCTGACCCCGGCTGTCTACCGCATCGACGGCGTGACGGGCGAGCTGACGCTGCAGATCGACGACCTCAAGGGCCCCAACGGCCTGGCCTTCAGCCCGGATGGCAAAACCCTCTACGTCATCGAGAGCCGTGCCCAGCCGCACCGGCTGATCTGGGCCTATGACGTCAACGGCGCGTCCTTGAGCAACAAGCGCCTGCTCATCGACCCGGGCTGCCCGGGCGCCTTCGACGGCATGGCCGTCGACGTGCAGGGCAATCTCTGGTGCGGTTTCGGCAGCGACGGCAGCGCGGGCGCGGAGGCGTCGCGGCTCGACGGCGTCAAGGTCTATGACGCGACGGGCAAGCCCTTGGCCCATATCCACCTGCCCGAGCGCTGCGCCAACCTCTGCTTCGGCGGCGCCAAGGGCAATCGCCTCTTCATGGCGAGCACGCATTCGCTGTACGCGCTGTACGTCAACACACGCGGCGCGGTGGCCTAGCGGCTCCCGCGGAGCGCGCAGCGCTGAGGACAAAAAAAGCCCCGGTGCTTGAAGCGCCGGGGCTTTGGGGGCTTGAGCATCCGGGGCACCGCGAGGTGCGCCCGGATCAAGTTCGATTACAGATCGCGACGGCGGCGCGAAGCCACGAAACCGATGACGCCGAGGCCGGCGGCCAGCATGGCATAGGTCTCGGGTTCCGGAACCGGCAGCGCGGTGGCCGAGGCCGAAATCGCGTAGGCCGACGGCGCCTGGGTGGCCAGGGCGAACACGTTGAAGTAGTAGTTGCCGGCGCTCAGATTCGTGAAATGAGCGGTCGACGTGGACGTGAAGGCAAAGCCGGTGATGACGGTGTCATCAGTGCCGCCCACGACGTGATCGGCGCCGGTGCTGACGATGCTGTAGAACGCCGGCGTCAGGCCGCCGAAGAACGTGGTCACGTTGCTCTGCACGGCCGATGCCGATGCGAGCGAGAAGGTGAAGGTGTCGTTCACCAGGCCGGGCACGACGGCGACGTTGCCGCTATTGACGGTTGTAGCGCCCAGCGTGCCGGTGCCCAGCACGAAGGGGGTAGCCTGAGCCGCGAGGCTGCCCAAGGACAGCACGGAGGCCAAGGCAAGAGACTTCAACATATTTACTCCCAAAGAAAGACCGGCAGGTATGAGCAAGCATCGTGCCATCAGAGAAAACCCTGGTGCCACAGTGATTTGCTTGCGCTGGGCCTTCAGCGATGTAAGGAAGTCCGACATCCCTAAGTTGTCGGTATTGGCCCAAAACTGGCCAGCCCGCCGGGCCGACCGGCAGTCAGCTGCCGAACTGTTCGTTCCCGGCCACGCCCATCTTCTTGACGCTGTAGCGCTGCGCCGAGGCCATCACGGCGGCGACGGCGCTGTAGTCCACCAGCTTGTTCGGCTTGATATGCACTTCGGGCTGCTCGGCCTCGGCCAGGGCGCCCACTGCCTGCATCTTGGCGTCGACGGCGGCGCGGCCGTCCAAGGCCTGGCCATCCCAATAGACACTGCCGTCGAAGTCGATGGCCACGGTATGCACGACCGAGGCCGGCGTCTGCTGCTTGCTCAGCCCGATGTCCAGCTTGATGGCGTGAAACTGGGTCGGGATGGTGATGATGAGCATCACCAGCAGCACCAGCATCACGTCGATCAGCGGCGTCGTGTTGACGTCCATCAGGGCTTCGGGTTCTGCGCTGCCTTGCAGCGTTGCGACATGCATTCCCATGGAGACCTCCCGGCATTGGTGGCTGCTCTCGCCAGCGAGCGACGAGCGCTGCTGCCGATGATGCCCAGCAGGGGGCGCAAAGACAATGGGACTGGGCGCTTTGCAGCGATGGCGGGTTTGTCCTTGTCTTTTCCTGTCGATTCCAGGCGGGTCGGATCGTCGCAGGTGGGGTCACACAACTGACTGGACGAAAAGGAACTCGCGCGATGAAGCTGCTTCTCACTTCAGGGGGCGTCAGGAACCCCAGCATTCGCAAGGCGCTGGTGGACTTGCTGGGCAAGCCCATCGCCGACTGCAGCGCTCTGATCATCCCCACCGCGCTGTACGGGCACCCGCAGGGCACCCCCGCTGGCGCGTGGCGCTTCATCACGGGACAGTCCGGCTGCCCGATGGCGGAACTGGGATGGAAGTCGCTGGGCGTGCTGGAGCTCACCGCGCTGCCCACCATCGGTGAAGCGCGCTGGTTGCCCTGGGTGCGGGAGGCGGACGCCCTGCTGGTGGAGGGCGGCGATGCCCTGTACCTGTGCCACTGGATGCGGCAGTCGGGGCTCGCGGCCGTGCTGCCGTCGCTGGAGCGCACCGTGTGGGTGGGGCTGAGCGCCGGCAGCATGGTGATGACGCCGCGCGTGGGCGACGCCTTCGTGGAAACCAGGCCGCCGATCACCGGTGACGACAAGGCGCTCGGCCTCGTCGACTTCTCCATCTTTCCGCACCTGGACCACCCGGGTTTCGACGAGAACACCATGGCCTGTGCGCAGCGTTGGGCCGCCGACATCGGCKGCCCGTCCTACGCCATCGACGACCAGACCGCCATCMAGGTGGTGGACGGCAAGGCCGAAGTCGTGTCGGAGGGCAACTGGCGGTACTTTGGCGGGTGACGGGGCAAAGCTGGCGGGGGCGGCTTTGCAGCGTGAGCGGACGGGGCTGGCAAACTGTGCGTCTTCATCAAGAAGGGACGGTTTCAGATGAAGACGACGTGGATCGCGGTAGCGCTGGCTCTACTTGCAGGATGCGCCAAGAAAGCGCCAGAGCCAGTTGTGAACCTCAGTGGTTTCGAGCTGGGCGGCAGCGCAGAGCAGGTGAAGCAATTGGCGCCCGATTGGAAAAGCATAACCATCGGAGGCGTCCTTTCCTATTACGTTCATTTAGGTCCATCGGCGGAGTTTGGAACTGATAACAAGCTTCAGTCGCTGATGTTCTTGTTCCAATCAACGAGCTTCAGCCAAGTTGTTGGAACTGTTTCGAGCAAGTACCCAAGCCTGGCCTGCAAGGACAGCAGGGGGTCGCATCCCGATGGCAGCGCCACCTTCGACCAAACCGTATGCTCGATGAGGGTCAAAGGCGGCGAGTTGGTCATCGAGCGTGTCTATGGTGACGTCAAGGTGTCCGTCTTGACGCTGAAGAGCGATGCCGTCATCTCCGAAGAGAAGCAGAAGAAACAGAAATGAAAGCGCGCCCTTGCCCTTTCTGCGGGGCAATCGAATGGCTCTCGTAGCCGCGGTGGATGGCCGCCTCCAGCCTGAAGCTGTCCTTTCTTTCGCGCCCTTGTTGGACCGGCACGCCATCGGCAGCCTTCTCGACGCTCAAGGTGCGGAGCCGTACCAGTTGGCCTTGTCCTCGAGGAAGTAGTCGTGGTCCGGGGGCTCGACGGCTTCGCCTTCGAAGACCCCCGCCGGGAACCCGAAGACTGCTGGCAGCCGCACGTCTGCCGTGAAGACATGCGACCCACACTGCTTGCAGAACGAGCGCTGCAAGTTGGGCGTCGGTTTGAACACGCTCAGCCCTTCGGCGTTGTTCATCACGACTTGATCGCGCAGTGCCGTGATCCATGTCGTGAATGCCGCACCGGATAGGCGACGGCACTCCCCGCAGTGGCAATTGACCGGGCGACGCAGCGGGGAAGAGACCGTGACGGAGATGGCACCGCAGTAGCAGGAACCACGGGCGGAAAGAGGCTGGGTCATGGGCGGGCAGATGTCAGGCGGCAAGTCGCCAGCACTATGCCTGCGCTCAATAGCCCCGGCCGCGGTCCACATGGGCAGGAATCACGCCGTCCCTTCGGTAGGCGGCGATATTGGCTGCCACGATGCCGGACGCCGTCTGCCGGTCGGTGGGCGCCGAGATATGCGGCAGCACCGTCACCGCAGGATGCGTCCAGTGCCAGCTTTCGGCCGGCAAGGGTTCGGTGGCAAACACATCGAGCACCGCGTGGCGCAAGGCGCCGCGGTCGAGCGCGCGTCTGAGGGCTTCGTCATCGACGACGGCGCCGCGGGAGAAGTTGATCAACGAGGCCTGGTGGCGCATTCGGCCCAGGGTCGAATCGTTCAGCAGCCCGCGCGTCTGAGCCGTCAGCGGCAACAGGCAGACCACGATGTCGCTGCTGGTCAGCACCGCCGCCAGTCCGCCGTCGCCGGCGTGGCAAGTCACACCACTAACCTCGCGCAGGCTTCGGCTCCAGCCCTGCACCTTGAAGCCCGCGGCCACCAGCCGGCGTGCCGCCGCTTCGCCGAGGGCGCCCAGGCCGAGCAGGCCCACGGTCTTGTGTTGCGGCCGCACGTAGTCGAGGGCCTGCCAGAGGCGCTCGCGCTGCTGTTGCGCGTAGCGCGGCATGTCGCGGTGCAGATAGAGCGTCCAGGCCAGCACGGCTTCGGCCATCGTCTGCGCCAGCTGCGGGTCGACCAGGCGCACGACTTTCAGCTCCGTGTCGCCGAGCTCGGCCAGCAGGCGCTCGACACCGGCCCAGACGCTGTGCACCCATTGCAGCCGCGGCAGGCGGCGCAGGTCCTCGGGGCGCGGGTTGGCGACGATCGCGACCGTGCAGGCCTGGCGCTCGGCATCGTCCAGCGCAGCGAATGGCACGATGCTTTCGTCGGGCATGGCCGCCTGCAAGGCGGCGATCCACTCGGCTTCGAAGGGCGAGCCGGGCGCTGCGATGAAGGGCAGCACACCGGTCACGTCGCATAGACCTTGTCGAGGTCGGCGAAGCCCTTGATCTCGATGGGGTTGCCGCTGGGGTCGAGGAAGAACATGGTGGCCTGCTCGCCGGGCTCCCCGACGAAACGCAGGCTGGGCGCGATGACGAAGTCCAGGCCGCGAGACGTGAGGCGATCGGCCAGCGCGCGCCAGTCGGGCATGGCCATCACCAGGCCGAGATGCGGCATCGGCACCAGGTGCCCGCCCACGCGCCCGGTGTTCGCGACCGGGAAGGGTTCGCCGAGATGCAGCGAGATCTGGTGGCCGAAGAAATCGAGGTCGACCCAGGTGTCGGTGCTGCGGCCCTCGCGGCAACCGAGCAGTTCGCCATAGAAGGCGCGAGACGTGTCCAGGTCACGGACGTGATAGGCCAGGTGGAAGACGCTTCTCATCGTTGCGTGCCGCGCAGGCCGTGCTGCGTGATGTGGGCGATGGGCACGCCGACGTAGAAGATGTGCGCCAGCAGGCCGGCGACGATGTTCCATCCCTCCGGCAACTTCCAGCCGCTGACCCCGGACAGCGGCACGACGACGTAGACCATCGCCACCCAGGTCAGCACGCCGTAGACGCTGCCCCAGAGCCAGGGACGATCCGTCAGCACGCTCAGCCTGAGCGCCGCGAAGAAGTAGATCGCCGCCATCGCGGTGGTGAGGGCGAAATGGCACAGCAGGCCCAGGGCCGCCATCTCCTGGCCGCCCTTCATCGCCGAGGCGCCGACCAGCCCGCTGGCGATGTATTTCAGGATGCCTGGCACCGTGGCGCCGTGCGAGGTGTAGCTCGCGAACGCGGCCAGGATGTCCAGGGCTCCGGCCACCATGCCGGCCAAGGCTATCGTCACGATTCTGCGCACAAGGTCTCCCCGCGGTCGGGCCAGCAAGCGGCGCATCTTAGGGTGGGGGAACGCCCAAGTGGCACCGTCCGGCGCAGCGACAAGTGGCTCCAGCATGTGATGATCGTCGCCTCGAATCCGGGTCAGGGACTGGGGATGGTTGCGTTTCGGGTCAGTGTCAGCAACTCGCCATGAGCGTGCGCCATACCCTGGGCTTTCAAGCCATTGCCAAATCCTTCGGCAGCGTGGCCGTTCTGCATGACGTGAGCTTCGAGCTGACTGCAGGCCGCGCCGTCGGCCTGCTGGGCGAGAACGGCGCGGGCAAGAGCACGCTGATGAAGATCCTGGCGGGCTACGAGGCGCCGAGCGGTGGCGAGCTGAGGCTGGATGGCAGGGCGGTGCGCTTCGACGGCCCGCGTGCGGCCGAGGCGCAGGGCATCGCGATGATCCACCAGGAGTTCGCGCTGGCCGAGGCCCTCACGGTGGCGCAGAACATCTTCCTCGGGCATGAACTCAAGCGCGGCTGGCTGCTGGACGACCGCGCCATGCGCAAGAGCGCCGCGCAGTTGCTGGCCCAGATGGGCCTGGATTGCTCGCCCGACACGCCCGTGCGGGCCTTGAGCCTGGCGCAGAAGCAGCGCGTGGAGATTGCCAAGGCGCTGCAGCGCCGCGCCCGCGTGCTGGTGATGGACGAGCCCACGGCGACGCTGACGAGCACCGAAGCCGAACAGCTCTTCGGCCTGGTGGACAGCCTCAAGGCCGACGGCGTGACGCTGATCTACATCTCGCACAAGCTGGAGGAGGTCGAGCGCCTGACCGACGAAGTGGTCGTCATGCGCGACGGCCGCTTCGTGACGCGCGCCCCCACGGCCAGCCTCAGCCGGGCGCAGATGGCCAGCCTGATGGTGGGGCGCGAGTTGAGCGATCTGTTCCCGCCCAAGTCCGCCCGGCCGGACGCGGAGCCGCTGCTGAAGGTGCAGGGCCTGAGCGTGCCGGGCTGGGCGCACGACGTGAGCTTCGAGGTCGCGCCGGGCGAGATCCTCGGCTTCGCGGGCCTGGTGGGGGCGGGCCGCACCGAGTTGTTCGAAGGCCTGATCGGCCTGCGGCCGGGCACGACCGGAAAAGTCGACATCGCCGGCCACGCCGTGCGCTTAGCCAACCCGCGCGAGGCCGCCGACCACGGCCTCACCTATCTCAGCGAAGACCGCAAGGGCAAGGGCCTGCACCTGGACTTCGGCCTGCGCCAGAACCTCACGCTGATGGCGCTGTCACGCTACGCCAGGCCCTGGCTGCGGCCGGCCGACGAGGCCGCGGCGCTGCGGCGTGCGGTCGATGAATTCGGCATCCGCGCGGGTTCGCTCGATGTGCCCGCGCGCTCGCTGTCGGGCGGCAACCAGCAGAAGCTGGCACTGGCCAAGGTGCTGCACCCCGGCCCGCGCATCGTCGTCCTCGACGAGCCGACGCGCGGCGTGGACGTGGGCGCCAAGCGCGAGCTCTATGGCCTCATCCAGCGCCTGGCGGCCGATGGCCTTGCCGTCATCGTCGTGTCCTCCGAGCTGATGGAGCTCATCGGCCTTTGCCACCGCATCGCCGTCATGCGTGCCGGCCGCCTGCAGACCGTGCTTGATGCCCACGAGGCCACCGAAGACCTGCTGATCGCCCATGCCACTGGAACGCACTGACGCCATCGCCGCGCGCCTTCGTGGCCTTGGGCCTCTTGCCGGCCTGGTCGTGCTGTGCCTGGTTGCCACCTTCCTCAACCCCGAGTTCGCGACCGTCGACAACGCCCTCAATGTGCTGACCCGCACCACCTTCACCGGCATCATCGCGGTGGGCATGTGCTTCGTCATCGTGGGCGGCGGCATCGATCTCTCCGTCGGCTCCATGGCCGCGCTGATCGCCGGCTGCGTCATCCTGCTGATGAACGCGCTCGGCGCCCGTGGCGTGGCACCGGGGCTGGCGGTGGTGGCCGGTGCCAGCGGCGCCGTGCTGCTGGGCAGCCTGCTGGGCTTTGCGCATGGCTGGCTGATCACGCGCGGCCGCATCGAGCCCTTCATCGTCACGCTGGGCACGTTGGGCATCTTCCGCGCGGTGCTGACGTGGCTGGCGGATGGCGGCGCCATCACGCTGGACAACGAGCTGGCCGACGCCTACGCCCCGGTCTACTACGGCACGCTGCTGGGCGTGCCGGTGCCCGTTTGGGTGTTCGCCGTCGTGGCTGTGGCCGCGGCGGCCCTGCTGCAGCGCACCGCCTATGGCCGCCATGTCCAGGCCATCGGCTCCAACGAGCAGGTGGCGCGGTATGCGGCGGTCAAGGTCGATGCGGTCAAGCTGGGCAGCTATGTGGTGCTGGGCGCCATGGTCGGCGTCGCCACGCTGCTCTATGTGCCGCGGCTGGGCTCGGCCTCGCCCACCACGGGTTTGCTATGGGAGCTGGAGGCCATCGCCGCCGTCATCATCGGCGGCACGGCCCTCAAGGGCGGCTCGGGCAGCATCGCCGGCACGGTGGTGGGCGCACTGCTGCTGTCGGTGATCGGCAATGTGCTCAACCTCACCAGCTTCATCAGCATCCATCTGAATGCCGCCGTGCAGGGCACCGTCATCATCGCCGTCGCCTTCATGCAAAGACGGCAACGCTAAGGAGACTTCCGCATGTTGACCCGCAGACTCGCCACCGCCTTGGCGCTCACGGCCGCCTTTGCGGCCCAGGCCCAGGCGCCCGTTCATCTGGGCGTGGCCATCCCCTCGGCCGACCATGGCTTCACGGCCGGCATCGTCTGGTGGGCCAACCAGGCCAAGAAGGAGCTGGAGGCGGCCAACCCCGGTCTCAAGATCACCGTCAAGGCCGCGGCCTCGGCCGGCGAGCAGGCCAACCAGCTGCAGGACCTGCTGACGACGAACAAGATCAACGCCCTCGTCATCCTGCCGCAGGAGTCGGCCGCGCTGACCAAGCCCGTGCAGCAGCTGCACGGCAAGGGCGTCTATGTGACCGTGGTGGACCGCGGCCTGACGGATGCTTCCGCGCAGGACGCCTATGTGGCCGGCGACAACACCGCCTTCGGCGCCGTGCCGGCCGAGTTCATCGCCAAGCAGCTGGGTGGCAAGGGCGACATCGTCGCGCTGCGCGGCATCCCGACCACCATCGACAACGAGCGCATGGATGCCTTCAAGGCCGGGATCGCCAAGAGCCCGGGCATCAAGCTGCTGGACGCCAAGCATGGCAACTGGAACCGCGATGACGCCTTCAAGGTGATGCAGGACTTCCTGACGCGCTACAAGAAGATCGACGCCGTCTGGGCCGCCGACGACGACATGGCCTTCGGCGTGCTGAGGGCCATCGACCAGGCCAAGCGCAGCGACGTCAAGCTGGTGTTCGGCGGCGCCGGCGCCAAGGGCATGGTCAAGATCCTCAAGGACGGCAGCGACCCGCGCATCCAGGCCAATGTGTCCTACTCGCCCAAGTTCATCTATGACGCCATCAAGCTCACGGCCGAGGCGCGCCTCAAGGGCCAGAAGCTGCCGGCCAAGACCATCGTGCCCTCGGTGCTCATCACCCGGGACAACGCCAAGGACTTCTACTTCCCGGATAGTCCGTTCTGATCATGGCAAGACCTCTCACTCTCTTCACGGGCCAATGGACTGATCTGCCGCTGGCCGAGCTGGCGCCCCTTGCCAAACGCATGGGCTATGACGGCCTGGAGCTGGCCTGCGGCGGCGACCACTTCAATGTGCAGCGTGCTTTGAAGGAACCCGGCTATGCGGCCGGCCAACGGGCATTGCTGGCCGAACATGGCTTGAAGGTCTACGCCATCGGCAACCACCTGATCGGCCAGGCCATCTGCGACCTCATCGACGAGCGCCACAAGGCCATCCTGCCGGCGCATGTGTGGGGCGACGGCGATCCCGAAGGCGTGCGCCAGCGCGCCGCGGCCGAGCTGGCCGACACGGCGCGTGCCGCCGCCAAACTTGGTGTGCAACGCGTGACCGGCTTCACCGGCTCGTCCATCTGGCACGCGGCCTACGCCTTCCCGCCCACTTCGCAGGCGTTTTGGGACGCCGGCTTTGCCGACTTCGCGCGCCGCTTCACACCCATCCTCGACGTCTTCGCCGAGCAGGACGTGAACTTCGCGCTGGAAGTGCATCCCACCGAGATCGCCTTCGACATCGCCACGTCCGAGCGCGCCCTGGCAGCGCTGGACCAGCACCCGCGCTTCGGCTTCAACTTCGACCCCAGCCACCTGGCCTACCAGGGCGTGGACTATGTGCGCTTCATCCGCCAGTTCGCCCCGCGCATCTTCCATGTGCACATGAAGGACGTCTGGTGGGGCCGCGGCGACGGCACGGTCGGCACCTTCGGCGGCAACACCAGCTTCGGCGACCCACGCCGCGGCTGGGACTTCCGCAGTGTGGGCCGCGGCATGATCGACTTCGAATCCATCATCGTGGCGCTGAACGACGTGGGCTATGCGGGGCCGTTGTCGGTGGAGTGGGAAGACAGCCGCATGGACCGCGTGCATGGCGCCACCGAGAGCGCGGCCTACTGCCGGCGTCTGGACTTTCCGCCGGCGCATGGCGCGTTTGACGCGGCCTTCTCGAAGGGCATGGCGGGATGAGGAAGTTGAGGGTTGCGATGGTTGGCGGCGGTCGTGATGCCTTCATCGGCGCCGTGCACCGCCATGCGATGGCGCTGGACGGCCGCTACGAGCTGGTGGCCGGCGCGCTGTCGGCCACGCCCGAGAGGTCGCTGGCCTCGGGCGGCGATCTGGGGCTGGCCGATGACCGCATCCATGCCGACTGGCGCGCCCTGCTGGCCGACGAGATGCGCCGCCCGGCCGAGGAGCGCGTCGACCTCGTCGTCATCGTCACGCCGAACCACCTGCATTTCGACGTTGCGCGCGCCTTTGTCGACGCGGGCTTTCACGTCGCCTGCGACAAGCCGCTGGTGCACGGCAGCGCCCAGTCCGAGGAGCTGGTGGCGCTCGTGCAGGCCCGTGGCACCGCCTTCGCGGTGACCTACAACTACACCGGCTACCCCATGGTGCGCGAGGCCCGCGAACTGGTGCGGGCGGGCGTGATCGGCAAGGTCCGCAAGGTCATCGTCGAGTATCACCAGGGCTGGCTGGCCGGCGCGCTGGAAAGCGCCAGCAACAAGCAGTCGAGCTGGCGCATGGACCCGGCGCAGAGCGGCCCCGGCGGCGCGCTGGGCGATATCGGCACGCATGCCGAGAACCTGCTGCACACCGTTGCCGGCCTTGCCATTGAGCAGCTCTGCGCCGAGCTCAGCAGCTTCGGCCCCGGCCGCCAGCTCGACGATGACGCCAGCATCCTGCTGCGCCTCGCCGGCGGTGCGCGCGGCGTGCTGCTGGCTTCGCAAATGGCGGTGGGCCACGAGAACGACCTGCGCCTGCGCGTGTTCGGCGAACGCGGCAGCCTGGACTGGCGGCAGGAAGACCCGAACCTGCTCATCCACTCGCCGCTGGACGAACCGCCACGCCGCCTCACCCGAGGTTCGGCCCACCTCAGCGAAGCCGCACGCCGCGCCTGCCGCCTGCCGCCCGGCCACCCCGAGGGCTTCATCGAGGCCTTTGCCAACCTCTACACGGAACTCGCCGGCGACCTGCACGCGGGCACTCGCAGTGGCGACTACCCGCGTGTCGAGGACGGCGCACGTGGCGTGCGTTTTGTCGAACGCGCGGTGGCGTCGAAGGGGCAGTGGGTTGACTTTCAGGCAGACTGAAGCGCGCCTCAGCGGTGGCCCTGTGCGCAAACGAACACATGTCCGTGGCGTTGCCATCGCGTTGATCTTCAAGTGGGCGGCCATCCTCGCATTCGCGTACTCGGTGGCAGCCATCAACCGGAATGCCGCGGAGTCGAGCGGCGTTCTGAACCCCTTGGCCACCGGGCCGTTCGCGTTCTACTCCATGGGTTGGTGTGTATCCCAGGGGGCCGGCGCTCTGATTACTGCTTTGGCCGGTTGCCTCTGCGTGCATTTCGCTCCAGCAAACACATGGCGAGCTCCGGCAATGCTGGCTCTGGCGTATCTCTGCATGGGCGCCTTGAGTGTTCCCGCTGCGGCTGGCGTACTGCTCGGTGTCTATTGGGTTTTGGCAAGTCCGGTGAGCCTTTTGCTGGGTGTTCTTGTCTACAAGCGCTTTGAGGGTGCGCATGCCCAGTAGTGAGCCTATGAATTCCGGCGACGAAGCAAAGTCCAACCGTTCGCCGGCGCGCGCATTGGGGGCCTGGCTGTTGACCGCGGCCCTCATGGCCGGATGCGCCGCGCCGCCGCCACCGGTGTTCGACCTCGGCAATATTCCGGTTGATGCGCAACTGGCCCTGAGCCCGAGCGGGCAGCGGTTGCTGGTGACCTGGCCAGGCAAGGCGCCCAGGGCCGAGGCGAGATTGCTGACGTTTTCCGGCAAGACGGTCACGTCGATCCGGACGGTGCCGCTGCCGGACGACACCTTCAACATCGCCTACGGCCGCAGCGAAGACCACCTGGTCGTGACAACGCTGAATCGGCAGCAGGCGAGCGCCTTGGTGCGTATCGATCTGCAGAGCGACGCGCGCACGGTGCTCTACACCGGCGCAGCGCGGATGGGCTTTCCGCTGGAACTCGGCGATGACGAGCATGTCTTCCTGGAAGCCACGCAGCCCGGCGGGCGCTTCGGCCTGTGGCGCCGCCTCCAGGGCCAGCAGAAGACCTTGCTGCATGAGCAGATCTACGGCCGCGCGACCCAGCTCGATCACGTTCAAGGCACTCTGTTCCTGAATCATCCAACGAAGCCACTCAGCTTCCAGGCCTTGCAGGGCAGCCTCCCGGCGGGCTTGCAAGGGCTGGTGGACGCCTCGACCTTCATGATCCATTGCGCGGACAAGGACCCGCTCACCTGCGTGCGTTCGCATCTCTTCTTCGGGCCGACGGGCCAAAGCTTCGGAACGATGGAGATCTTCAGTGGCAAGCGCCGCTGCAAGGTCAGCGGCCAATGGATGGACGAACGCGAGATGCTGATTTCTCGCGACGGCAGCGCCGTGGTCTTTCACGCGCCGATCGGAGGGCGCGACGGACCGAGGGCCATCTATCGGGTCAGGAACGAGGGTGGCAGTTGCACGGCCGAGCAGGTTCAACTCGAGGGAAGCGGCGGTTGATGAACCGGCAGTGACGGGCTGCGGCCCGTCGCCACCGGTTATGCCTGGGCGGCGTGGCCATATCCTTGGCGGGTTTGATTCACTGTGCCCACCGCAATTCAGCCGACAAGAATTCAATGGAAATACCTCGCCTCAGCGTGCGGGCCCTGGCGTTAGGGCTCGTGACCATGCTTGCACTGGACTTGATGACGGGCATCGCCGTGCTGGTTCTTTGGCCCGGCGATACCAGCACATCAGCCGATGTCGCAGCGCTGGCTGCACAGCCTGCATACCTGGCAATGACGTTCGTGTTTGGGACCCTGACGACGGCCGTAGGCGGCGGCGTCTGCGCTCGCCTCGCGCCGACACTTCCGTACTGGAACGCCGCGGCCTTCGGCGTGCTCAGTGTGATCGTGGGACTGCTTCTGTCCGATCTGACCCAGCCTTTGTGGTTCACCGTGATGGCCATCTTGGTCACGATTCCGGCTGCCGTCTATGGTGCCCATGTAGGCCTGAAACGAAGGCGATGACGGCGAGCATTCGCTCAAGCCGACGTCCGTTTTGCAGCGCTGGCTGTCATTGATACCGCCAAGTCCACCGACCACTTCGTAACACCCCTCGGCCGCTCGCGCGGTAGTGCTTTCATGGCGCCGTCGATGTGCCGGGTCTTGGCGCTCCGCGCGAGAGGGTCAGGCATTGCTCAAGCTAGGCCTTGAAACTTAAGCCCTGACTCTGAGCCTTGCACGACCCCGAGCCTGCGAGCCTGATTCTGCAGGTTTCGGCCGCTCATACCTTGGCGAGGAAGGCCGCCGCATCACCCGCTTCACACTTCCAGTCTGCGAAGACCCCGACCAGATTGCATTCCACGCAGCGGCAAGCGATGTAGTACCAGCGCACGTCATGTGTGCCCTCGTACACGGAAACGCCGGACATCAGCTCGAACACCTCGTTCTCGCACACGCACTCGTGCACCTCGGGCGCGGCCTCTTCAACGTAGTCCGCGCTGTCGCCCATCAGGTGTTCCTGCCCGCAGTCGGTGCAGGTGCGGATCGCCACGCCAGCTTCTTCGTCGCTCTGCAGCGCGAAGGTCCGGCACCCGCAGTCGCATTTGGACGCGGCAAAACGGACGGCCTCATGGCGATTCGCAACGCTGTAGCTGCGCAGCTCGGCCTGGGTGTCGCCGGACGTCGTCCCGTACCAGAACTCGCCCTTCTTCGTCAGTGCCATTGATGCTGCTCCATTCTTCAAGGTGGGCTTCCCGGCAGGCCTGACGCCAGGCTCGCCCCGATCATCTTGATTTTGCCTGGAGGCCTGGCGAGTCGTCGTCAAGGGCCCGGGTCGGGGTGGTCGTCGACAAAGCTGCGGACATCCTTAAATGCCGACTCTTGGAGATTGCAGCCATGCGGCGGCCTATCCGATTCGAACGGCTCCTATCAGCCTGGAGCATGCCCCATCCTGGTCTTCGCTCAGATCGCAGCGACTCCGCTCGGTTGGCGCGCCAATGGTTGTGCTTTGGCGGCGTGTCCACCACGTCGCGGCAAGCCACCGCCAGCTCAAGGAAGTCGAGAGGGTCAGGCGAGTGGCGCGGCGCCCAGTTCGCGGCGCAGCCAGGCGCGGGCTAGCGTCCAGTCGCGCTTGACGGTGGCGAGCGACAGGTCCAGCGCCTGCGCGATCTCGTCGTTTTCGAGCCCGCCGAAGAATTTCAGCTCCACCACCCGGGCCGCCCGCGGGTCGACGGCTTCGAGGGCCAGGATGGCCTCATGCACGGCCACCACGTCGGGTTCGGCCTGAACGCCGATTTCCGGTGCATCGGTGATCGACAGAGACACCAGCTGCGCCTCGCGCTTCTCGGTGCGCTTGGCCATCGCGTGGTTCACCAGGATGCGCCGCATCATGGTCGACGCCACCGACAGGAAATGCGCTCGGTTGGCCCACTGCGTGCGCGTCTGCTCGGCCATGCGGAACCAGGCCTCGTGCGTGAGCACCGTCGGGCTCAAGGTGTGGGCGTTCGCCTCGCGGCCCATGTGGGCGCGCGCTATGCGGTGCAGCTCGCCGTACAGCAGCTCGAAGAGCTGGTTCGATGCGCCGGCCGCGTCCGTGTCGAGCCGGCGCAGCCACTCGGTGACGTCGGCAGCGGCGGGATTCGAAGCGGGAGCGGCAGTCATGGCGAGCGCATTTTGCGCGCGGCGCCGCGACACGCCTGCGAGGGATTGCTCGGTTGAGGCGTGCCTGTTTTCACGCCCGATGAGCCTTTTGGCCGCGCCGCACGGCGTACCCCGGCATGCCTCTCGAATCGGCGAGGGGCGCGACCCCCTCACACCGGACTCCACCATGACATCGACCCCTTGCCCAACTCCCCACGGCCTGCGCGGCCTCGTGATCGCGGCGGCCACCGTGGCCGTTGCCACCTTGGCCGGCTGCGGAGGGGGTGGCAGCACGGCGCCCGCAGCACCGGCCCCTGCACCGGTCCCCACGGCGCCTGCGCCCACCCCCGCGCCCGCACCAGCGCCGGCGCCTGTCCCAGCGCCCGCTCCAGCGGTCATCAAGGCCACATTGACCGGCGTGGCCGCGCGCGGCGCGCCCGTGGTCGGCGGCACGGTCACGGCCACCTGCACCAGCGGGCCGGCCACGGTCTCGCTGCCGACCAGCGCCACCGGCACCTGGACCGTCGACGTGCCGGCCAACACGCTGCCCTGCGCCTTGCAGGTGTCGGGCGGCACGGTGGGTGGCGCGCCGAATGCGCTCTCGCTGCACAGCATTGCCGTGGCCGCCGGGCGCGTGAACATCACCACGCTCACCGACCTGACGATTGCGCGCGCTGCCGGCATGCCGCCCGCGACCTGGTTCGCGGGCCTGGCCGCCGCACCGGTGGGCACCCGGCTCGACACCGCCGGAGCGCTCACCCAGTTGATTGCCGCCCTCACCGCCGGCAGCTACGTGCTGCCCACCGGGCCGTTCGACCCCTTCACCGTCGTGTTCGACGCCAGGGCCGGCGACGCTACGGACGCGCTGCTGGACAGCGTCATGGCCGCTGCGCTCGCCAGCCACAAGACCTACATCGACCTGATCGCCGACTTCAGCGCCGCCACCGGCGGCATCTACCGCTTGCCGCCCGCGCTGACGGGCAACGATCCCACGCCACCGGCGCCGCATGCCATCGTGCTCACGCCCAAGGGGCAGGCGGTGGCTGCAGACGTCGCGCCGGCCATCGGCACGTGGCAGGGGCAGCTGGGCCGCGTCTTCACGCCGGGCCAGGCGACGCAGGAGACCACCTCCTGCAGCATCGCCGTGGCCAAGGACGGCATGCTGACCGTCTCGGCCGGTGGACGCAGCCTGCAGGCCGCCGTCAACGGCGACGTGGGCGACCTCATCCTCAACGTCGTCAGCCTCACGCGGGTCCAGGCCAGCGACGTACCGAACGACCGCTACGCCCAGCTCACCCTCGTCAAGGGCGTGATGGCGCAGGGCGTGGCGCGCCAGGGTGGCTTCGGCTTCAGCGACGCCACGGACCGGGTGGAGTGCTGGCTGACCAACCCCAACCCGACCAGCGCAGGCAGCGCCAACGTCGCGACGCTGAACGGCGCCACCGCGGCCAATATGTCGGCGGCACTCGTCGGCCACTACACGAGCAGCAGCTGCACGCTGGACGTGTCGAGCAGCGGCGTCTTCCACCTGGTGAGCGGCAATGTCGACGTGACGACGCGCCTCGCCGGCGACGAGGACGACGTCATCGTCACTTTTGGCGACAGCGTGGCGGTGCAGGCACAGGACTACTTCAGCGCCGGTGAGCAAACCTGGGTGACGCTGGCCTACCAGGCACCGAACGCGGCGCTGAACGTGCCGGCCTCGTACAGCGCCGACGCCAGCCACCGCGCGCCGCGACCGGTCAAGTCGCTCGCGCAGTGCAACAGCCTCGTCAAGCAGTGATGGCACGGGGGCGGTTCCCCCGCTCCCGGACCTGCCACCCCGTCACTACAGTCGCGTCGCCACCGCCCACCCGAGCCCGCCGATGACCACCCCCACTCCCACGCCAGCCGACTGGGCCGCCCTGCGAAGCCTCTTCGACGAGGCTTTGGCACTGCCCGCGGCCGAGCGTGCGGCGCATGTCGACGGGCTGGCCGTGAGTGCCGCGCTGAAGGCCGAGCTGCACTCGCTGCTGGCCCACCACGCCGATGACACCGACGGCGAGCCCTTGCTGTCGCGGCCCATCGCCGAGAGCGTGGCCGCCAGCCTGTCCCGCGACGGCGAGCGCTTCGGCGCGTGGGCGGTGGTGCGCTGCATCGGCAGCGGCGGCATGGGCGAGGTCTACGAGGCACGCCGCGCCGACGGCAGCTTCGAGGGCCGCGCGGCCATCAAGGTGATCAAGCGCGGCATGGACAGCGACGCCGTGCTGCAGCGCTTCGCGCAGGAGCGCCAGGCGCTGGCACGGCTGCATCACCCGCACATCGCCCAGCTCTTCGACGCTGGTCTCAGCGCCGACGGGCTGCCCTATTTCGTCATGGAGTTCATCGATGGCCTGCCCATCGACGAAGCCGCGCGCCCACGCCGCATCGAGGAGCGCCTCGCGCTCTTCCTGCAACTGGCCGACGCCGTCGCGCATGCTCACCGCAACCTGCTCGTGCACCGCGACCTCAAGCCCGGCAACGTGCTCGTCACGCGCGACGGGCAGGTCAAGCTGCTCGACTTCGGCATCGCCAAGGCCCTCGACCCGGCCGAGGCCGAAAGCAGCCATGGCAACGACAGCACGCTGGGCGCGGCCCGCCCCTTCACGCCCAACTACGCCAGCCCCGAGCAGGTGCGCGCCGAGCCGGTGGGCACGGCCACCGATGTCTACTCACTGGGAGTTCTGCTCTACCAGTTGCTGACCGGCCAGCGCCCCTACGGCCGCAGCGCGCGCAGCCCCGCCGAGGCCGCGCGCGCGGTGCTGGACGAAGCACCGACCCGCCCCTCGCAACTCAGCAGTCCCGACGCTGCGGCGCCCGATGCCCCCGCCTGGCTGGCCACGCGGCAGCGCCTCAAGGGCGACCTGGACAACATCCTGCTCAAGGCGCTGGAGAAGGATGTGGACCGCCGCTACGCCAGCGTCGACCAGTTCGCCGCCGACGTGCGCGCCACGCTGGCGGGCTACCCGGTCAGCGCCCGCGCGCCCAGCCGCGGCTATCTGCTCGCCAAGTTCGTGGGGCGCAATCGCCTGCCGGTGAGTTTGGGCCTGGGCGTCGTGCTGGCCCTGGCCGGGGGCCTGGCGGCGGCATCCTGGCAGGCGCACGTGGCCAAGCAGGCTCGCGCGGCGGCCGAGCTGYGGCTGGCGGCCGTCAAGGGCATCACGGCCGACCTGGTGTTCCGCTTCGGCGATGCGATCACCTACCTGCCTGGCGGCCGCAAGGCCCAGGATGCGCTGCTGGCGCAGACCCTCGCCGCGCTCGACCCGCTGGTGCAGGGCGAACAGCCCGATGGCGACCTGCAGGCGCTGAGCGCCTCCATCCTCGCGCGCCGCGCCGATCTGCTGGGCAACGACACCAACGGCACGGCCGAACTCGGTCCCCAGACCGATGCGATGGCGCAGCGCGCCATCGAGCTGGGCGAACGCCTGTGGGCCAGCCAGCATCGCGACTGGCGCTTTGCGCAGTGGCATTCCAGGGTGCTCCAGGTGCAGTCGGTCCGGCTGCGCAACGCCGGCCAGAGCGAGCGTGCGGTGGCCAACATCCGGCTCGCCATCCAGCGCCTTGAAGAGGCCCGCCCGTTCGCCAGCGGTGACGTGCTGGGCCGCGCCGCCCTGGGCGTGGAGCTGGCCAACACCACCCTCAGCCTCGGCCAGACGCTGAGCGCGGCCGGCCAGCTGGATGAAGCCCTGGCCCTGTACGCCAAGGCCGAACCGGTCTACCGCGAGCTGCTGGCCGACACCGCCATGCAGGCCGAGAGCGACGCCCGCGCTGCACCCGGCGAGATGAAGACCGAGGTCTACCTGCGCCACCAGCTCGGCGTCGCGCTGGCTTCCCGCGCGAAGACCTTGCTGCGCCTGGACCGGCTCGACGACGCCCTGGCCCAACTGCAGGCCGCCATGCCCTTGCGCCGCGCCAATGTCGAGGCCGAGCCCGCCAACATCGCCTGGCACGATGGCCTGCTGCAGGAGGCCAACAACCTGTCGCTGGTGCAGCTGCGCCGCGGCGAATGGGCCGCGGCGCTCGAGGCCTCGACGCTGGCCTGGACCGAGAACGAGCGCCTGGCCCGGCAGGAGGGCCCCAAGAGCAAGTGGGCCCAGATGCCGCGGACGCTGGCCACCCAGCATGGGCTCGCGCTGTGGCGCAATGGCCAGCCTGTCCAGGCGCTGGCGGTGGTCGAACAGGGCCTGGCCGCACACAAGGCAGCGCCCGGCGCGGCGCCCAGTCCCGCGGCCGACCTGCGCTTGAGTGCCCTGCAAGCCGTGCACGGCGCCCTGCTGGCCGAGCTTCACAAGCCTGGCGCGCAAGCGGAATTGCGTGAGGTGCTGGCCCGGCTGCAGCCGCTGTTCGACGACCCCAACCTGGGCCGCCCGGCGCGGCTGGCCTGGGCCGAGGCGGCCGCCTGGCTGGTGGCRCTGAAGCCGGCCGATGGCGAGGCGCTGCGCCAGCAGGCGCTGGGCGCACTGGCGGCTGCGGCCCGGGTGCTGCCGCTGGCCGCCGACCACGCCGCGCTGAAGGGCCGGCTGGAGACCTGACCGCGCGGTGGCTAGTGGTTGTGCCGCGGCGGCGTGTCCACCACGCCGCGATAGGGCACGGCCAACTCTAGACAGGCGCCTGTCGACAGCGGCCCCACCGTCGAACGGTAGATCTGCTGCCACGGCGTCTGGCTGGCCGGCATCGCTGGCAGGCCCTCGGAGCGGCGGCGTGACAGTTCCTCGTCGCTGAGCAGCACGTCGCAGCGGCCCGCGTCCAGGTCGACGCGGATGACATCGCCCGTGCGCAGCCAGGCCAGCCCGCCGCCAATGGCGCTCTCGGGCGAGGCGTGCACGATGGACGGGCTGTCGGACGTGCCGGACTGGCGACCGTCGCCCAGCGTCGGCAGGCTCATCACGCCGCGGCGGATCAGTGCGTCGGGGGGCTGCATGTTGACGACCTCGGCCGAGCCCGGCCAGCCCACCGGGCCGGCGCCGCGCATGACCAGCATGCAACCCTCGTCAATCTCCAGCGTGGCGTCGTTGATGCGCGCGTGGTAGTCGTCGGCGCCGTCGAAGACGATGGCTCGGCACTCAAACGCGCCGTCCTTCAGATAGCGCAAGCGGAAGGCCGGCGAGATGACGCTGGCCTTCAGGATGGCGAAGTCGAAGAGGTTGCCGTGCAGCACGACAAAACCGGCCTCGGCCTTCAGTGGCGCGCTGACCGGGAAGATGACTTCGCGGTCCTGCGTCTCGCGGCCCTCGAGATTGGCGGCCATCGTGCGCCCGGTCACCGTCGGCCGCGCGGTGCGCAGCAGGCCGGCCTGCTGCAGCTCCCACATGATGGCCGGCACGCCGCCGGCGCGGTGGAAGCGTTCGCCGAGGAATTGGCCGGCGGGCTGCATGTTCAGCAGCAGTGGTACGCGCTGGCCAACCTCGGTCCAGTCGGCCGCCGTCAGCTCGACGCCGGCGTGGCGCGCCATGGCCATCAGATGGGGCTGGGCATTCGTCGAGCCGCCGATGGCCGCGTTGACGACGATGGCGTCGAGGAAGGCGTCGCGGCTGAGGATCTTCGACGGTCGCAGGTCCTCGCGCGCCATCGCGACGCTGCGCCGCCCGGTCTCGTAGGCCATCTGGCCGCGCTCGCGGTAAGGCGCCGGGATGGCCGAGCAGCCGGTCAGCGACAGGCCCAGGGCCTCGGCTAGCGCATTCATCGTCGAGGCCGTGCCCATGGTGTTGCAGTGGCCGGCCGAGGGTGCCGACGCGGCGGCGATCTCGATGAAGGTCTCCTCGTCGATCTCGCCGGCGGCGAGGCGCCGGCGGCCGGCCCAGATGGCCGCACCCGAGCCGACGAGCTGGCCCTCGAACCAGCCGTCCAGCATCGGCCCGCCGGACAGCACGATGGCGGGGATGTCGACCGTGGAGGCGGCCATGACCTGGGCCGGCGTCGTCTTGTCGCAGCCCGTCGTCAGCACGACGGCGTCGAGCGGGTAGCCGTGCAGGATCTCGACGAGGCCCAGATACGCCAGGTTGCGGTCCAGCGCCGCGGTGGGGCGGCGGCAGTTCTCGAAGATGGGGTGCAGCGGGAATTCCATCGCGATGCCGCCGGCGTCGCGGATGCCGTCGCGCACGCGCTTGGCCAGCTCCAGATGGATGCGGTTGCAGGGGCTGAGGTCGCTGCCGCTCTGCGCGATGCCGATGATGGGCCGGCCCGAGCGCAGCTCCTGCGGTGTGAGCCCGTAGTTCATGAAGCGCTCCAGGTAGAGCGCCGTCATGTCGACGTGGTCGGGGTTGTCGAACCAGTCCTGCGAGCGCAGCCGCTTCATCGAGCACGGCTCCGCAGATGCTTCATCAGCGCGCCGACGCCGTAGGTCCAGGGCGGCAGTGCGTCGCTGCGCTGCACGGTGTTGACGAGGGCGCCCAGGGCAGGACTCGCGATCGTCACGCGGTCGCCGAGGCGGTGCGTGAAGCCGGCGCCCGGCGCGCCGCGGTCCTGGATGGGCGAGAACATCGTGCCGAGGAAGAGCATGAAGCCGTCGGGGTATTGGTGATGCGGCCCGCAGGCATGGCCCACCAGTTCCAGCGGATCGCGGCTGATCTCCTGCATGCGGCTGACGCCGTCGAGCACGAAGCCGTCGTCTTCGCCCTCGATGCGCAGGCTGACCTCGGCCTGTCGCACCGTGTCCAGCGTGAAGTGTTCGTCGAACAGGCGGATGAAGGGGCCGATGGCGCAGGAGGCGTTGTTGTCCTTGGCCTTGCCGAGCAGCAGGGCGCTGCGGCCCTCGATGTCGCGCAGGTTGACGTCGTTGCCCAGCGTGGCGCCGACAACCTCGGCGCGGCCGTTGACGGCCAGCACGACCTCGGGCTCGGGGTTGTTCCACTGCGAGTCCGGGTGCAGGCCGACCGCCGCGCCGAAGCCGACGGACGACATCGGCTGGGCCTTGGTGAAGACCTCGGCGTCCGGGCCCAGCCCCACTTCCAGATAGGGTGACCAGGCGCCGCGGGCGACGAATTCGGCCTTCAGCTTCTGCGCGGCTTCGGAGCCTGGGCGGATGGCAGACAGGTCGCCGCCCAGCGTCGCCTTCAGCTGCTCGCGCAGCGCGTGGGCGCGGGCCGCGTCGCCACCGGCCTGGGCCTCGATGACACGCTCCAGCAGGCTGACGGCGAAGGTCACGCCGCAGGCCTTGACGGCCTGCAGGTCGCAGGGGGCGAGCAGTTGAGGGCTGGCCGGGTCGGCCAGCGCTGCTTGCATCAGGGCTTGAACGGGACCGAGCACCTGGCCGGGCGCGTTGCGGGCGATGTGCAGCAGTTCGGGGTGGTCCAGCAGCTCGGCCATCGTCGCCGCGTGGGCCGACAGGTCGACGAACTCGCCGTGGCGCACGGCCACCAGGGCCGGACCGTTGGTGTCGGTGCGCCAGACGCGGCCGAGCAGCARCGCACGGTCGGCGTCGGCGGGAAGGAAGGTGTCGTGTATCTGGGTCATGCGGCGGGGGCGGCCTGGGCGGGTGTCGGTCCCAAATTGTGAGCGCTACCTAACACGCTGCCAAGCCGGGCGGCCCCCGCAGCACCTTCCTGATCAGGAAAGGATGAGGTACTCCGGATAGCGCTGCTGGATCTCGTCCACCGAGGCCAGGGTGCCCGACAGGTGTTCGCGAACGGCTTGCTGGGTCACCTCGGCATCGCCCGATTCGATGGCCTCCAGGATGGCCTTGTGGCCGGCCAGGATGGACTCAACCTTCCCCTGCGCCGGCGCGTGCAGCAGGCGCAGCCGGTCGATGTGGCCCGACATGCGCGTCACCACCGACCACAGCCGCGGCAACCCGGCGGCCACATACATCAGCCGGTGGAACTCCTTGTCGGCGGCGATGAAGGCGGGATAGTCCTTGCTGGCGGCGAGCCCCGCTTGGCGCGACAGCTGCGTGTGCAGGTCGTCGATCACCGCCTGGTCATGGGAGAGAGCCAGCAGGCGCGCGATTTCGATTTCGATGGATCGGCGCAAGAAATGCGCTTCGCGGGCCGCCGGCACGTCGATCCGGCTGACCTGCGTCGTGTACTGCGCGCGGATGAGCACCAGGCCTTCTTCGCTGAGGCGCATGAGCGCGTCGCGCACCGGCGTCTGGCTGACGCCGAAGCGTTGCGCCAGTTCACCGCGGTCAAGGGCGCTCCCGGGCGCCAACTCCAGGGAAATGATGGCCGCTCTAAGTGCTTCGACGACCTGGGGTGCCGCGTGGCGGGTGGGATCTAGCGTGAAGTTCATCTCAAGTTGAAGGCCAAATCTGCCGCTGTTGCGCGGGCAGGGGGCATTGTCATCGCGGGCTGGAAGCGTCCGGCGCATGGGGTTCGAGCCAACCGTGCCGCGCCGAATAGGCCTGGCCCTCTCGGCGGGCATGGCTGATCTGCTGCATATGACAAAGGTGCTCCGGCCGCCAGGCTGCCGCCGTACTGCCATCGATGGATTGACAGCCGGCCGCCGCCCTTGAGAGCGCTATCCGGTTTTCGATTGGACGGCAATTTCCAAGCGGACTTTCCGTGCGACGAGTCACTAATACATTAGTACACACCCTCGTTGACTGGGGTTTCCTGTGGGCGTAAATTGAAAATGTGCGCGCTACCATTTTGATGGTGGAGGCGTCATAGAACCAATCAGGAGACAAAGACAAGATGAGCAAGACCACTTCGACGCCGCGCCGCCGCGCCCGTCTGGATCGACAGCTGGCCCTGGGCACCACGCTGCTGGCCAGCCTGATCACGCAGGCCTATGCGCAGACCGCGCCGGCGGCAACGAGCCAACAACTGGAGACGGTCGTCGTGACCGGCATCCGCAGCTCGTTGGCTGCCTCGGCGCTTTCGAAGCGCGAGAACATCGGCCTGTCGGACTCGATCCACGCCGAAGACATCGGCAAGTTCCCGGACAACAACCTGGCCGAGTCGATCTCGCGCATCCCCGGCGTCCAGGTGAACCGCGACGTGACGGGCGAAGGCCTGAACATCCAGGTCCGCGGCCTGGGTTCCAACTTCACGCGCATCCTGATGAACGGCAACCCCGTCGCATCGGCCTCCACGAGCTTCAGCAGTGCCGGTAGCGCCAACCGCGAAGTCGACCTGGACTTCATGCCGGGCGACCTTTTCTCGCGCATCACCGTGTCCAAGAGCCCCACGGCGGCGATGCTGGAAGGCGGTGTTGCAGGCGTCGTGAACATGCGCAACGCCCGCCCGTTCGACAAGCCCGGCACGCGCGGCACCGTCAAGCTGCAACTGGCCAAGAACGATCCCGCGCCCGATCCCAGCACGCGCGGCACGGCGCTCTACAGCACGACCTTCGGCGGCACCTTTGGCGTGCTGGCCGGCGTGTCCTTCGCCCGCAACAAGATCACGACGCGCGGCTTCGAAGACGGTACCGACTGGGTCACGCCCCGTCTGACCAACCCTTTGCAGACCGGCGCGGGTACCTCAACCACCAATGGTGCCTGGGGCATCCCGACGGCCGTGCCTGCTGCGGCTGCAGGCACCTATGGTTCGACGACGTTGACGGCTGGCCAGCCCGTCGACAGGGCCTTGCTGCAGCAACTGAACCCGGGCACCACGATCCAGCAACTGGACAACGGCTATCTGCCGCGCCTGCCGCGCCCGGTGAACTTCACGGGTGAGCGCAACCGCAACAATGGCCTGCTGAGCTTCGAGTTCCGCCCGACCGACGATTTCGATGCCTACCTTGATTTGCTGACTGGCAGCAAGACCAGCAAGCAGGAGCGGGTCGACTTCGACATCAACGTTCGCAACAGCGCCGTCATCCCTACGGCAATGACCTATGACCGCAGCGACTGCGCGGTCTACTGCTTCGTGACGGGCGGCACTCTCCTCAACGGCACCGGCTTCCTTGAATACCGCCGGATGGACGAGAGGAGCAGCTTCACGTCCCTGAACCCGGGCTTCGAATGGCGCATCTCGGACAAGTGGACGCTGGACGCTCAGGCCAATCAGGCCAGCAGCAGATTCAGCCGCCTCGCACCCACTCTCCTGGTCCCGACTGACGCGGCCAAGCCGTTCACGGTGAGCATCGGCTCCAACGCCAACTTCCCGGTCTACACGCCCAACGGCTTCGACCCCAACAGCCCGGCCGGCTACACCTGGGACCACCACGGCAACGCGACGGGCGCCCAGATCAGCATCAATCGCGAAGACCGCTTGATCAAGACGAGGGGGGCACGCTGGAACCTGGCCTGGGGTGACGACAGCCTGACCGTCAAGGGCGGCATGGCCTATGACACCTACCACCGCCTGATCACGCCGTACACCGACGATGGCCGTCTGCAGAACGTCGTCTGCGGCGGCAACCTGAACGTCCGCATGTTCTCGCCCAACACCACCAACCCGAATGGCTGCGCGATCATTCCGATCACGGCCAACCCGGCGACGCAATACCCTGGCTACGGCCAGGGCGCGACGGCCGGTGGCCCCCCGCTGGCCTACCAGGGCTCGGCCGTGCCGGACATTTCCAAGTACCTGGTACCCGGCCCCAACGGCTTCGTGGTGATTGACTGGAACCGCTTCGCCGGGGCCACCGGCTACGAAAGCATCACCGCCAGCATGGCCCAGAGCGCGGGCAGCAACGGCCTCAGCGGTGCGTCCCCGCAGGACTTCAGTGAAGAGGTCTTCGGCAGCTACATCGAGGTGGCCGGCCAGACGCGCATCTTCGATCGCCTGCTGCGCTATGACTTGGGCCTGCGTCGCGCGCACACGATGCAGACCGTCGGCGCGTACACCGGCAACATCGTCGATCCGCGCAGTGCAGGCCAGACCAACGGTGGCCTGTACCCCTACCTCGTCACGGAGACGACGGGCCGGACTTCATACAGCAACAACCTGCCCAGCGGCACGCTGGCCTACAACCTGGCCGACGACATGATTGTCCGCGCGGCGGCTTCGAAGGCCATCACCCGTGCTGATCCCAAGGCGCTGCAGCCGCTGAGGGCTTCGTCGAATGACGTGGCCCTGTCGAATGCCAACGCCACCAACCCCGGGCTGAAGCCCTTCGAGTCCAAGAACATGGACCTGGGCTGGGAGTGGTACACGGACAAGAAGGGCAGCTATGTCGCGGCGGCCTATTTCGAGAAGAAGATCAAGAACTTCCCGCGCACGGTCGTGCGCCAGATGACGCTGACGCAGATCCGCCAAGAGTTCGGTGCCGACTCGTTGCAGTACACGGCAGGCAGCGCGATCGACCTGGCGGTGACGGCGGCCGGCGGCCCCGACAAGTTCAACATTCCGCTGTCGCAGCCGGTCAACACGGCTGACGTCATGAAGTTGAAGGGCTGGGAGTTGAGCTGGGCGCAATCGTTGGACCGCTTCCTGCCGATCAACGGCTTCGGCTTCTACGCCAACTACACCCGCAGCAAGCAGGACGCCGGCACCAGTGGCCAGGTGCCGGTTGGCGCTGCGCCGTATACCGCCAACCTGACCGTGTACTTCGAAAACAGCCGCGGTTCCATCCGCCTGAGCAACAGTTATCAGGCCCGGACTCCGTTTGAGTCGAAGAACACGGATTCCATCCCGGCAGGCACCATGTTCAAGTACAACAAGGCCTACTACCAGGCGGACCTCTCGACCCGCCTGGAAATCGGCGACTGGGTGGGCTGGAAGCAGGGCGTGTCGCTCAACTTTGACGTTGCCAACCTGAACAAGGCCACGCAGAAGTCCTACATCCAGGAAGAGCTCGCCGTGCGTGGCTACTGGGATCCGGGCCGTACCTACCAGCTGACCGCTCAGATGAAGTTCTGACCAGAGGCAGGCCATGTTCGACGTCTTCCGCCTGACGCGTGCCTCGCAGCGCACCAACTTCCAGTTCGCCAACGCGCCCTATGCGATCTACGAGCTGGGTCGCACCTACCAGGTGGGTCTGCGCGCCAGCTTCTGATTCATCGTGTGTGTCTCCGCCAGCGGTCCGGGTGTGGCCCGCTGGGGGTTCGATGAGGGTCTTCGCCGGCCGAGGCGCAGCCCTCATCTTTTTATTTGGGCCTGCCGGAGTTCCGTGACGGTGCGGCCGGCGACGCCCCAGTTGTCGGTGTCGACCTCGTCGATGACGACAAAGGTGGCCGCCGGGTCCTTGTCCAGCACGCGGACCATCATCTCCGTGGCCTCGGCGATCAATTGCTTCTTCTGCGCCAGCGTTACGCCTTCGCGCGTGACCTCGATGCGGATATAGGGCATGGTCAGTTCTCCAGATGGGTGTAGAGCTTGGCGACGATGGACCAGCGGCCGTCGTGCTTGAGCAGGCTGAGCTGGTCGAGGTAGTTGAAGCCCAGCATGTCGCAGCGCGCCGTGGCCAGCGCGACGGCGCCGTCGATGCGCAGCGCCACCAACTCCATGCGCTGCGCCTCGCCCCTGCTTTGCGGGCTGGCCCGGGTCGCCACCACCTGCAGATAGGGCTCGACGTCGCGCAGCAGCAGCTGGCCGCCGACCTCGCCGTAAAGCCTGGCCTGCGGGTGGAAGACCTGCGCGAGCAGGTCCACGTCGCCGCGGTAGAGGCCGTCGAAATAGCGCTGCAACAGCGCCAGCAACTCCTCGCGGTCGTTCATGTCGGCCACCTCACCACTTGCCCGCGCTCATGCCGCCGTCCACCGGCAGCACGACGCCGGTCGTGAAGGCAGCGCCCGCCAGATAGAGCACCGCATCGGCAATCTCCTGCGCGGTAGCAATGCGGCCGGCCGGCTGCAGCGTGTTCAGGAAGCCGTGCATGTCGGCCGTGTACATCGGCGTGTCGACGATGCCGGGTGCGACGGCCGCGACCTGCACGTTGTGCGGCGCCAGCTCGAGAGCCAGAGCGCGGGTGGCCTGGTTGATGCCGCCCTTGATCAGCACCGGCAACACCGCCGGCACGCCCTGGATGGGCTGGGAGGCGATGGCGGCCGTGATGTTGATGATGTGACCGGCCTTGCGCTCCACCATGTGACGAGCGGCGGCCTGGGACGGGTAGACGAAGCCCTTGAGGTTGGTGTCGACGAGGGCATCCAGCTCGGCCGGCGTGTAGTCGACAAAGGGCTTGGCGTTGAAGATGCCGGCGTTGTTGACGAGCACGTCGACGCGGCCGAAGCGTTCGATGGCGCGCTGCACGAGGGCCGTGCCGGTGGCCGGGTCGGCCACGTCGCCGGCGACGGTGAGCAGGTTGTCGGGCTTGCCGAGTTCGTCGGCGGCCTGCTGCAGGCGCTCGGCGCTGCGGCCGTTGGCGACGACCTTGTCACCCTGCTTCAGGAAGGCGGCGGCGATGGCCAGGCCAATGCCGCTGGAAGCGCCGGTGACGATGACGGTACGAGGAGAGTGGTTCATGGAGGACTCCGTTGGGTTGCGATGGACTCAAATCTATTGGCGACGTCGAGATCAATAAATAAGATCCAGACCACTTCAGTATTTACGTCATGTAATCCATGAATCGGCAGTTCGACGACCTGATGCTGGGCAGCCTGGAACTCTTTTGCACGGCGGCGGAGCTCGGTGGCTTCACGGCCGCAGCCACCGCGGCGGGCGTGACGCCGGCGGCCGTCAGCCGCACGGTGGCGCGGCTGGAGGAGAGATTGGGGGTGCGCCTGTTCGTGCGCACGACGCGCCAGATCCGCCTCACCGACGCGGGCCAGGCCTACTACGAGCAATGCCGGCAGGTGCTGAACCAGTTGGTGGAGGCCGAGCGCGAAGTCAGCGGTCGCCAGGCGGCGCCGAGCGGCCTGCTGCGCATCAGCGTGCCGACAACCTACGGTCACCATCGCCTGCTGCCGCGCCTGCCCGCCTTCCGCGAGCGCTACCCGGACATCCGTGTGGACGTGCACGTCAGCAACCGCAACATCGACTTCGCGGCCGAGGGCTATGACCTGGCCGTGCGCGTGCGGGCGCCGGCCGACTCGACGCTGATCGCGCGGCACCTGGAAGACGCGGAGCTGGTTCTGGTCGCCGCGCCCGACTACCTGCGCCGTCGCGGCGAACCGCAGTCACCCGATGACCTGGCCCGGCACGACTGCATCCAGTTCGAACTGCCCAGCAGCGGCCGCACCATCCCCTGGCTGTTCCGTGACGGCGACCAGGATGTCGAGCGCCAGACCACCGGCGGCAGCAGCTGCTCCGACGATGTGCTGGCCGGCGTGACGCTGGCGCGCCATGGCGCCGGCATCTTCCAGGCCTATCGCTTCACGGTGGAGGAAGAGCTGCGCCAGGGCCGCCTTGTCGAGCTGCTGAAGCCCTTCGGCGGCCGCTCGCGGCCTTTCAACCTGCTCTACCCGCACCAGCGGCATGTGCCGCTGCGGGTGAGGTGCTTCGTGGATTTCCTGTTGGCAAGCGCCTAGAGGATCTCGAAGCGCACGTCGATATTGCCCCGCGTCGCGTGCGAGTAGGGGCAGATCTGGTGGGCGCCGTCGACGAGCTGCTGCTTCTGCGCTGCATCCAGGCCGGGCAGGTCGATGGTCAGCTTCACGGCCAGCCCAAAGCCCTGGTCGGCCGTCGTGCCGAGGGACACATCGGCATCGACGCTGACCTCGTCCGGCACCCGGATGCCCAGCGGCGCGCCGGCGCGTCGCATCGCGCCCATGAAGCAGGCCGAGTAGCCGATGCCGAAGAGCTGCTCGGGGTTGGTGCCGGGCTTGTTGGAGCCGGGCGGGCTGAGCTTGACGTCGAGGGCGCCATCGCTGGACTTGCCCCAGCCGTCGCGGCCTCCGGCGGTGTGGGTGTGGGCGGTGTAGACGACTTTGTCGATGGTGCGCATGGTGATCAGGCCTCGGGTTGGAAATGGCGCAGGGCCGACAGGGCCATGCGCACGACATTGCGGGTTTCGTTGACGCTCGCCCCGGCCTTGGCGCTCAGGCGCAGGCCGCGCATGACGGTCAGCACGAAGTCGGCGGCAGCGGCCTCGTCCAGCGTGGCCGGCAGTTCGCCCAGCGCCTTGGCCTGGGCGAGCGTGGCGGCCAGATCCGCCTTGGACCTTTGCGCGCCCTGTCGCAGGATGGCGGCGACCTCTTCATCGCTGGTGCCGATCTCGGCCGCGGTGTTGACCGACATGCAGCCGCGCGTGCGCGCCACGCCGCTGGAGGTCGCGATCGAGGTCAGCAGCGTCTCGACGCCGGCGAGTGGCGACGGCGCGGAAGCCAGCACCTTCTGCAGCGACTTGGACCGCTCGGCCTGGTAGAGGCGCAGCGCCTCCAGGAAGAGGCCGCGCTTGCTCTCGAAGGCGTTGTAGAGGCTCTGGCGGCCGATGCCCATGGCCTCGACGAGATGGGGCATGCCCGTCGCCTCGAAGCCCTGGCACCAGAAAACCTCCATCGCACGATGAAGGACTTCGTCTCTGTCGAATTCGGAAGGTCTTGCCATGAATCGAATTGGACTTGTTTTTGAACGATCAGTCAAGAATAATGGCTTCCATCGATTTCGCCACCCGCAGTCCACGCCCATGCATCTCCACCGCCGTTCCTTCCTTGCCGCCGCAGCTGCCGTGGCCGGCTCGACTTCCCTGCCGACGTTCGCCTCCGCCCCGCGCGGTTTCGGCGCGCTGCGCCAGATCGATGCCGGCGTGCTCAACGTCGGCCATGCCGACCTCGGCCCGCGCAACGGCCCGCCGGTGCTGCTGCTGCACGGCTGGCCCTATGACATCCACACCTATGAAGAAGTGGCGCCGCTGCTGGCGGCCCAGGGCTATCGCGTCGTCGTGCCGTATCTGCGCGGCTATGGCTCGACGCGCTTCCTGTCGGACGCGACGCCCCGCAACGCGCAGCAGACGGCCATCGCCGCCGATGCCATCGCGCTGCTGGATGCACTGGGCATCCAGCAAGCCGTCGTTGCCGGTTGCGACTGGGGCGCCCGCACCGCCTGCGTGATGGCGGCGCTGTGGCCGCAGCGCGTGAAGGCGCTGGTGTCGGTCAGCGGCTATCTGGTCACCAACGTCAAGGCCGGCCCGCAGCCGCTGGCGCCTGGCGACGAACTGGCCTGGTGGTACCAGTTCTACCTGGCCACCGACCGCGGCCGTGCCGGCTACGAGAAGAACCATCGCGACTTCGCCCGCCTGATCTGGCGCCAGGCCTCGCCCGACTGGCGCTTCGACGACGCCACCTTCGAACGTTCGGCGCCGGCTTTCGACAACCCAGATCACGTTGCCATCACCGTGCACAACTACCGGTGGCGGCTGGGCTTGGCCGAAGGCGAGGCGCGCTATGACGCGCTCGAAGCGCGGCTCGCGGCGGTGCAGGGCGTCGCCATGCCGGCCATCACGCTGGAAGGCGACGCGAATGGCGCGCCGCACCCGCCTGCGGCTGCGTACGCGAAGCGCTTCACAGGCAAGTACGAGCACCGCGAGTTGAAGGGCGGCATCGGCCACAACCTGCCGCAGGAAGCGCCGGCCGCCTTTGCGCAGGCCGTCATCGACGTCGGCCGGGCCTGAGCATGAAGCGCTTCCTCGCCACCCTGTTGGCCCTGCTCCTCACGGGCTCCATCGCCGCCCAGCCCAGCCTGCAGGGCGGCGGCGAATGGATCAACTCGACGCCGCTGACCTTGAACGCATTGCGCGGCAAGGTCGTGCTGGTCGACTTCTGGACCTATTCCTGCATCAACTGCCAGCGCACCCTGCCGTACTTGCGTGCCTGGGCCCAGAAATACGGCCCCCAGGGCCTGGTCGTCGTCGGCGTGCATGCGCCGGAGTTCGGCTTCGAGCGTGATGTGAAGCGCGTGCGCCAGGCGGCGATGGACGGCAGGCTCGACTACCCCATCGTGCTGGACAACGACTTCGCCATATGGCGGGCCTTTCGCAACCAGGCCTGGCCGGCCCTCTACTTCCTCGACGCCCAGGGCCGTGTGCGCCACCAGCAGTTCGGCGAGGGCGACTACGAGCGCGCCGAGCAGCTCATCCGCGAACTGCTGCGTGAAAGCGGCAAGCCGCCGGAAGCCGGCATGGCCCAGATCGCGCTCCAGGGCATTGGCGCCGCCCCCGATCTGGCCAATGTGCGCTCACCCGAGACCTATCTGGGCCATGCGCATGGCGCGGGCCCCGGCGTCCTGCCCGACCGCCTCAAGCGCTATGGCGGCGGCGCCCCGCGGCTCAACGAATGGCGCCTCGCCGGCGACTGGACCGTGCGGCCCGAGTACGCCGAGTTGTCGGGTGAAGCGGGCAGCGTGACGCTGCGCTTTCACGCGCGCGACCTGCACCTCGTGCTGGGGCCGGCGGCCGATGGCCGGCCGCTGCCGTTTCGCATCACGCTGGACGGCAGGCCGCCCGGCCCCGACGCGGGCCTGGACGTCGATGCCGATGGCCGCGGCATGGCCAGCGGCGAACGCCTCTATCAGCTGGTGCGCCAGCGCGGGCCGGTGCGCGAGCGGACCTTCGAGATCCGCTTCGAGGCGCCCGGTGCGCGCGCCTATGCCTTCACTTTCGGTTGACCTCTGAGAGGACTTCGGATGAACACCTCACCCCAACCGCCTCAACCGCCCCAGGCCCTGCAGCCGGCGCCACGGCCGGCTGTCTCCTTCGGCCGCATGCTGGTGCTGGCGCAGCGGCGCTTTCGCGCCCAGCAGCAGCAGGGCCTCGCGGCGCCCGCCTAGCGGCGCGCCCGCGCCGAGGCCAGCGCGCTGTCCAGCGCCTCCAGCAGCCGGCGTGGCTCCAGGGGCTTGGTCAGGTAGCGGAAGAAGCCCGCCGCCAGCCCGGCCGCCGCGGCGTCCGGCATGGCATTGGCGGTCAGTGCAATGATAGGGATATGGGCCGTGCGCGGGTCCATGTGCAGGATGGACTGGGCCTCGCGGCCGGTCATGCGCGGCATGTTGTTGTCCATCAGGATGACATCGGGCAGGTGCTGGCGGGCCATCTCGACGCCGAGCTGGCCGTCGTGGGCCGTCAGCAGCCGGATGTCACCGCGCGCGGCGAGCAGTTCCTCGACAAGCTGGCGGCTGGCGGGGTTGTCCTCCACATAGAGCACGGTCGCCGGCGCCTCGCCCGCACGCGGCGCGGCCGTCAGGCTCGCGAGGTCGCCCCAGTCGGTCTCGGCGTGCGGCACCGCGGGGAGTTCGCTGGCGCGCAGGTCGACCCAGAACACGCTGCCCTTGCCGGGCACGCTGCGCACGCCGATATGGCCGCCCATCAGCTCGACGAGGCGCTGGGTGACGACCAGGCCGATGCCCGTGCCCTGTTCGGGCCCGCCCTCCTGGCCGAGGCGGTTGAAGGGCTGGAACAGCGCCTTGACCTGCTCGGGCTCGAGGCCGGCGCCGGTGTCCCTCACCGAGATGCGCACATGCCGGGCATCGGGCCGGTCGCAGTCGACGTGCACGGACCCGCCCGGGCGGTTGTACTTGATCGCGTTGCTGACGAGGTTGAGCACGACCTGCTTGAGCCGCATGCGGTCGGCCAGCGCGACGCAGCCGCTGCTGCTGGCGAAGGCCGCGGCGATGCCGCGCTGGTTGGCCAGGGGCTCGATCATCTTGCGGCATTCGGCCAGCACATCGTCCAGCGGCACCGGCTCGACCGACAACTCCACATGGCCGCTCTCGATGCGGGCGAGGTTGAGGATCTCGTTGATCAGCGTCAGCAGATGCTTGCCCGCGCCGACGATGTGGTCGACGAACTCCTGGCGCCGCTCGGGCTTGGCGTCGGCGATGTTGGTGCCCAGCAGCTGGCCGAAGCCGATGATGGCGTTCAGCGGCGTGCGCAGTTCGTGGCTCATGCTGGACAGGAACTCGGACTTCGCGAGGTTGGCCTTCTCGGCCACGGCGGTGGCGAGCTGGAGCTCCTCGTTGGAGGACTGCAACTGGGCCGTGCGTTCACGCACCCGCGCCTCCAGCTGCTCGTTGAGCCGCATGATTTCCTGGGCGTGCCTCTCGATCTCGCCCAGCATGCCGTTGAAGGAATCGGCCAGCACGCCGACCTCGTCGTCGGTCAGCTTGGGCGCGCGGCGCGAGTAGTCCTGGCGCTGCATGACATCGCGTGCCACGTCGCTGATGGCCAGGATGGGCCGCACGACGGCACGCTGCAGCCGCATGGACAGCAGGAAGGCGATGCCCAGGGCGACCAGCGCGACGACGGCGGCGATGCCCAGATAGGTCAGCACGCGGTCGTAGAGCGCGTACTCGGCCCGCAGATAGACGCTGCCGATGGAGCGCCCATCCTGCACGATGGGCAGGGCGACGGCGATGTCGCGGTCGGCACGGTGCACGCCGTTCTTGCCGGCACGGGCGGGCAGCGGAGCATCGGCGCCTGGGGCCGTGTAAGACGCGAAAGGTTCGCCCTGCGCACCGTAGATGGCGGCGGCCCGCACACGCGGCTGCAAGCGCAGCAGTGCGAGGTTCTCGCTGGCGACCTTGACGTCGTCGAACTCCAGCGCCGGTGCCGTCGAATGGCCGAGCAGCTCGGCCTGAGCCTTGAGATCGGCCACCCAGCCTTCGTGATAGGCCCGCAGGTCATAGACCACCATCGCGCCCAGCGCGACGAGCAAAGCGACCAGGGCCGTCAACATCGTGACGCCGAGCAGTCTTCGCTGGAGTGAGAGCCTGAACATCTATGACCTGCCTTCAACCCGACGCGCGACGCCAAGCAGGCGTACGCTGATCTTGAGGCCACTTTGCGTCGCCAGGGGCAACAGGATGTCAAAACGCACCTTGTCGTCGACGACCACGAAATTGATCATGCCTGTTGCTGCGCCGGGGTCAAGCTCCGTGACAGTTAGCACCGGCCGGCCCAGCAGGGCCGTGAGCAGGCCGGGGGCATGCGAGGCCATGCCGCGTGACACGAAAAGCGCGTGGACGCCCTCAGGCACCTCGCCGCGCACGAGCCGGCGCACTTCAACGGGCCGCCCGGCCACTGAAGTCGCCACGGCGGTGCGGCGGAACTCCTCGACGACCGCCTCACTGGCCAGCACGCCGATGCGAAACGGCTCGCCGGCCGCGCCCAGCGTCTGCGGCGGCCAGTCGATGTAGTTGCCAAACTTGCAGACGAAGGCGGCCTTGACCTGGTATTCGACCAGGCCGTCGTCCTCGCCCGCATGCGCCGCACCGGCGGCAGCCAGCGCCGCGAGCAGCAGCGTTCGGCGAGCGAGTACGGAGGCCGTCATCAGAAGCGCGTTCGCATCTGCAGCAGCACGTTGCGGCGGAACTCGGTGCGTGTCTGCACGGCGGTGAATTCGCCGTGGCTGCCGAACAGGTTCTGCGCCGTCAGCGCGATGTCGACGTCGGGGCCAAAGCGCCCGCCCAGCCGCAGGTCCAGGGCCGTGTAGGCCGGCACATCGGGTGCGCGCAGCGCAGCAACATGGCGCAGCATCAGGTCCAGCTCGGCGTCGCGCGGCAGGTTGAAGGCAGCGCGCAGCCGCCACAGCTGGCGCGGCATGGCGCCCTCAGCGGCGGCCACGGAGTTGGCCGTGTCGATGCTGTCGGGCTTGAGCCGCAGGTGCGGCTCCAGCAGCGTGAGGCCGCCATGCAGGCGCAGCCAGGGCGCGGCCTGCACGCTGGCCCAGGCCTCCAGCCCGCTGACGCGGCCCCGCATGCCATTGCCGAAGTACACGGAGGTCTGGCTGGGCGCCAACTCCTGGGTGCGCAGATGGTCGTAGTCGCCATGAAAGGCCGTGGCCGACAGCGTCAGTGCGGGCAGTGGCTGGCCGCGGTAGCCTAGCTCCAGCACATTGGCCGTCTCGGCGCGAAAGCCCGCGCCGCCGTTGAGCAGGAAGGGCGGCTGCGCAGGGATGTAGATGTCGCGGTCCAGCCGCGACGGTGCACGCACGGTGTGTGCGGCTGAAGCCCACCACAGTTGGCCGGGCGAAGGCTTCCATGCCAGGCGCAGATTGGGCAGGAACTCGTTGCCCGTGTAGTCATTGCGTTCGATACGCGCACCGAGCGTCACGCGCAGGCCTTCGGCAACCGCGACCTCGTCCTGAACGAACAGGCTGGTCCAGGCCTGGTTCAGTCGCTCGGGCAGGAAGGCGAACTCAGGTGCGCCGTGGCCGACGCGGTCCTGCGAGCGGCGATGGTTGGCGCCCAGCACGACGGTGTGGTCGGGCGTGGGCCGCAATGTGTACTGCACTTCGAAATCGGCGATCTGCAGCGTCTCGTCGAAGGTGGGCGGGTTGACGCGCGCGGTGCGGTCCAGATAGCCCTGCATGGTGAGCTCGCCGCCGCCGACCGGCCGTTCCCAGCGCGCCAGCAGGTTGGCACCGGAGAGCCGGATGGTGTCCAGCGCGAAGTTCACGCCCGTGACGTCGATGCTGCCCGGCAGCGGCTGGCCGTGGTTGCCGCGGTAGGCATTGCCTTGCAGCGTGACGCGGTCGTTGCTGCGGCCCCAGTCGGCGCGAAAGCCGCCCCTGAGCATGTGGCCCGCGTCCTCCACGGGCGCGCCGGCCGCCGTTTCGGTGCGATCCTGGCTGGTGTGCTTGACGTACAGCCGCATGTCGCCGTCATTGCCGAGCGACCAGCCATGGCGCAGCACCGCGGCGCGTTCCTTGCTGCCGGCGGCCAGGGATGCCAGCGTGCCGCGCGTGGCCGCGGCGCTGCGCGTGATGATGTTGATGACGCCGTTGACCGCGTTGACGCCCCACAGCGTGCTGCCCGGGCCGCTGCTGACCTCGATGCGATCGATATCCTCCAGTGCGACGTCCTGCACGTCCCAGAACACGCCGGCAAACAGCGGTGTGTAGACCGAGCGCCCGTCGATGAGGACGAGCAACTTGTTGGCCGAGCTGGCATTGAAGCCGCGTGCACTGATCGCATAGTCGCCGCTGGAGGTCTCGGCGACGTGCAGGTTCGGCGCCAGGCGCAGGGCCTCGGGCAGGCGGGTGACGCCGGAGCGGCGGATGTCGTCGGCCGTGATGACGAAGAGGGAGGCCGCCGCGTCGCCCAGGCGCTGCTCACGCTTGGCGGTGGAGGTGATGGTGACGTTGCCCAGTTCCTCCAGGCTCAGGTCGACCAGGGCAGCAGCCTGGGCTGCGACAGGCCCCACCCATAGCGCGGCTGCTGCAATGCAACATGCCCGGCCCGGCGACAGTCCCATGCACCCTCCCAACGGTGTCCTGGTCGCTCGACGATAACGCAGCGACCGGGCGGGGGCAACGCAAGCCCGGGTGAGGTGTGGTGCCGGACGAGAACCCGTGACGAACGACTCATTTCACCGGTACAGCTAGCCTGGGCGCTCTGCCCTCAGTTGCTTCGTCATGACCCGAAAACTCACCCTCGGCCTGGCGGCCTGCTTGCTTGCCATGGCTGGCATTGCCCGTGCTGCCGATGGCCCCACGCCGCCCAAGGCCGGCGAGCTGAGCCTGAGCTGGCCCTATGCCGCGGCCGCGCTGCGCAGCGGCGCCGCCACGCCCGAACTGCGAGCCCTGGTCTGGTATCCGGCGCGGGCCGATGCCAAGGAGGCCGATGTCATGGCCGGGCCGGCCTTCAGTGCCGGCCGCGTTGCGGCGCGGGCCCCCTGGGTCGACGAGGCCAGCCACCCGCTGGTGCTGCTGTCCCATGGTTTTGGCGGCGCGGCGCGCCAGCTGACTTGGCTGGGCGAGGCGCTGGCGCGCGCGGGTTATGTGGCGGTGGCTGTCGACCATCCCGGCACGAACGGCATCGACGGCGTGACGCCGGCCGGCGCCTACGCACCGTGGGAGCGCGCCGCCGACCTGCGCCTCGCCCTGGACCGCCTGTTGAGCGACGCCGCCCTCAGCCCGCGCATCGACCGCGAGCACATCGGGGTGGCGGGCTTTTCCATCGGTGGCTGGACGGCCTCACTGTTGCTTGGCGCCAAGGCCGACTTCGCGCGTTTTCGCAGTTTCTGCAGCAGCCCGCAGCGCGACAGCATCTGCGACCCGCAGGTCGAGTTCGACCTGAACTACCTGCGCCAGCACGAGGAGCTCAGGCGCGTTGGCGCCGAGCGCCTGCTGCTGGGGGAGCCCGGCGACTATCGCGATGCGCGCATCAAGGCCGGCGTGCTGCTGGCGCCGGCCCTGGCCCAAGCCTTGGCGCCGGACAGCCTCGCGCGCATCACGGTGCCGGTGCTGCAGATCGCGGGTGACGCCGACGTCGTCGTGCCGACGCCGACCAATGCGGCCTGGCTGCAGCCGCAGATCAAGGGGTCGCGGCTGCAGGTACTGCCCGGTGTCGGGCACTACGACTTCCTGTCGCTGTGCACGCCGGCCGGGCGCGGCATGTTGCCGCTACTCTGCGCTGAGGCCGGCCCGCCGCGGCGGGCCACGCACGAGCGGACCGTCGAGGCTGTGCTGTGCTTCTTCGCGCAGACGCTGCGGCCGGCGCCGCCTTGATGCGGCCACGTCGGCCAGCAGCAGTTGCAGGGCCAGCGTGGCGAGCAGGGCAGGTGCCAGCTCGGCCTCCAGTCCGGTGATGAGCTGCACGGCCGTGCTGCCGGCCTGGGCGCCCTCGGTGATCCAGACGCCGGGTGCGCCGGGGCTTGGCGTCGCGGCGCTGCCCAGGGCCAGACAGACGGCGGGCGTGGCCGGCGGCAGCTCACCCGGCAGCAGCGGCCGCGCTGGGATGCCGGCCCGCCACAGCGCCTGCAGGGCCAAGTCGCGCAACGGCGCATGGGCCGTGTCGGCGAGCACGTCGATCTGGTGGGCGCTGGCCAAGGTCGCGGTGGCCAGCATCAGGGTGGCGGGGTTCAGCCCGCGCAGGGCCTGGGTGCTGCGCGCCAGCAACGGGTGACCGACGGGCACTTCGTCACCACCGGCGGCCAGGCTCTCGGCCAGCGCGCGTTTGAGGCTCTTCACGCCGTCGTAGCCCAGGGCGCGGCAGAAGCGTATGACTTGGGGCTGGCTGACCTCAGCCGCCTCGGCCAGGCGTGCCGTGGCCGTTTCCAGGGCGACCCGGGGGTTGGCGAGCACGACGTCGGCGACGCGGCGCTCGCAGCGGGTCAGGTGGGCATAGGCGCCGCGGATCTGTGCACAGACGGCGCCGGTGGCGGGGGTGTGCAGGGCCAGGTCCAGCGCGCGGGCGGCGCCGCTCCAGCCGGAGGCGTCTTCCGGTGCGAGCCTGAGCGCCCGAGCCCAGGGCACGGTGCACAGCGTGGCCAGGCCCAGCCGTCGGCTCAGCTGGTCCGCCGCCAGCTCGGTGTCCGTCATCAGCACCGCGTGGTGCACCGGCCGGTGCAGCGCGGCGAGGGCATCGGCGAGGGCGGGTGCCAGTTGGGCACCGTCCTGCACGGGCTCGTCGCGCACATGGGCGCGGCGGCCGTCGGCGTGCAGCAGCAGCGTGTGCAGCCGCCCGTCGCGCCAGCAGGCAAGCAGCCGCGGCCAGGGTTGGGTGTCCATCAGCTCTTGAACAGACCGGCGAAGCGCCAGCCATAGAAGGCGATGCCGGCGTAGCACAGTGCCGGCACGCCGAAGGAAGCCTGTAGGCCGATGACATCGGCCGCGTGGCCTTGCAGCAGCGGCAGCAGCGCGCCGCCGACGATGGCCATGCACAGCAGGCCCGAACCTTGGGGCCCCTGCGCGCCCAGGCGGTGCACGGCCATGCTGAAGATGGTCGGGAACATGATGGAGTTGCACAGGCCCACGGCCAGCAGCGCCCACATCGCGAGGGCACCGTGGGCCGTCATGCCGACGGCGATCAGCGCGACGGCCAGCAGTGCATGCACGGCGAGCAGGCGGCCCGGCGCCATGAAGCGCATCAGGCCCGCGCCGACGAAGCGGCCGACCATCGAGCCGCCCCAGTAGAGGCTCAGGTAGGGGAAAGCCTGCGCGGCGCTGAGGCCGGCGGTCTCTTGCATGAAGTTGATGAGCAGGCTGCCGATGCTGACTTCGGCGCCGACGTACAGGAAGATCGCAACGACGCCCCAGAACAGGTGCGCGTGGGCGCGCGCCACGGCGACGGCCGACTCGGTCGTCGGTGCGCTTTCGTCGGCGATGCGCGGCAGGCGGGCGATGGCAAACAGGCCGGCGAGCACCAGCAGCGTGGCGGCCAATGCGAGGTAGGGGCCGTTGACGTCACCGCCGGCATCTGTGGCAGCCGCGGGCAGGATCAGCACGCCGAGCGAGGGGGCCACGGTCGTGCCGAGAGAGTTGAAGGCCTGCGTCAACGTGAGCCGGGCCGACGCCGTGCGCGGGTCACCCAGCGCCGTGACATAGGGGTTGGCCGCGACCTGCAGCACCGTGATGCCGGCGGCGAGCACGAAGAAGGCGAACAGGAAGAGGGCGTAGCCGGCGCTCACAGCCGGCAGGAAGAGCAGGCAGCCGATGGCTGCGACGACGAGCCCGGCGACGGCGCTGCGTTGGTAGCCCAGGCGCTTGATCAATCGCCCGGCCGGCAGCGAGACAAGGAAGTAGGCGCCGAAGAAGCAGAACTGCACCAGCATGGCCTGCAGATAGCTCAGCGTGTAGAGGGCCTTCAGGTGCGGGATCAGCACGTCGTTGAGCGCCGTCAGCAGGCCCCACATGAAGAACAGCAGCGTGACGATGGCGAGCGGTGCGCGGCTCTGAGCGGGCAGTGGCAGGGCGGAGGAGGGGACGGACATGGGCTCAGGGGGCTAGGGCAACGAATCGGATGGCCTGACCGCCGCCGGGCGCGAGGCGCAGCGGCAGCGTGTCGGTGGACTGCACGGTGACCTGCTCGGTGACGAGATCGAAACGGTGCTGCGCGTCGCGGTAGTCGGCGTTGTCGCCGTCACGATAGATCTCGGCGCGGTAGCGGCGGCCGGGCGTGAGGAAGCCCAGCGGCAGCGTCAGCCGACGGCCGTCGCCATTGGTGATGGCGCCGACATACCAGTCCTCGCTGCGTCTGTCCTTGCGGGCGATGGTCGCGACCTCGCCGAGCTCGCCGTGGATCACCTTCGTCGTCTCCCAGTCGGTCGGCACATCCTTGATGAACTTGAAGGCGGCCGGCCAGCGCTCGTAGTGCTCGAGCAGGTCGGGCACCATGACGACGGGTGAGTACAGCGCGACATAGAGGGCCAACTGCTTGGCTTGCGTGGAGTTCAGCCTGCGGTCGCCGGCGCCGTTGAGGCTGACGATGCCCGGCGTGTAGTCCATCGGGCCGCTGAGCATGCGCGTGAAGACGAGGTTGACCTCGTGGTCCACCGCGTTGATGGGGTCGCCCCAGGCGTTGAACTCCTGGCCGCGCGCGCCCTCGCGCGACACCCAGTTCGGGTAGGTGCGGCGCAGGCCCGTGTCCTTGACGGGCTCGTGCGTGTCGATGGCGATGCGATGCTTGGCCGCCTCCTGCACCGCCTTGACGAAATGGCGCACGCCTTCCTGCGACTCGGTGAAGCCGAAGTGGGTGCCGCCACCGCTGGCATTGGCGAACTGGGCCGTGCCGGCGTCGGTCACATAGCCGGACTTGACGACGTCGACACCCAGCTTGGCGTACAGGGCATAGGCCGCGTCCATCTGCGCCTCGTAGCGAGCGATATTGCCGCCGGTCTCGTGGTGGCCGACCAGGTGCACGCCCTTGGACCTGGCGTAGGCCGTGACGGCTTCGAGGTCGAAGTCGGGCATGGACTTGACGTAGTCGAAGGCCGAGCCGCTGCCGACCCAGTTGCCGTCCCAGCCGAKGTTCCAGCCYTCCACCAGCACGCCGCGGAAACCGTGCTTGGCTGCGAAGTCGATGTGGCGCTTGGTGTTGGCTGTCGTCGCACCRTGCGTGGCGCCGCTGGACCAGCTSGACTTGTTCAGGTGCATCTCCCACCAGACACCGACGAATTTGCCGGGCTGGAACCAGCTCACGTCGCCGAGCTTGTTGGGCTCGTTGAGGTTGAGTTCGAGATTGGATTCGTAGAGAGCGCCGGCTGAAGCCGCCACGCGCAGCGTGCGCCAGGGCGTGGCGAAGGCGCCGTGCTTGAAGACCGATGCACCGCTGGCGCTGGGCGCGAGTTGGGCGCGCAGCTTCTGGCCGCCCACCTTGCGCACCCACATCGAGGCGTAGTCCACCAGCGCCGCCTCGTGCAGCGCGAGATGCAGGCCGCTGCGGGTGCGCATCGTCAGCGGCGTGTTGGCCAGGCCCACTTCGGCCAGCGGCGTGCGCTGCACCGGGTACTCCAGCACCAGGGCCTCGCCCGCCGGGATCCACCAGGCCGTGGCGGGCTCGGCGATGTCGAACTCGGTCAGCTCGTCGCTGATGCGGGCAATGGGCAGCTGCGCCTGCTCGGGCAGCTCGTAGCGAAAGCCGAAGCCGTCGTCGAAGACGCGAAAGCGCAGGCCCATGCCGCGCCCGCCTTGGGCCGGCTGCGACAGCTCCACCATCAGCTCGCGGTAGTGGTTGCGTACGCGGCGGCTCTCGCCCCAGGGCTGCTCCCAGGTGTCGTCGTGCTCGGTGACCTTCTGGCCGACCAGCTTGAAGCCGCCGTCGAGCTGGTGGGCGTTGGTCAGCAGCAGGCCCAGGCGCGAGGTGTTGATGAGGGGCTTGCCAGCGCGGTCCACGCGGTAGGCCAGGCGCCCCTCGCCGGTCAGCTGCAGCGTGACGACGAGCTGCTTGTCGGGCGAGGTGACGGTGGCCAGCGTTTCGTCGGCGTGGGCGCCGGCGCAGAGGACGAGGGAAAGGAGGGCAAACAGGCAGCGGGTCAGCATGTCTCGGTTTCCTGGACAGCGGCGCAATGGGCCGCGATGTATTCGGCATGACCCGGCATCTGCGCGACGCAGCGCTGGATGACGGCCTGGGTGTCGTCCAGATAGTCGCCGATCTCGCTCTCGGAAAGCGCTTCGGCCAGCGGGTGATGGCCCTGGGGCCGGATGCCCTGGCCATGCAGCACCTGCAGCCAGCCCACCTCGGAGAACAGCTCGTCGCCGTGGCGCACGATGCGGCCGCTGGCGCGCCAGAGGTCGAGCTTGTCCTGCAGCGTGTCGGGCAGGTCCATCGTTCGGCAGTGGTTCCAGAAGGCGGTGTCGCTGCGGGTGGTCGCGTGGTAATGCAGGATCAGGAAGTCGCGGATGCGTTCGGTCTCGAAGTTGCTCTGCCGGTTGAACTCGGCGATGTGTGCCGCGTTGAAGCCTTGGTCCGGGAAGAACTGGATCAGGCGCGAGATGGCGGACTGCACGAGGTGGATGGACGTCGACTCCAGCGGCTCCATGAAGCCCGACGACAGGCCGACGGCGACGACATTGCGGTTCCAGACCTTGCGCCGGCGGCCGCTCTCGAAACGCAGCACGCGCGGCTCGGCCAGCGCCTCGCCGTCGAGGTTGCGCAGCAGCAGCGCCGCGGCCTCGTCGTCGCTCATGGCCTGGCTGGCATAGACATGGCCGTTGCCCACGCGGTGCTGCAGGCCGATGCGCCATTGCCAGCCCGCGGGGCGCGCGGTGGCGCGGGTGAAGGGCAGCAGGTCGGGGCTGGAAGCGCTCGGCGCGACGACGGCGCGGTCACAGGGCAGCCAATGGTTCCAGTGCTCGTAGCCGGTCTTCAGCGTCTGCTCGATGAGCAGGCCGCGAAAGCCCGAGCAGTCGATGAAGAGCTCGCCTTCCAGCGTCGCGCCGCTGGCCAGGCGAACGCTGCGCACATGGCCGTTTTCCTGCAGTTGCGCATCCAGCACGCGGCCTTCGGTGCGCTGCACGCCGAGCTTCTCGGCATGGCGGCGCAGGCTGCGGGCGTAGAGGCCGGCGTCGATGTGGAAGGAATGGACGATCTCGGCCAGCGGCGAATGGCCGAGGCTGGCGTCCGCGCGCATGAAGCGGTGGGCGCGCGCTGCCGAGCCGTTGATGGAATAGGCCCACAGGTCTGGCGCGCGGCCGGCCTGGTGCATGCGCAGCCAGTAATGGTGGAAGGGCAGGATGCTGGAGCGGTGGCCGATCTGGCCGAAGGCGTGCAGATAGCGGTCGCCGATGGCGCCCCAGTCGCGGAACTCGATGCCGAGCTTGAACGTGGCCTGCGTCTCGCGCATGAATTCGTTCTCGTCCAAGCCCAGCAGCTGGTTGAACTGCCGGATCAGCGGGATCGTCGATTCGCCGACGCCGACGGTGGCTATCTCCTCCGACTCGACGAGCTTGATCGTCACGCGGCCGTTCGTCACCTTGGCGAGTGCGGCCGCCGTCATCCAGCCGGCCGTGCCGCCGCCGACGATGACGACGGTGTTCAGGTTCTGCTGCTGCATGGAGCCTCCCTACTGCACGAGGACGCGCCAGCCCCAGGCGGGCAGGCTCAGCGTGGCGCCGTCTTCCAGCTTGACCTCAGCGCCGCCGTTGAAGTCGACATAGCGGCCAGCGTGGCGTGCACCCTTGAGCGCGACGTCGACGGGTTTTGCGGACAGATTGAAGACCGCCAGCACCTTGTCCTTGCCATTGCCGCGCACGAAGCTGAAGACCTGCTTGGCTGCGCTGTTGGCGACCGGTTCCATGACGGCGCCATCCGCGCCATTCCACAGCGCCGTGTTGCGCTTCTTCAGCGCGATGAGGCGCTTCAGCAGGTCACCTTCAGGTGCGTCCTTCCAGTGGATCGGGTCGCGCTCGAAGAAGGCCAGGCGCCGCCGGTTGCCGGCCTCCTGGCCGTTGTAGATCAGCGGCAGGCCTTCGCTGATGAAGCTCAGCACGGTCACCGCGTCCACGGCGGCGCCGAAGATCTCGTGCTCGGTGCCTTCCCAGGCGTTCTTGTCGTGGTTGGTCGTGTAGAGCAGGCGATAGGCCTCGCGTGGGTAGAACTTGCGGTTCCACGCGTAGTAGGGGTAGAGCGAGGTCGCGTCGGCACGGCCTTCGGCGATCAGCTTCATCGCGTCCCACCAGCTCCAGGCATAGGTGGCGTCGAAGGCCTTGGCGTGCAGGTCGCGGCTTTCCCATTCGGCGAGCAGGAAGACGGGCTTGATGGCGCGCAGTTCCTTGGCGGCCTGCTCCCAGAAGTCCAGCGGCGACAGGCCGGCCGCATCGACGCGGTAGCCGTCGACACCGGCCTCGCGCACCCAGTAAGTCAGCGCCTGCGTCATGTAGCGACGCAAGGCGGGCTGGTCGTAGTCGAGGTCGATGATGTCGTCCCAGTCGTACCAGGGCGTGGGGGTGAATTCACCGCGCTCGTTGCGGGCATACCAGTCGGGGTGGCTCTTCACGAGCACGTTGTCCCAGGCGGTGTGGTTGCCGACCCAGTCGAGGATGACCTTGAGGCCGAGCGCATGGGCCGAGGCGACGAAGCGCTTCAGGTCGGCCAGTGTGCCGAGCTCGGGGCTGACGGCCAGATAGTCGCTCACGGCATAGGGGCTGCCGAGGCTGCCCTTGCGCTGCTTTTCGCCGATGGGGTGGATGGGCATCAGCCACAGGATGTCCACGCCGAGGTCTTTGAGCCGCGGCAGCTGGGCTTCGGCGGCGCGCAGCGTGCCCTCGGGGGTGAACTGGCGCGTGTTGATCTGGTAGAGCGTCGCGTTGCGTGCCCAGGCAGGGTGCTGGACGTGAACGTATGACTTGGGCTGATACGTGGTGAGCGGTGCCGCGAAGGCCGGAGCGCAGGCGAGCGCGAGCAGGAGGTGCGCGAGTGCGCGGAGTGAGGAGGTCACGATGAGGCGGGTCGAAGCAAAGAAGGCCACGCCCAGCCGGTGACGGCGGGCGCGGCGCGGGGGCTATCAGTAGCGGTAGTTCAAGCCCAGTCGATACGTCTTCCCGTAGACCACCTTGTTGGTGATGATGTTGCGGTCCGTCGTGTACTCCTGGAAGGGCGTGTTGGTCATGTTGTGCCCCTGCAGCAACACCGACAGGCCCTTGAGCCAACCCTCCTGGAACTCATAGCCCACCTGCGCATCGACGATGGTCTCGCCCTTGATGAAGGTGAACTGCGAGTCGCTGCGGTAGTCCAGGATCTGGCCGATGAAGTCCGAGCGCTTGTGCGCGGCCCAGGCGAGCTGGAAGCCGTGCTTCTCGTAGTACAGGCGCAGCGTCGTGACGTTCTTGGACAGGCCTGGCAGGCCGATCTCGCTGACCGAGTCCTTGAACACCGGGCCGTTCTGCGGCGACACGAAGCCACTGGTGGGCAGGCGGATGGAGCTCGCGGTGTGCGAGTGGTTGAGCTGGGTGCCGAAGCCGTCCAGCCAGCTGGACAGCATGCTGGCCGGCAGGTTCACCGACAGCTCGAAGCCATGCATATTGCCGCCCTGGCCGTTGACGGGCTGGGTCAGGAAGCCGACGGTCGAGCCCTTGTAGGGGCCCTTGTCCGGCAGCGGCGTCGTGGCGCTGGTGTAGGGCTTGAAGTCGAACTCGCGCGGCGCGTTGATGACGTAGTTGTCCAGCTTCTTGAAGAAGCCGGCCAGGCTGACGTAGCCATGCTTGCCGAAGTACTTCTCATAGGACACGTCCAGCGCCTTGGCCGCATAGGGCTTGAGCTGGGGGTTGCCCGAGAAGCCCGTCAAGGCCGGCGACACCGCGGTGGCGTTCTGCACGCCGAAGTCCAGGCTGGCCTTCATGTTGTCGAGGTTGGCGCGCGCCACCTGCTTGCCGGCGCCCAGGCGCAGCAGCTGCTGGTCGCCCAGGTCGAAAGTCAGGTTCAGCGAAGGCAGCAGATGGTTGTAGCTGGTGCCGTCGGTGCGCACGACATAGGGGCAGGTGTCCACCGTGATGCCCGTGCACTTGGCCAGGTCGACCTGGTTGCCGGTGGCGTTCTGGTCGGTGTGCACCAGCTGCAGGCCGATGTTGCCGCTGTAGGGAATGCCGCCGAGGTCGCCGCTCAGGTCAGCCTGCGCAAAGGCGGTGGCGACCTTCTCGCCGACGGTCCAGTTGCGCGACAGCACGGTCGCGTCCACCCAGCGGTTGATGGCGTAGATGCTGCCGAGCGAACCGGTCGGGTCCCAGGACGCGACCTCGATGCCCGAGGCGCCGGCCAGCGCCGTGGCCGTGCCGGGGATCTTGGCGCTGGCATAGCCGTCGCTGCCGTTGAGGATGGACAAGCGGCCCTCGTCGCCCAGGCGGGCCTTGTCGCGCTTGTTGAGGTTGATGCCGACCTTGCCGCCGACGATGGGGCCCCACTCCAGGTCGTGGTGGGCCGTCAGGCGCAGGCTGGTCAGCTTGTCGTCGATGGTGGGCAATGCCGCATAGCCGGCCTGCGGCGTGGCGGGGCCACCGCCCCAGCCGTCGACGTCGGTCAGCAGCGCGAAGTTGCGATCGGCGAAGTTGCCGCTGGTCTTGTACTTCACGTCGGCGAAGTTGCTGCCGTTGAAGCCTGTCCAGCTGATGGTGGCCAACTGGGCCTGCGGCGTGTTGCCCGGCTGGCCGGCCGTCGTCTCGAAGTTGCTGATGTTCTTGACGCCATGGGAGCGCGACAGGTCGGCCTCCCAGCGCCAGTCGCCGGTCTTCAGCTCGCTGTTCACGCCCAGGGCCAGCAGACGGTCCTTGTTCGAGAACATGTGGTTGCGCACCACACCCTTGTAGTTGTTGAGGGTGCCGCTGGTGGCGACGCCATTGGCGATGGTGGCGTTGCTGAGCTGGCCGTTGGGGTCGTAGACGCCTGCGCCGAAGGCGATGGCGCCTTCCAGGCCGGTCTGCTTGGTCTTTTCGGTGCCGGCGCCGTAGAAGACGTCGGCCGTGGTCTTGAACTCGCTGCTCGGCTTGTATTGCAGCGTCAGCGTCGCGCCATCACGCGTGCTCTGGCGGCGCTGCGTCTCGTACTTGAAGCCGCCCGGCACGGTGATCTGCTGGCCGTTGACGTCGATCTGCGGCGCCCAGCCGCCCCAGCTGTCGAAGCGCTGCTCGCCGCCGTTGTCCTCGCGTGAGCGGCTCAGGGCCACGGCCACGCCCAGGGTCTTGTTGGCAAACTGGTCGACATAGACCAGGCTGGTGCGATTGCCCGAGCCGACCTCCACGCCGGAGTCCTCGCCGATGCGCTCCTTGCGCGCGCTGACGGCGATGGTGCGCTTGCCGTAGTCCAGCGGGCGGATGGTGCGCAGGTCGACGGTGGCCGACAGGCCCTGGCCTACCAGGCCGGCGTCAGGCGTCTTGTAGATCAGGATGCTGCTCAGCAGCTCGGCCGGGAAGAGGTCGAACTCGGGGCTGCGCGCATCGCTGGTGGAGGCCAGCTCGCGGCCATTGAACAGCGAGCCGCCGAAGGCCGGCGCCATGCCGCGCACGCTGACGCCGGCGGCCTTGCCGTTGACCTTGCTGCGCTGCACGGCGATGCCGCTGATGCGGCCGAGCGACTCGGCCACCGTCACGTCGGGCAGCTTGCCGATGTCTTCGGCCGAGATGGCCTCGACGATGGAGCTGTTGTTGCGCTTGGTGGCGATGGAGTCTTCGACGCTCTTGCGGATGCCGGTGACGACGACGGTTTCCAGCGTCTGCGGCGCAGCCTCCTGGGCTTGCGCGACCTGGGCGCCGAGCAGCAGCAGAGTGCAGGCCTGCGTGATCGGCAGAAGACGGGGGAGGGTGGTGTGGAGCCCGCGTGCTCGCGGCTGGCGCGGCGCTCGTGCGGCTGTCGGATGAGCCATGGGTTTGCCTCTCGAATGTTGTAGTGGTCGGTTCCGGTTCTGCTGCGCCGACGGGGTCTCAAGCCCGGTTCGGTGAGCGAACGGCCGCGATGCTCCGTTTTGACGAGAGGCCGCGCAATCCGGAGCGTGAGCCGCTGAAGGATCTCTATAGACAACTTTCAAACGGCGCTGAAGAAATCCTGAAGATTTCAGGTTTGGCCTTTATCCATCGGCACTCCCGGCCGATTCCGTGACGGCGTGCGCGTTTCGCCCAAGCCACAGTCAGGGCATGCGCCGCTAGACTTCTCCGCGTGAAGATCTATCTGATCGAAGACGACCTGAACATCGGCCAGGCCCTGCTGACGGTGTTCAAGGATGAAGGCCATGAGGTCGTCTGGGTGCGCATGGCGAACGACGCCGTCGAGCGGCTGCAGGCCGAGGATTTCGACGCGGTGCTGCTCGACCTCGGCCTGCCCGATGGCGACGGCAACGAGCTGCTCAAGCGCCTGCGTGCCGCCGGCTTGACGGTGCCCGTCCTCATCATCACCGCGCGTGATGGCCTGCAGGACCGCCTCAAGGGCTTCGACAACGGCGCCGACGACTACCTCATCAAGCCCTTCGAGATCCCCGAGCTGCTGGTGCGCCTGCGCGCCATCCTGCGCCGCAGCGGCGCCCATGGCGAGGCCGAGGCGCTGTGGAACTTCGGCAACCTGGCGCTCGAGGAGAAGCGCATGCGCGTGACGCTGGATGGTTCGGCCATCACGCTGTCCAAGACCGAGTACGCACTGCTGCTGACGCTGATGAAGCAGAGCGACCGCGTGCTGACGCGGGCCGAGCTGGAGCGGCGCGTGTTGCCCTTCAGCGACGGTGCGACGCTGGACGTGCACATCTCCAACCTGCGCAAGAAGATCGGCGACGGCCACATCCGCACCGTGCGCGGCGTCGGCTACATGATGCAGAGCGGCCGTGCAGGCTGAACAGCAGTCATCGCTGTTCCGGCGTCTGATGCTGGGCTTCAGCGCCGTCATCCTGGTGGTGGCCCTGGGCGGCTTTCTCTACGTTGCGCTGGAGGCCAAGATCACCCAGCGCTCGCGCACCGCCAGCGAGAACGGCGCGCACGCGCGCGAGTTGCTGCTGCACCTGACCGAGATCGCCGCGCAGCCCGAGCGCGTCGCCCAGGCCGCGAAGGAGCTGGAGGCCGTGCGTGCGGAGATGTTCCGCCAGCTGGACTACCACTCGCATGTGCGGGTGAGGGTCTGGCAGCGCGGCAGCCTGCTCTACAACTCCATGCCCGCGTTGCCCGACGCCCTGCCCATGCCGGACAGCGCCGAGGCGCGTGATGCCAACGCCTGGGTACGGGCCATCGAGAAGGACGAGGCCACCGGCCTGGTCGTCGAGCGCAGCCATGAGGTGGACGACCGCTGGATGCAGAGCTTCTCGGGCGTCAGCTTCCTGCTGCGCTCCAGCATCTTCAGCCTGCCGCTGCTGTTGCTGCCGGCCTGGCTCATCGTCGGCATCGGCCTGAAGCCGCTGCGCTCCATCGCCGCGGTCATCGAGAGCCGCTCCGACCAGGACCTGACGCCGCTGCCCGTGTCCACCTACCGCGAACTGTCGCCGCTGGTCGCGTCCATCAACCACCTGATGGCGCGCTTGAGGCGGCGCATCGAGCACGAGCACGAGTTCCTGTCCGACGCGGCCCATGAGCTGAAGACGCCGCTTGCCGCCATCCAGATCAACGCCCATCTGCTGCAGACGCCCAATGGCGACGCGCAGCGCCACGCCGAGGTCAGCGCCGGGCTGCGCGATGGCGTGGCGCGCGCCAACCATCTCGTGCAGCAGCTGCTGACGCTGGAGCGTGCGCGCTCGGATGCGGGCGATGACGCGGTGCTGCCCCTGCTGTCTTTGGAGACCCTGGTGCGCGACCGCCTCGCCGCCGCCGCGCCGCTGGCGGTGCAACGCGGCATCGAGATCGACTTCCATGCCGAGGGCGGCTGCGACCGGCCCCTGCACCAGGAGACCGTGTGGGCGCTGGTCGACAACCTCATCAGCAATGCGATCAAGTACTCGCCTGAGCACGGCCGCATTGCCGTGCTGTTGAAGCCGGGCGTCGATGGCGGCTGCTCCTTGAGCTTCAGCGACCAGGGCCCCGGCATCCCCGAGGCGCTGCGCCAGCGGGTCTTCGAACGTTTCTACCGCATCCCCGGCCAGGCCCAGAGCGGCAGCGGCCTGGGCCTGGCCATCGCGGAACGGGCGGCGGCGCGCAATGGCGCCAGCCTGCGCCTGGATGCCGGGCCCGATGGCCGCGGCCTGCTGGTCACCGTGCGGTTTTCCTAGGCGCATCCTTCTGCAGCTGCCACAGCAGCACGCAGACGATCAAGGTCGTGCCGATGAGCACGTTGCCCACCCAGGGGAAGTGCTGCAGCTTGCCGTCGGCGGCAATGGTCACGATGTGGCCGGACACCAGCGCGGCGAGGCCGCCGGCCAGCTGCTGCAGGGCCGCATTGATGGCAGTGAAGGCGCCGCGCTGCTCCGGCGCCGGGATGCCGGCCACGACGACCTGCCAGGGCACCATGCGCGAGAAGATGCCGGCGAACAGCACCACGTTGACGACGACCAGCGTCGTCAGCGACGAGGGGCCCAGCCGCGTGTAAAGCGCCACCATGGCGATGGTGATGGCGCTGCCCGTGAAGAACACCGGCAGCGGACCGAGGCGGTCCGTGAGGCGCCCCACCAGCGGCGCGACGAACATCGTGCTGATGCCGGTGACGAGGTAGACGACGGGCAGATGGGCCAGGTCGATGCCGACGTTGTTCACCGAGAAGGCGCTGGCGAAGGGCATGATCATGAAACCACCCGTCGTCAGCAGCGCCGTGATGGCGAAGGCGTGCAGATGGCGGGCCTTGGCCACGGTGTGCCACAGGTGGGCGAAGGCGCTGCGGTCGTTCTGCAGCTTCAGGTGGGCATCCACCGGCTGCATCTTCCAGGCGATCAGCAGGCCGCCGACGGCACCGAAGGCGACCAGCACCATGAAGGGCGCGTGCCAGTCCCAGTGCGTGGCGAGATACAGGCCGAAGGGCAGACCCAGCACCTGGCTGGCTGCGAAGCCGCCCTGCAGCAGGCCCATGACGCGGCCGCGCAGCGCGGGCTCGAAAAGGTCGGCCGCGATGGCCATGACGATGGAGCCGATGACGCCGCCGAACAGGCCGGTCACGATGCGCGCCATCAGCAGCGACTCGAAGCTGGTGGCCAGGCCGCACCACAGCGTGCCGAGCAGGAAGCCGCCGTAGAAGAACAGCAGCAGCTTCTTGCGGTCGAAGCGGTCGGCGAAGCCGGCCGTCAGCAGGCCCGAGATGCCGGCGCTGAAGGCATAGGCCGACACGACGAGGCCGAACTGCTGGGCCGTCATGGCCATCGCCGGCATGATCATGGCGCCCAGCGGCGACATGATCATGAAGTCCAGGATGACGGCGAACTGCAGCAGGGTCAGCAGCCCCGTCGCGAAGCGCTGATAGGGCGTGAAGGCGGGTGGCGGGGCGGTGGCGCTGGTCGTGGTGGCTTCGGGCATGGAGGGCTCGGTTGGCAGGCGGGGCAGGGGAATGGGCGGGGGGCCGGCGCGGCAGCAGTGTCGTCAGGCGGGTGTCCAGGGATGGCAGCAGACGCGACGAATTGAATAGGCTCCTATTCATATTAAGATAGGAGCCTATGTAAAGTCAATGCCTGTTCGTCGACGATTCCTGAGCGTTCATTGCGAGACAGCCATGTCTGAACCCCGCCCGTCCATGCCCCCGCTGAAGTTGATCGGCCATGTGCACCGCGCCTTCCAGCGCGTGGCCGACCAGTTGCTGCGCGACCAGGGCTTCGCCCTCGGGCAGCTGCCGGTGCTGATGGCACTCAAGGACGGCCGGCCGCGCTCGCAGGCTGAGCTGGCGCGCCTGGCGAACGTCGAGCAGCCCAGCATGGCGCAACTGCTCAACCGCATGGAAAGGGACGGCCTCGTCGAGCGCCTGCCCGACCCCGAGGACGGCCGCAGCCGCCTCATCTCGTTGACCGCCGCCTGTCGCGATCGCATGCCCAAGGCCCGCGCTGTCATGCAGGCGCTCGGCGCCGAGTCCCTGGAGGGCTTCAGCGACGCGGAGGTGGAGGTCCTGGCCGGCCTGCTGGCACGGCTGGCCGACAACGTCGACGACATGGTGGTGCGGCGGCTGGAGCCCTAGGCGACGTCCTACACGGGGTTGCGCCGCAGGCTCACGACGTGGCCGGCATGGCGGCGCCAGAGTTGCAGCATCCTCAACCGCGGAGCTGCATCATGAATGCGACGACGGACTGCCCGCCCGAACTTCAGGAAACCGCACCTCGGGCCCCCGAGGTCATGATCTGCGTCGTCGGCACGGCCGAGGTGATGCAGGCGAGCGAGGATGATCTGTCGGTGCTGGGCGGGGATGCCCGCGTCAGCCGCGTGGACTGGCGGCTGGACGATGAGTTCGGCGAGCCGCCCGTGGAGGCCGATTGGGCCGACGGCCTCATCGTGCTGAATTCCGACGCCTGGGCTGCACCCACCGGTTGTGCCCGGCTGCAGGCCCTGCTGAAGATGGCCTGGCGCTGCGGCCGCACCGTCGCCCTGTGTGGGGACGCGATGAACTCCCTGGGCACGCTGGGCTTCCCGGCCGATGTGCCGGCCGAGGCCGAAGGGCTGTTCCTGTGCCCGCAGGGCCCCTGCGTCGGCACCTTGCGTGAGTTCCTCGACGCGGTCCATGAGCAACCCCACCGTGGCCGCTGACTGAAAAGTACGGACGAAAAAAAACGGCGCGGCCCTGAAGCCGCGCCGTTTTCACATCTACCTTCGGATCAGGCCCACCACCAGGCTGATGATGGCCAGGATGATGAAGCCGTAGAACAGCAGTTGGGCAATGCCTGCGGCACTGGCGGCAATGCCGCCAAAGCCGAACAGGGCCGCCACGAGGGCGACGACGAAGAAGATGATCGCGTAACGCAGCATGAGGTTTCTCCTTGGACTGTTGGCATCGCTAATCTAGGGCGTGGCCTGTTGCCGGGGTGCCGGCCCCGGCCGCGCTGCCGGGTAGGAAGGCGCCGACGCCGTTACAGCTGGCCTCGCCGCATCGGCACGCGTTGCCGGAGCGGGGCCGTCGCAGCTCACGGGCGGCAGGTCTTCGCCGGGGTCGATGAAGGCCAGCAGGGCGGCTGGTGGCGCCAGCGCGCCCAGGGCGATGGCGGCAATGGCCTTGCCACCCAGGGCTTTGCCCTCCAGCGCGACTCGCGGGTCGCCCAGCGTGCCCTGCACGCGCACCGGCGAGCGCAAGGTCAGCAGCGAAAAGTCCTTGGGTCGGGCCACCAGGCGCAGGTCCAGGGTTTCGTCGGCCAGGCTGACACGGCCGTCGATGTCGATGCGGCTGTCGCGGTTGTCCACCACGGCCGAGCGCGGCCTCAGTACACCGGCCTTGAAGTTGCCATCCACGCGCGCGCAGTTCAGCGCCAGGTTCTTGTCGCCGCGCAGCAGCAGCCCCAGGCCCTGGGCCAGGTCCAGTCCGGTGGCTTCAGTCAGCAGATGGGAGATGCTGCCCTTGTCGAGCTGCAGCCGCAGCGGCCCGTTCAGGCTGCCCAGCAGTTCGGCCGTGCTGCGCCCGTGGCCCTGTACATCGACGTCGCCGCGCATGCGGCCGGTGATGGGATGGTCGCTCAGACTCTTGGCCTGGAACTTGAACCACTGCTCGATGGCCACGCCGCGCACGTTGGCGTGCACCTGCCACGCCGGCGGGCTGGGGTGGGTGTCCAACCGCAGGGAGCCGGCCAACTCGCCGCCGGCCACGCCGGCGTTGAAGTTCTCCAGCGTCAGCACGCCGCCTTCCAGCACCACGCTGGTGTTCACCGGCGCCAGCGGCGCGAGCTTGGCTGTGCCCAGGTCGAGCTGGCTCAGCGAGATGGCGACGCGCGCGTCCATCGTGTTCAGCGATGGCAGGTCCAGCTGTCGGTCCGGCAGCACGCGGCCCGGGCGGCTGGGCGGCGCGTCCGTGCCGACGGCCGGCCCGAGGTCGGCCAGGCGCAGCGGCCCGCCGCGCAGCATGCCGCTGAGCAGGGGGCGCTTCTGGCGCATGTCATAGCTGAAGTCGCCGGCCAGCTGGCTGCGGCCCACGCGGGCCTTGGCGTTGCCCAGCTGCCAGACCCCCGAGGCGTGCTGCAGCCGCCCCGACAGCTCCAGCGGCGGTGTGCTGGGCAGGGCGATGCCGAAGGGCCGGCCGACGTCGGCCAGTGAATTGCCGCGCACCTGCAGCTGGCCGTCCAGCGCGCGGGCGTCCAGCAGCGAGGCGGCGGTGCCGTCGAAAGCGATGCGGCCGTCGCGCTGGGTCAGCTCGGCGCGCAGCTTCACGGGCGGCAGGCCGGCGTCGGCCGGAGCCAGCAGGGCGAGCCCGGCGCCGGCCTCGGCCTTGAGCGCCAGCTGCTGGCCGCGCAGCTTGCCCTTCAGGTCGGCCGTCCAGTGGCCGTCGGCCTGGGTCGCGAAGTTGGCGTCGCCCTGCAGCAGCAGCGGCGCGTCGTCCAGGTGGGCGCTGCCATGGCGGACGACGAGGTGATCGATCTGCGGCATCTCGGCCGGTTCGTCGCGGGCCCCCGAGGGCTGCACCGGCCAGGCCGTGTGGCCGGCAGCGTCGCGCTGCCAGTTCAGCGACAGCGATTCGGCCTGCACCAGCCGCAGCCGCAAAGGCGCGCCGCGGCGCCAGGCCCAGATGTCGCCCCATTGCCAGTTCAGCAGCACGTCCTGGGCATCGGCCAAAGCCTCGCCGTGCGTGCCGCTGACGCGCAACCGGGGCGCCTCGAGCCGGGGCTTCCAAAGCAGGTGGAGGCGGGCGCCGTCGTCCATGTCGAGGCCACGCTCGGCCTGAGCGGCAAGGCGGGGTGCCAGCCCGGGCCAACCGGCCAGGTCCATGCCCACGACGGCAACGACGACCAGCACGACGGCGCCGGCAATGGTGACGGCGACTCTCATGCGGCCATGCTCGGGGTCGCAGGCCCCAGCCGGCGTGGGACGAGGGGTCCCGAGCCTGTAGGACGCGGGCTGACACCGGCCTTGTCGGCTCGGTCCGACAGGCGATTGGCGCCTGCACCGAAGGCCGCTGCGCCCACCAGCGCCCAGAGTAGGGGGACCGGCCTTCATGGCCTTGCACCGGAAAGGACCTCCCGATGAAACAGCCGCATACCACCGCCCGACTGCCCCTGCTGGCCGCGCTTGCCCTGGTCGCCGCCCTCGGCGCCTGCAGCCGCCAGCAACCCGACGATGAACTGAGCGCCGGCCAGCGCGTCGACAAGGCCGCGGCCGACACCAAGCGCGAGAGCCGCGAGCTGATGGCCGACGCCCGCATGTCCGCCCGCGACGCCGCCGACAAGACGGCCCAGGTGACGGCGGACATGGGCATCACGGCCAAGGTCAACGCCGCCCTGGTGGCCGATGACCAGCTCAAGGCGACGCAGATCAACGTCGACACCCGCGACGGCCAAGTGACGCTGTCCGGCCAGGCGCCCGACGCGAAGTCGCGCGAACGCGCCACGACGCTGGCGTCCGCCGTCGACGGCGTGAAGCAGGTCAACAACCAGCTGGTCGTCACGCGCAACGGCTGATCGCCGCCGCTCCATCGCAAGGCGCCCTCACGAGGGCGCCTTTGCTTTGCGCCCCACGAGGGCGCCTTTGCTTTGCCCGCTCGGCATGCCGTCCGACAGGCTGGCCATGCCGCCCTCGCTAGCCTTGATTACATAACTCACACCTTCTCTCATGGCCGCCGCTCCCGTGTCCGCGTTGCAACGTTTCCTGACCGTGGCCAAGCCCTATTGGGTGGGCGACCGGCGCGTCTGGGCCTGGACCTTCCTGGTCGGCCTCATCGTGCTGATGCTGGCGGACACGCAGTTCGCCGTGATGCTGAACAACCAGACCGGCGAGCTCACGTCGGCACTGGCCGCCCGCGACGAGCCGCGCTTCTGGGCCGCGGTGCGCGCCATGCTGTGGATCATGGCCTTCGCGGTGCCGGTGTTCGCCATCTACTACTACGCCCGCGACGCCTATGCCAACGACTGGCGCCGCTGGCTGACCAACCGCTTCCTGGACGGCTATCTGCGCGAGCGGCGCTACTTCCACATCGCCGGCGACGAGATCGACAACCCCGACCAGCGCATCGCCGAGGACATCAACACCTTCACCGGCCGCTCTCTGCACTTCCTGCTGATCCTGCTGGGCTCGCTGATGCAGCTGGTGGCCTTCAGCACGGTGCTGTGGTCGCTGTCGCACACGCTGGTGGGCTTTCTGGTGGCCTATGCGCTGGCCGGTACGCTGCTGTCGCTGGGCCTGTTCGGCCGCCCGCTGATCCGCCTGAACTATTGGCAGCTCAAGCGCGAGGCGGACCTGCGCTTTCGGCTGATGCGGGTGCGCGAGAACGCCGAGTCCATCGCCTTCTACGGCGGCGAGGACCAGGAGCGCCACCAACTGCAGCAGCGCCTGCGCGCGACGCTGCTGAACACGCGCAGGCTCATCCGCGCGCAGTTCGGTCTCAACCTCTTCCAGCGCGGCTTCAGCCAGATCAGCCTGCTGGTGCCCGCCGTCGTGCTGGCCGCCGATGTGCTGGGCGGCCGGCTGGAAGTGGGCCAGGCCGTGCAGGCCGGCGGCGCCTTCGCGGCGGTGCTGGGCGCGGTGTCGCTGATCATCGACAACTTCGAGAGCCTTTCGCGCTTCGTTGCCGGCATCGACCGCCTGCATGTGATGGCGGTGGTGCTGGACGCCGCGCCGCCCGAGCCTGGCATTGACCGCCAGGAAGGGCACGAGCTGGACATCAAGGACCTCACCGTGAACGCGCCGGGCAGCGACCGCGTGCTGGTCGAGAAGCTGTCGCTGCGCGTGCCCGAGGGCGGCTCGCTGCTCATCACCGGCGCCAGCGGCTGCGGCAAGAGCTCGCTGCTGCGCGCCATCGCCGGGCTGTGGACGCAAGGCAGCGGCCAGGTCTCGCATCCGCCGCGCGAGGACGTCTTCTTCCTGCCGCAGCGGCCCTATCTGCAGGTCGGCACGCTGCGCAGCCAGCTGATCTACCCCAGCACCCAGACCAAGCTCGACGACGACGCGCTGCTGAAGGTGCTGGACGAGGTGCAGCTGCGCCATCTGGCCGAAGGCGAGGGCAGCCTGGACCGCAGCGAGGACTGGGAGAAGCTGCTCAGCGGCGGCGAACAGCAGCGCCTGGCCTTCGCGCGACTGCTGGTGCATGCGCCGCGCCTGGCCATCCTGGACGAGGCCACCAGCGCGCTGGACGACGCCAATCAGAAGCGCCTCTACGAGCGCCTGCGCGAACGCGGCACGACGCTGATCAGCATCGCCCACCGCGCGGCGGTGGCGGGCTTCCACCGCCATGTGTTGAAGCTGACCGGCGGCGGACGCTGGACGCTGGCCAAGACGCCGCAAGAGGGCAAGGACAAGCCGGGAGGGAGCTGATAAAAAAGTTTCGAACTCGGCGCTCTATGACGACTGAGTCGCCGCCTCGATCCGGCAGGCGCGCCAAGTGTCGAAGTCTCTGCGCGGGTGCGCGCAACAGTGGGCCGCGTTGAATGTCAAAGTTTGGAAGTGGACCCGAGGTCCAAGCTGCTTGCGATGCGAGGCGCCCTTGTATGGTCGGCCGCGCCGGCAGGCCGTACAGCGCCAGCGCTACCGTCTGATCCTATTTGGCCCAGACCAAGCTGCAGGTTGCTGTTTGGAAGCGACCGTGGGTCTGTACAGCTTCAAGACTGAGACTGGCCGTAAGTGGGGTGGAAGGCCTCCTGCAGCGCGTAGGCTGCGTCAGCCCGAGCGGCGAAGGTGACGAGAGGCCCGGCCCGCTCACGTTCCGCCCCTCAATGGGAAGCCATGGACGCGAACCAGGCGCCGTGGTGCTTGGAGTACCAGGCGTCGGTGTGTGGCTTTGCTTCGGACAGCGGCAGGCTCAACACGACGCTCAATGCGTCGGAGCCGGACTCCTGCGTGCCATCCACGATGTGAAAGCCATTCGCGAGGTAGAAGTCAGCGCCACTCGCCGGTATGGAGGGAACCACCACTTCCAGCGCGGCGTACTCGTTGGCTCGGGCCCATTGCTGAGCCACGTCGAGCAGGGCTTCACTGCAGCCCAGCTCCTGGTGCGTGGGCTCCACCTCCAGACGCTGCAGCGTTGCCACCTCGGGGCGCCAGCGGCCGTCGCCTGTGGCCGGCACCTCGGGCTTTTGCAGTGTGATGGACCCGACCATGCGCCTGTCTGCAATCGCTTCGAAGCTGATGCCGCCCTGTAGCTGCGCCGGTTGCCGCACCTCCGGGCTCCCGCCGAAAACACTCCTGAGCATCGACCTGAGGTCGATCACGGGATCGGCGTCTTCGACGCGTTGTATTCGATAGCCTTTCATCGCAACACCTCCTGCAAGCGCTTTGGCGATGGAGGCATTGCAGCGCCGCGCGCGTCAAAGTCGGATCAAGACTTTGGCTTGCCGCATCAAGTTCGCATCAAGAACGCTGAGGCATGGGCACGGCGTGCCCGGCCGCGTGTGGTCGTGCGCGACTGTCCTCTTGAGGCTCTCGGCCCGATTTCTGCTCTGACGGACAGGGTTGCAGGCGGCTTCTTGATGCGATCTTGATATGGACGGCGCTGATCTATTCAGCGTTTTGACGTCCTGTTTCCCAGAATTCCTCCCATCAATAGGAGGTGTCATGGACATCGTTTTTCTGGGTCTGGGCGTCGCCCTCGCCCTCGTGACGGCGCTGGCGGCTTGGGGCTGCGAGCGTCTTCGCGGTCAACGCAACGGAGGCCGCGCATGAGCGTTTTTGAATGGGTTTCGGCTGGACTGGTGATCGTGCTCGTGATCTACCTGTTCTGGGCCCTGCTGTTTCCGGAGGACCTGACATGAACACCTCCGCCTGGATTCAACTGATCGCCTTCCTCGTCGTGCTGCTGGCCTTGGCCTGGCCGCTCGCGCGCTGGATTCATGCGGCCATGGAAGGCCGCATAGAGTGGCTGCGCCGCGCCGAACGCGGCCTGCTGAAGCTGGCTGGCGTGAATGCCGACGCCGAGCAGGGCTGGCTGCGTTACGCGCTGGGCCTGCTGATCTTCAACGGGCTGGGTGTCGTGGCCGTCTATGCGCTGCAGCGCCTGCAGCAGTATCTGCCGCTGAACCCGCAGGCCATGGGCGCGGTCACACCGGACTCGGCCTTCAACACCGCCGTCAGCTTCGTGACCAACACGAACTGGCAGGGCTATGGCGGCGAGACGACGATGAGCTATCTGACGCAGATGCTCGCGCTGACGGTGCAGAACTTCTTATCCGCAGCCACCGGCATCGCCGTCGTCATCGCACTGCTGCGGGGCTTTGCCCGTCACAGCGGCAAGGCCATCGGCAACATCTGGACCGACCTCACCCGCGCGACGCTGTGGGTGCTGCTGCCGCTGTCCCTCGTCTTCGCTCTCGTGCTGGCCGGCATGGGCGTCGTGCAGACGTTCAAGCCCTACCAGGACGTGACGACCGTCGAGGCGCAGAGTTGGCAAGAGCCCAAGCTCGACGAGTCCGGCCAACCGCTCAAGGGCGGCGACGGCCAACCCGTCATGGAGGACAAGTCCGGCCAGAGCCAGAGCATCGCCGTCGGCCCCGTCGCCTCCCAGCTCGCCATCAAGATGCTGGGTACCAACGGTGGCGGCTTCTTCAACGCCAACTCGGCTCATCCCTTCGAGAACCCGAGCGCGGCGACGAATGCGCTGCAGATGCTGTCGATCTTCCTGATTCCGGCCGCGCTGTGCTTCGTCATGGGCCGCCAGGTTGGCGACATGCGCCAAGGGTGGGCGCTGCTGGGCGCGATGACGGCGATTTTCGTCGTCGCGGTCGTCATCGCGACGGCAGCCGAGCAGGCCGGGAACCCGCAATTCACGAAGCTGGGCGTCGATGCCGTGGCCAGTGCCGGCCAGTCGGGCGGCAACATGGAAGGCAAGGAAGTGCGCTTCGGCATCGAGGCCTCGTCGCTCTTTGCCGTCATCACGACGTCGGCGAGCTGCGGCGCCATCAACGCCTGGCACGACAGCTTCACGCCGCTGGGCGGCGCGGTGCCCATGGTCATGATGCAGCTCGGCGAAGTGGTCTTCGGCGGCGTCGGCGCGGGCCTGTACGGCATGCTGGTGTTCGCCATCCTGTCCGTCTTCGTCGCGGGGCTGATGATCGGCCGCACGCCGGAATACATGGGCAAGAAGATCGAAGCCCATGAGATGAAGATGGTGTCGCTGGCCATCCTGCTGACGCCGCTGGCGGTGCTGATCGGCACGGCCCTGGCCGTCATCATGGAGCCCGGCAAGGCCGGCATCGCGGCGCCTGGCGCGCACGGCTTCAGCGAGGTGCTGTACGCGCTCTCGTCCGCCGGCAACAACAACGGCAGCGCCTTTGGCGGCCTGTCGACGAACACGCCCTTCTACAACCTGCTGCTGGGCTTCGTCATGTGGATAGGCCGCTTCGGCGTCATCGTGCCGGTACTGGCCATGGCCGGCTCGCTGGTGGGCAAGAAGCGCCTGGCGCCCGGCGAGGGCACCTTGCCCACGCACGGCCCGCTGTTCATCGCGCTGCTGATCGGCGTCGTGCTGCTGGTCGGCCTTCTGAACTACGTGCCGGCGTTGGCCCTGGGGCCCGTCGTCGATCACCTGATCCTTTGGAGCAAGTCATGAGTGCCCCCAAACCTGTCGCTGCGCGCCAGGCCCCCCAAGGAGGTCAAGAGAGCTCGGGAGCGGCCCGTCGCTCTCTTGAGAGTCGCGCTGGTTTTTCCCTGTTCGATTCCAAGCTGGCTCGCCAGGCCTTGGGCGAATCCTTCACCAAGCTGGACCCGCGCACGCAGCTGCGCAACCCAGTCATGTTCGTGGTCTACCTGGGTAGCCTGCTGACGACGGCACTGTCTATCGCGCAACCGAACGGCTTCGTCATCGCCGTGACGGTGTGGCTGTGGTTCACGGTGCTGTTTGCCAACTTCGCCGAAGCGCTGGCTGAGGGGCGCAGCAAGGCCCAGGCCGCGTCGCTGCGCGGCCTGAAGAAGGAGACCTGGGCCAAGGTCATCGACGGCTGGAAGCCCGGCACGGCCCGCGAAGGCCTGAAATGGCATCCCCGCGAGGCCAGCACGCTGCGCAAGGGCGAGTGGGTGATCATCGAGACCGGTGACGTCGTGCCGGCCGATGCCGAGGTCGTGGACGGCGTGGCGTCAGTGGACGAAAGCGCCATCACCGGTGAATCCGCCCCCGTCATCCGCGAGAGCGGCGGCGACTTCTCGGCGCTGACCGGCGGCACCCGCGTGCTGTCGGACTGGGTCGTTGCCCGCGTCGCCGTCAACCCGGGCGAGACCTTCGTCGACCGCATGATCGCCATGGTCGAAGGCGCGCAGCGCAAGCGCACGCCCAACGAGATCGCGCTGACCATCCTGCTGGTCGCGCTGACCCTGGTGTTCCTGGGCGTGTGCGCCACGCTGCTGCCGTTCTCGCAGTTCAGCGTGGCGGTGGCGGGCTCGGGCCAGCCGGTCGGCCTCGTCGTGCTCGTGGCGCTGCTGGTCTGCCTGATTCCGACCACCATCGCCGGCCTGTTGTCGGCCGTGGGCGTGGCCGGCATGAGCCGCATGCTGCAGGCCAATGTCATCGCGACCTCGGGCCGCGCCGTCGAGGCCGCCGGCGACGTGGACGTGCTGCTGCTGGACAAGACCGGCACCATCACCCTCGGCAACCGTCAGGCCGATGCCTTCTGGCCCGTGGACGGCGCCAGTGAAGCCCAACTGGCCGAGGTGGCTCGGCTGGCCTCGCTCGCCGATGAAACGCCCGAGGGCCGCAGCATCGTGGCGCTCGCCGAGCGCAAGTTCGGTGCCAAGGCCGCAGCTGCGGAGCACAGCGTCTTCGTGCCCTTCACGGCCCAGACGCGCATGAGCGGCGTGGACCTCGGCGCCCGGCAGATCCGCAAGGGCGCCGGCAGCGCGGTTCGTGCCCACGTCGAGGCCCTGGGCGGCCGCTGGCCCACCAGCGTGCAGTCCGCGGTCGACGAGGCCGCACGCCGCGGCAGCACGCCGCTGGTCGTCGCCGACGATGCTCAGGTGCTTGGCGTCGTCGAGCTGAAGGATATCGTCAAGCCCGGCATCAAGGAGCGCTTTGCGCAACTGCGCCGCATGGGCATCAAGACCGTCATGATCACGGGTGACAACCGGCTGACGGCCGCGGCAATAGCCGCCGAGGCCGGCGTGGACGACTTCCTCGCCGAAGCCACACCCGAAGCCAAGCTGACACTGATCCGTGAGTACCAGGCCCAGGGCCGCCTCGTGGCCATGACGGGCGACGGCACCAACGACGCGCCGGCCCTGGCCCAGGCCGACGTGGCCGTGGCGATGAATACCGGCACACAGGCTGCCAAGGAGGCCGGCAACATGGTCGACCTCGACAGCAATCCGACCAAGCTCATCGAGGTTGTCGAGACCGGCAAGCAGATGCTGATGACGCGCGGCTCGCTGACGACGTTCTCCATCGCCAACGACCTGGCCAAGTACTTCGCCGTGCTGCCGGCGGCCTTCGTGTCGACCTATCCGCAGCTGGCGGCGCTCAACGTCATGCGCCTGGCCAGCCCCAACTCGGCCATCCTCTCCGCCGTCATCTTCAACGCGCTGATCATCGTCGTGCTGATCCCGCTGGCCCTCAAGGGCGTGCGCTATCGCGCCATCGGCGCCGCTGCGCTGCTGCGCCGCAACCTGCTGGTCTACGGCCTGGGCGGCGTCATCGTGCCCTTCATCGGCATCAAAGCCATCGACCTCATCCTTGTTGCGCTCGGCCTTGCCTGAGCGTCGCTATCTCTCTCCCCCAATCATGAAAACTCTCGTTTCCCTGCTCGTCCTCGCCGCCGCCGTTCCCGCATTTGCCGAGGAGGCCGCGGCACCGGCCGATCCCTTGTCGTTCAACGTCGGCGCCGTCAGCGAATACCGCTACCGCGGCATTTCCCAGACCCGCCTGAAGCCTGCGCTGCAGGGCGGCATCGACTACGCGGCCCCGAGTGGTTTCTACGTCGGCACCTGGGCGTCGACCATCAAGTGGATCAAGGACATCCCCGGCGGCGGYGGCGATGTCGAGATCGACCTCTACGGCGGCTACAAGACCGAGGTGGCCAAGGGCCTGACGCTGGACGTCGGTGGCCTGTATTACCTCTACCCGAGCAACAAGCTCAAGAACGTGGCCGGCTTCGCCAGTGCCAACACCTTCGAGGTCTACGGTGCGCTGACCTACGGCCCCGTCACGGCCAAGTACTCGCACAGCACGACCAACCTGTTCGGCAACGTCAATAGCAAGAACAGCGGCTACTTCGACGTCACGGCCAACTTCGACCTCGCGGACGTGGGCATTCAGGGCATCACGCTGTCGCCCCACGTCGGCCATCAAACCATCAAGCATCTGGCGGTCGGCTCGTACACGGACTACTCGCTGACGCTGGCCAAGGACTTCTCTGGCCTGGTGCTGAGCGGTGCCGTCGTCGGCACCGATGCCGACAAGACCTTCTACGCCAGCCCGGCCAACGGCAAGTTCTTGGGCAAGACCACGCTGGTGGTCGGCCTGAAGAAGACCTTCTGAACAGGAGTTTCGTCATGACCACGACTCTTTCCACTCCCGCCACCTCGGCAGCCACGACGGAAGTGCCGCTGTGGCGCCCTGCGTTGACGCTGTTCGTCGTGCTGAGCCTGGTGACCGGCCTGGCCTACCCGCTGGTCGTCACCGGCGTGGCCCAGTCGATCTTCCCGAGTCAAGCGAACGGCAGCCTCATCGTCCATGACGGCAAGACGGTCGGCTCAGCGCTGATCGGCCAGACCTTCGCCGACCCCGGCCACTTCTGGAGCCGCCCGTCGGCCACCGGCCCCATGCCCTACAACGCCGGCAACTCGGGCGGGTCCAACCTTTCGCCGACCGCACCGGCCCTGGTGGACGCCGTCAAGGCGCGCGTGGAAGCGCTGCGCGCCGCCGACCCGGGCAACACCAAGCCCGTGCCGGTGGACCTGGTGACGACGTCGGCCAGCGGCCTGGACCCGCACGTCAGCCGCGCCGCAGCGGACTATCAAGTCGCCCGCGTGGCCCGTGTGCGCGGTCTGCCGGTCGAGAAGGTGCAAGCACTCGTGGAACTGCACACCGAGGGCCGCTGGCTGGGCTTCGTTGGCGAACCGCGCGTCCACGTGCTGCGACTCAACCTCGCACTGGATGCGTTGACTGCACCGGCGGCCGCTCGCTGAGGGGCGACGGTGGACTACCTGTACGCGCTGCTGGCGATGGGCGTCGTTGCCCTCCCGCTCGCAGCGGTCTGGGGGCTGATGGAATGGATGGCACGACGCGACGTTCGTGCCAGGAAGAAGCGCGTTTCACGCGCGTCATGAACAACGATTTCCCGGGGCTTCGAGCGCCCCAAGCCGCCAAAAAGGCTGTGACCCTGCCGTGACCGATACGCGCCCCGACCCTGATGCCCTGCTGGCCAAAGTTCAGCTCGATGAAGCCGCCGCGAAGCGTGGCCGGCTGAAGATCTTCTTCGGGGCGAATGCGGGCGTCGGCAAGACGTTTGCCATGCTGGCAGCGGCCCACGCGGCCAAGCTGCAGGGCCGGCCGGTGCGGGTGGGCGTCGTGGAGACGCATGGCCGTGCCGACACCGAGGCCATCGCGCGGGATCTGCAGCGCCTGGCGCTGAAGGAGATTGAACACCGCGGCCAGACGCTGCGCGAGTTCGACCTCGACGCCGCTCTGGCCTGGGGGCACGAGGAGCCCGGCGGCGTGCTGCTGCTGGACGAACTCGCGCACAGCAATGCACCCGGCTCTCGCCATGCCAAGCGCTGGCAGGACGCGCTGGAGCTGCGCGAGGCGGGTGTCGAGGTCTGGACCACCCTGAACGTCCAGCACCTCGAGAGCCTGAACGACGTCGTGGGCGGCATCACCGGCATCCGCGTCTGGGAGACCTTGCCGGACAAGGTGTTCGACGAAGCCGATGAGGTGGTCGTCGTCGACCTGCCGCCTGACGACCTGTTGCAGCGGCTGAAGGAGGGCAAGGTCTATCTGCCGGCCCAGGCCGAGCGCGCGTCGAGGAACTTCTTCCGCAAGGGCAACCTGCTCGCGCTGCGAGAGCTGGCCTTGCGCCGCACGGCCGACCGTGTCGACGACCAGATGCAGGCCTATCGGCGCGAGCACAGCGCCGCGGCGGTCTGGCCCAATCGCGAATCGCTGTTGGCCTGTGTCGGCCCCGGCGCCGCGAGCGACAAGGTCGTGCGCAGTGCCGCGCGGCTGGCCCAGCAGCTCGGGCTGGATTGGCACGCCGTGCATGTGGAGACGGCACGTGCGCTGGGCGACGCGGCGCGGCTCAGGGTGCAGCGGACGCTCGAATTGGCCAAATCTCTCGGTGCCCGCACGGCCGTGCTTTCGGCGCCCGAGGTCGCGGCGGCCCTCGTCGGCTATGCGCGCGAGCACAACCTGTCGCGACTGGTCGTTGGCCGGCGCGAGAACGCCTGGCGCTGGCCCGGCCGGCCTTCGTTGGCCGAGGCTTTGAATCGGCAAGCGCAAGAGATGGACGTGCTGCAGGTGGCGCTGCCTACCGCGACGCGCGAGCGTGAAGCACCCGTACAGCAGGCGCGTGGGTGGTTGGCACCGCACGCGCTGCGAGGCTATGCGGCGTCCTTCGTCGGTGTTGGTTTGACCACGCTGATCGTGCAGGTGTTGCTGGAGTTCATCGCACCGACCAACATCGCGATGCTGTATCTGCTCAACGTCGTTGGCGTTGCACTGAGGTTCGGTAGAGCGCCGGCCGCGCTGTCGGCGCTTCTCGGCGTGGCGGCCTTCGACTTTGTCTTCGTCGAGCCCCGCTGGTCTTTCGCCGTGACCGATGCACAGTACCTGGTCACCTTCGCAGTGCTGCTGCTCGTCGGCCTGGTCATCGGTCAACTGGCGGCTGGACTGCAGGCCCAGGCCAAGGCGGCCCAGGAGCGCGAGCGCCGTGTGCGCGGGCTGTACGCCATGTCGCGGGACCTGGGCGCCGCCCTCGTCCCCGAACAGGTGGCGGAGATCGCGGCGCGATTCCTGCGCGCGGAGTTTGGCATCGCCTCGGCCGTGCTGGCGCCACCGCTGGTGGCATCGACCGGGCGCGAGGTGCTGGCCGTGCTGCCTGGCGCCAGCGTTCAGCCGGATCTGGGCGTTGCCCAATGGGCCTTTGATCATGGCCAGCCCGCGGGACAGGGCACGGACACCTTGCCCGCCAGCGCCTGCCTGATGCTGCCGTTGACGGCCCCGATGCGGCTGCGTGGCGTGCTTGCCGTGGAAAGCACGGGCCGGCGCTGGTTGCCGGATGAGCGCGAGTTGTTGGACACCTGCGCCTCACTGTTGGCCATTTCTCTGGAGCGCATCCACTACATCGAGGTGGCTCAGCACAGCACGCTGCAGATCGAATCCGAGCGGCTGCGCAATTCGCTGCTGACTGCCATTTCCCACGACCTGCGCACACCACTGGCCGCCCTGGTGGGCCTCGCGGACGCGCTCAAGCTCGCTCCGCCCACCCTGAGCCCAGCCCAGGCCGAGGTGGCCGAGGCCATGCGCCGTTCATCCTTGCGCATGAGTGCGCTGGTCAGCAACCTGCTCGACATGGCCAGGCTCCAGTCCGGCAGCGTGCAGTTGAATCGCCAGTGGATGCCACTGCAGGAAGTCGTCGGCACGACGTTGGCGAGCTTGGACGAAGTGCTTGCGGGTCGTGAGGTTGCAGTTGATCTGCCGACGGATCTTCCGTTGGTCCAGTTGGATGCGGTGCTGATCGAGCGCGTCCTGGTCAACCTGCTGGAGAACGCGGCCAAGTACACACCGCCGGGCAGCCCCATCCGTATTGGCGCTCGCGTCGCGGGCCGACAACTGGAAATCGACGTGGCGGACTCCGGTCCGGGCTTCCCTGCCGGCCGCGAGACTCAGCTCTTCGACAAGTTCGAGCGTGGCGACCGCGAGAGCGCGACGCCCGGCGTGGGCCTGGGGCTGGCCATCTGCAAAGCCATTGTCGAAGCACACGGCGGGCGTATCACTGCCCACAATGTCGCCCGTGGCGGCGCCTGCGTGCGGGTCGAGCTTCCTCTCGGCCAGCCTCCGGCATCAGTGAAGGAGGCATGAATGGCTGCGGCACGCGTGTTGATGATCGAAGACGAGCCGGAGATCCGGCGTTTCGTTCGCATGGCGCTGGAAAGCGAAGGCCTGGAGGTCTTCGAGGCGGGGACGCTGCAACGCGGGCTCATCGACTCGGCCACCCGCCGGCCTGAGTTGGTTGTGCTGGACCTGGGCCTTCCCGACGGAGACGGCCTGGACTTCATCCGTGAGTTCCGCGGTTGGTCGAGCGCGCCCATCCTCGTGCTCTCGGCCCGCGAGGGCGAGGAGCGCAAGGTTCAGGCCTTGGACGCCGGCGCCGACGACTACCTCGTGAAGCCTTTCGGAGTGGCCGAGCTGCTCGCGCGCGTGAGGGTGCAACTGCGCCGGCATGGTGGCGGGGGCAATGATGGAGACCCGGTGTTCGGCTTCGGGGACATCGTGGTGGATCGGAGCCTTCGACACGTGAGCCGCGATGGACAACGCCTGCATCTCACGCCCATCGAGTACCGGCTGCTGCAGGAGTTCTGTGCGGCACCCGGCCGCGTCCTGACCTACCAGCACTTGTTGAAGGCAGTTTGGGGGCCAGACCATATGGAGGATTTGCACTATGTGCGCGTCCACATGGCCAATCTGCGCAAGAAGGTCGAGGCGGACCCTAACCGGCCCCGCTGGCTGATCACCGAAGCAGGCGTGGGCTACCGGTTGAATCCCAAGGCCTGACCCGGCGAGTCCGCGGCTGAGCGGTCGCCATCGGCCTTGAGGCGTTCTTTCTATCCTGGCTTCGAATCTTTATAAGAACCTAATACCGGAAGTCCTAGATTGGCGTCTCCATCCACAGATGGCACACCCGCACGTGAGCCAGCTTCATGAGACCGGTACTCATCCTTCAGCACGACAGCACCCAACGCCCCGGGCAGCTCCTCGATCATTTGACGCAGTCTGGCATCGACACCCGAATCGTCATGCCCGACCACGGTGACTTCGTGCCCCATCAGGCCAGCGACTACAGCGGCATCGTCCTGCTGGGCAGCAACCGCAGCGTGAATGAGCCGCTCGGCTGGATCGAGGCCGAGCTGGACCTGGTGCGGCGTGCGCTTGACGCCGATGTACCGATGCTGGGCCATTGCTTCGGCGGCCAGATGCTGGCTCGCGCGATGGGAGCCCGCGTGAGCCGCACCGGCTTTGCCAACATCGGCTGGAGCCGCCTGCAGGTGACTCCGGCCGGCCGGCCGCTGCTGCAGGCCCAGGAGGTCACTGCCTTCAACTGGCACTACGAAACGTTTCAGATTCCTGCTCGAGCGCGGCGCCTGCTCTATGGGCCGCACTGCCTCAACAAGGGATTCGAGATCGGACCCCCCCTGGCCTTCCAATGCCACTTTGAGGTGGACGAGGGCATCGTCCGTGACTGGTGCAGCCAGAGCGCCGATGAGTTGTCGCGCGTCCAGGGTCCGGCCGTGCAGTCGCCGGCCCTCATCCTCAAGGATCTGCCGCAACGCGTGGCCGAACTGCATCGCATCGCGAGGCGGGTCTACAGCGAGTGGACGTCGAGGCTGCTCGGACCTTCTTCGCGGCGAGCACTGGCTGTCAACTGGCACTGAACCCGCATCGCATCCCGAGGGGTAGCACCGACGTGCAATGGCTTGCCTTCAGTTCAGAGCCAGAAGGGTTGGTGTCGCTGCGCCGGCAGACTCGCCCAGTGATGGCGCAAGGAATCCACTCACCAGATCCTGCAAAGAAAGACAGTCATGACGAACAAGGAAGCTGACTACTGGTTCCCCGCCAAGCGCTACGGCTGGGGCTGGGGCGTTCCGCGAACCTGGCAGGGCTGGGTTGTTCTGACCGTCTTCGCGGTGCTCGTCGCCGTGGGTGCGATCTTTCAGGGACGGTTGGGGCTGATCGGTTTCATCGCCTACACCGTACTGATCAGCCTGGCGCTCATCGTCGTCTGCTGGCTCAAAGGTGAACCACCACGGTGGCGCTGGGGCGGTCAATGACGTACCAGGGGTGGGTGACAAAGTCGTATCGACCAGCCGCCCCGCCTCGGCAGCGGCGATCCTCGGAGCTTGCTGTTGGCTGTCGATCGTCTTTATAAGTTCTTTATACGAAAACCTCGAAACTGCGGCATCCCCTCCGGGTCCATACCGCATGAGCATTGAAAACAAACGCAGCGGCCTGGCCGCCTTGACACTCGGTGCCATCGGCGTCGTCTACGGCGACATCGGCACCAGCCCGCTCTACACGCTCAAGGAAGTCTTCCTGCCTGCAACGGGCGTAGCGCTGAACAATCACAACCTCATTGGCGCGACCTCGGTCATCGTCTGGGCGCTGATGTTCGTCGTCACGCTGAAGTACGTCATCCTCATCCTGCGCGCCGACAACCGCGGCGAAGGGGGCGCCCTGGCGCTGACCGCGCTCGCAGCGCACGCCGTGCAGCAACGGCCCCGGCTGCGCAGCGCGCTGCTGCTGCTGGGTCTGTTCGGCGCCACGCTGTTCTATGGCGACAGCGTCATCACGCCGGCCATCTCCGTGATGGGCGCCATCGAGGGGCTGGAGGTTGTCACGCCCACGCTCAAGCCCTATGTGCTGCCCATCTCGGCGGCCATCATCGTGGGGCTCTTCGTCGTGCAGCGCTACGGCACGGCCGCAGTCGGCAAGGTTTTCGGCCCGGTCATCGTGCTGTGGTTCGGCGTGCTGGCGGCCATTGGCGTCGTCCATATCGCCCAGCAGCCGCAGATCCTCGCGGCGCTCAACCCGCTGGAGGCCTGGGCCTTCCTCAGTCAGCGCGGCTGGCATCTGTTCGCGGCCATCGGCGCCATCGTCCTCGCGCTGACCGGCGCCGAGGCCCTGTATGCCGACATGGGCCACTTCGGCGTCAAGCCCATCCGCCTGGCCTGGACGGGCCTCGTATTCCCCGCGCTGGCGCTGAACTACCTCGGCCAAGGCGCGCTGCTGATCGGTGACCCCACGGCCATCGAGAACCCCTTCTTTCGCCTCTTCCCGGCCTCGCTGGTGCTGCCCATGGTGGGCCTCGCCGCATTGGCCGCCGTCATCGCCTCGCAGGCGGTCATCTCCGGCGCCTATTCCATGACCAAGCAGGCCATCCTGCTCGGCTTCCTGCCTCGCCTCACGATGCGCCACACCTCCGCCAGCGAGTCGGGCCAGATCTATGTGCCCGCCGTCAACTGGGCGCTGCTGGCCGGCGTGCTGGGCGCCGTGTTCATGTTCGGAAGCTCTTCGGCCCTGGCCGGCGCCTACGGCATCGCCGTGACGCTGACCATGCTCATCACCACCGTGCTGACCTTCTTCGTCATCCGCGACGGTTGGAAGTTGCCCGCACCGCTGGCCATCGGCGCTACCGTGTTCTTCCTGGCCGTGGACGCGCTGCTCGTAGCCGGCTGCGCCATCAAGTTCTTCGATGGTGGCTGGTTCCCGCTCGCGCTGGGGCTGATGCTCTTCGTCATGATGAGCACCTGGGCCCGTGGCCGTCAGCTGCTGATGGACAGCCTGCGCAACGAAGGCCTGGAACTGGAGCCCTTCATCGAAAGCCTCGCCCACGGCGGTGCCCACCGCGCCCAGCGCACGGCCGTCTACACCGTGGCCGACCCCACGCTTGTGCCGCAGGCCCTGCTGCACAACCTCAAGCACAACCAGGTGCTGCACGAGACCAACGTCATCCTCAACGTGCAGTTTCACGACCGCCCCAGCGTCGACGAGGCCGGCCGCGTGGAGCTGGCCCAGCTCGCCCCCGGCTTCTGGCGTGTCCTTGTCCACTACGGCTTCATGGAAGAGCCCGACGTCCCCGCCGCATTGGCCTTGTGCGAGCCCAAGGGTCTGCGTGTCGAGCCCTTCGAGACCAGCTACTTCCTCAGCCGCGAGACCGTGGTGCCGACGCCCGGCGGCGGCATGGCGAACTGGCGCGAACGCCTTTTCTCCGCGCTGAGCCGCAACTCCAGCGGCGTCGCCAAGTTCTTCCGACTGCCGGACAACGCCGTCGTCGAACTGGGAACACGCATCCAGATCTAGGACGTCATGAATCCAGAACGGAAATATTGGTTCAAAGCCAAGGAAAGTGGCTTGGGCTGGTCCTGGCCGTTGACCTGGCAGGGTTGGCTTGTTTACGCCGGCATGTTCGCGGCAATCTCCTGCTTCTTCGTCGTGGGTGACGGAGTTGGCCAGAAGCTCTTGGGCGCCTGACAGGCTCGATGTCAGGTCCTGGCCGGCAGTGGACGCCCAGCGAGAAGCTAAGCGGTGCCTTCCGCCGCAAAGCTGCCTCCGGCAACTCTTGTCTTCGCCTCCGATTCATGTGCCTCTTGCGGCCCACGGCCTTCGAAACTTTGCCATGCGCATTCGCTGAAGCTCGAGGGTCCGGTTCGATACATTGACCTTCAGTTCGAAGCTTTGGTATCAGCTTCCACCCGGCGACTGAGACCGCCGGTGCCGTCACTGAGTGATTTCCCGACCGTTCGGTCGGTAAATCGCCGATACCATGGGCAGGCATTCACCACGCGCCGCCATGGACCTCACGATTGCCGCCATCCTCGGCCTCGACGGCCTGACCAACGGGGCCATCTACGCCCTCGTCGCCCTCGCCCTCGTGCTGGTGTTCTCGGTCACCCGCGTCATCTTCATTCCGCAGGGCGAGTTCGTCGCCTTTGGGGCGCTGACGCTGGCGGCGCTGCAGATGGGGCGCGTGCCGGGCACGGTCTGGCTGCTGGTGATACTGGCTGTGGCGGGCGCAGTGCTAGACGGGATTCAGGCGGTGCGCGAGCGCTGGTCGATGCGGCGCATCGTCATGCGAGTGTTCACCTCCCTGAATCCGCCCTTGCTGATTGCCGCCTTTGCGCGTTGGATGGCGCCGCAACAGCCACCGCTCATCGTGCAGGTACTGCTGACGCTGGCCATCGTCACCGCCATGGGCCCGCTGCTCTACCGCCTGGCCTATCGCGCGCTGTCGGGTGCCAGTGTGCTGACCCTGCTGATCGTCTCCGTCGGCGTGCACTTCGCGCTGACCGGCGTGGGCCTGGTCTTCTTCGGCGCCGAGGGCTATCGCACGCCGGCCTTCTGGGAGGCTCGTTACGACGTCGGGCCGCTCTCCTTCACGGGGCAGACGCTGATCATCTTCGGCGCCTCCATCGCGCTGCTGGTCGCGATGTTCGTCTTCTTCGAGCGCACGCTGATGGGCAAGGCCCTGCGCGCCACGTCGATCAACCGCACCGGCGCGCGGCTGATGGGCATCTCGGGTGATGCCGCCGGCTCCTTGAGCTTCACGATGGCGGCCTTCATCGGCGCGCTGTCGGGTCTGCTGATCTCGCCGTCGACGACCATCTATTACGACACCGGCTTCCTGATCGGCCTGAAGGGCTTTGTCGCGGCGGTGTTCGGTGGCTTGGCCAGCTTCCCGATGGCGCTGGCGGGCGCGATCGGCGTGGGCCTGATCGAAAGCTTCGGTTCCTTCTGGGCCAGCGCCTTCAAGGAGGTCATCGTCTTCACGGTGATCCTGCCCATCCTCCTCTGGCGGTCCTTCGTGGACCCGCACCATGAGGAGCATTGAATGAAACGTGCGCCTCTCGCCCACTCCTGCGCCGCTGAACGCGGGCAAGCCTGGTCGGTCCCCCGAGGGGACGGCGATGCTCGCGGCGTCGAGCCGCGAGCACATCGCCAGCGCGGGCCGGCTAGGGAGYGGCCCGGCGCTCGGCCCGCAATACCCGGCCGCGAGTGCGGAGCGGATAGCTGACATGAACCGCACACATCTGTCCATCGCCGCCGCCGTCGTGCTGCTGGTCCTGCCCTTCGCGCCGGTGCCGGACTTCTGGATCACCCAGCTCAACTACATCGGCCTGTTTTCGCTGGTTGTGCTCGGCCTCGTGCTGCTGACCGGCGTCGGCGGCTTGACCTCCTTCGGCCAGGCCGCGTTTGCCGGCGTGGGTGCCTATGCGACCGGCTATCTGTGCAATGCGCTGGGCATGTCGCCCTGGTTGGGCCTGGTGGCGGGACTCGCCGTCACGCTGGTGCTGGCCCTGGTCATCGGTGCGCTGACCTTGCGCATGTCGGGCCACTACCTGCCGCTGGCCACCATCTGCTGGTGCCTGGCGCTGTACTACCTCGTTGGCAACCTGGAAGAGCTGGGCAAGTACGACGGCCTGCTGGGCCTGCCCGCCATCACCCTCGGTGACTTCAGCTTCCAGAGCGAACGCCGCATCTACCTGCTGATCTGGTTGGCGGCCCTGCTCGCGGCCCTGGGCGTGACGCGGCTGCTGGACTCGCGGCCCGGCCGCATCATGCGCGCGCTCAACACCAACCGCGGCGGCGGCTCGACGATGCCCGAGGCCATGGGCGCCTCGACCTTTCGCTACAAGCTCATCATGTTCGTCGTCGCGGCCCTGCTGGCTTCGGTGTCGGGCTGGCTGTATGCCCACATGCAGCGCAGCGTGAACCCCTCGCCCTTCGGCATCAAGTTCGGCATCGAATACCTCTTCATGGCCGTGCTGGGCGGCATCGGCACCGTGGGCGGCGCCTTCACCGGCGCGGCGCTGGTGAAGCTGGCGGAGGATCAGCTCAAGGTCGTGCTGCCGCTGGTGTTTGGCGGCTCGGGCAACTACGAGATCATCGTCTTCGGCGTCGTGCTGGTGCTGGTGCTGCGCTTCGCGCCGGATGGCCTGTGGCCGCTGATCGCACGCTGGCTGCCGGCTCGCGCCGCGCGCGCCGTCGATGAGAGCGTGCCGGCCCTGAGCGCGCGCAGCCACCCGCAGCCCGGCGCGCCGCTGTTGGACGTGCGCAAGATCAGGAAGACCTTTGGTGGCCTCGTTGCCGTCAACGACATCAGCTTCACCATCCGCGCCGGCGACATCGTCGGTCTCATCGGCCCCAACGGCGCCGGCAAGAGCACCACCTTCAACCTCGTCTCCGGCGTGCTGCCGCTGACCAGCGGCGAGGTCGAGTTGCTGGGCCAGCGCGTCGACGGCCGCGAGAGCCGCGACATCGCCCGCGCGGGCCTCTCCCGCACCTTCCAGCACGTGAAGCTGGTGCCCGACATGACGGTGCTGGAGAACGTCGCCCTCGGCACCTATCTGCGCACCAGGAGTGGCACCGTCCGCGCGATGCTCGGCCTGAACAGGGCCGAGGAGGCGCAGGCGCGCGCCGAGGCCATGCGCCAGCTGCGCCGCATCGGCCTGGCCGAGCAGGCGCACGAGCTGGCCGGCAACCTGGCCCTGGGCCCGCAGCGCCTGGTCGAGATCGCCCGGGCACTCGCCAGCGACCCCTCGCTGCTGCTGCTGGACGAACCCGCCGCCGGCCTGCGCCACAAGGAAAAGGAAGCGCTCGCCGAGGTGCTGAAGCAGTTGAAGGCCGAGGGCCTGTCGCTGCTGCTCGTCGAGCACGACATGGACTTCGTCATGAAGCTGACCGACCGCATCGTCGTCATGGAGTTCGGCCGCTATCTGATAGACGGCACGCCGGCCGAAGTGCAGGCCAGCCCGGCCGTGCGCGCGGCCTATCTGGGAGCGGATGAATGAGCGCCCTCCTCGAAGTCGCCGACCTGCACGCCGGCTATGGCCGCGCCGAGGTGCTGCATGGCCTGAGCTTCTCCGCGCCCGAGAAGAGCGTCGTCACCGTCATCGGCCCCAACGGCGCGGGCAAGTCGACGCTGCTGGGCGCGCTGATGGGGCTGATCCCGTCGCGCAGCAGCACGCTGCGCTTTGCCGGCGAAGACATCGCCAGGCTGACGCTGGAAGAGCGCGTGCTCGCCGGCCTGGCCCTGGTGCCCGAGAAGCGCGAGCTGTTCGGCACCATGACGGTCGAAGACAACCTGCTGCTCGGCGGCTGGCGGCCCAAGAAGCTGGGCGACCGCAAGTGGCGCGACGGCATGGAAAGCGTCTACGCGCGCTTCCCGCGCTTGAAGGAGCGCAGCAAGCAGGCCGCGGGCACCTTGTCCGGCGGCGAACGCCAGATGCTGGCCCTGGGCCGCGCGCTGATGGGTCAGCCCAAGCTCTTGATGCTGGACGAGCCCAGCCTGGGCCTCGCGCCGCTCATCGTGCGCGAGATCTTCACCATCGTGGACGACCTGCGCGCCAGTGGCGTCAGCATCCTGCTCGTCGAACAGAACGCCCGCGCGGCGCTGCGCGTGGCCGATCATGGGCATGTGCTGGAGACGGGGGAGTTCGGGCTCAGCGGGCCGGCGGATCAGTTGGCGGCGGATCCGAGGGTGATTGAGACCTATCTGGGGGCGGGGCGGAAGGATTAGCTCTTCAAATGGACCGAGAACCGGAAGGCATTGAATGGCGTGAGCGCATCGTTGAGATGTGCAAGCCCTCGCTGTTGGATGCTGCATTTCATTCGCTTGTCTTCAATCAGAGCCGATTACGTTCGGGTTTCGTTTGCCCGCCGCCGCCGATAGACCTCAGCGAGTTGTTCCCGGAGGCTAGCGAGGCGCAGCTCGCTCAAGCGTTGCGGGGGGGCGAGCGCTTGGAGTCTTCCGACACGCACTTCGCTGAGCTCTTCCATCGCGGCCAAGGTCAGAACGCATCCGAAGTGATTCGAACCTTGCATCCTGGTTTCAGCGATACCTGCTATTCGTCGGTGCTTCATCGCGCGCAGGCAGGCGCCCGCTAGCCCTTACCGCTGCTCAGGCCTAACCAACATCGTCGGCGCAATGCCGAACATGCGCCGGCACGTCCGGCTGAGGTGGGCCGAATCCGCAAAGCCCCAGTCCTGCGCCGCTTCAGTCCACGACACCCCGCCCATCGCCGCGCCGACCGCGGCTTCGACGCGGGCCCACAGCAGATAGGCCCGCAGCGACATGCCGGTCTGCGCGACGAAGAGGTGGCGAAAGCGGCTGGGTGACAGGTGCGCCGCGGCGGCGGCCTGAGCGAGTGTCACCGGCTCGTTCAGGCGGCCCCGCATGAACTCGATGGCGCGGCTGATGCGCGGGTCCACGCTGAGTGCAGGCAGTGCCTGGCCGCAAAGCGTGTCGACGAGGCGGTGGCTGATGGCGACGAGGGCTTCGTCCGGCGCGTCGGCGGTGAATGCGTCGAGCAAGGCGGCGAGTAGCGGCTCGATCGAGTCGATGGGCAGGTCAACGATGGGCGCTGCGCCGTACAACTGCAGCAGGGCACGACCTTGCGCGGTCTCGGGCTCCACAAAGATCTGCGCCACCGTTTCGCCGCCACCATCGAATTGATGGCGCTGGTGCGGGCTGACCATGGCGACGGCGTGCGCCTGCCATGGCTGCTCGTCGCTGCACAAGCGCAGCCGCCCGGTGAGGGCCATGGAAATCTGAATGGCGTGATGGGCATGGGCCTGCGCCTGGCCCGTGGCGCGGCCGATCCACAGGCTGCCACCGCTCCATAGCAGCACGCGGCCGATGCCGACGATGGGCCTGTTGCTCAAGGCGTTCTCCGTCCTTGCAGATCAGCCCTTTCGTTCAAGCGGGCAAGGCCTGCGATGAACAGAATTCTCTTCACGGGCCGATCGGTCCGCATTCTTGTCACCTCACGGAGTTATCCATGCAAAACCCCACCATTCCCACCTGCCATTGCGCCAACTGCCCCGGCGCTTCCTGCACCTGCGGCTGCCAGTCGCTTGCGACCCAACTGGCCGCTGCGGCAGCCTCTGCCGGCTGTGCCTGCGGGCCGAACTGTGCCTGCCAGCCCGTCTGCCGTTGCGTCTGAGTTCAGGCCCTGCGGTGCAGGCTAACACCCGCACCGCTCGCAAATGCACTTGAGAACTCTGTGAAGAGCCTCTCGACCCGATGCAGTGCCGCGGGAGTCCGCCCCGCGAGGGCGGGTAACTTTTGGCGAAGCCTTCGGCTTTCTCTGACGCGCCAGAGAAAAGTCACCAAAAGAGGAGCGCTCAATGCAATCCGCACTCGAGTGGCGTCATGCGCTCGCAAGCTCGGCGTGGGCCGTGCCCACAAGCGAACCGCGGCGCTCTCGCACACGACTTGTGAAGAGCGCCAGCGATCGGACCGTCAGGCCAGTTAACGCCGGCTGCACGCCGGGCTCATCAGAACAGCCCAATGCGGCGTCGCCCGAGCGACGCGGCTGTTCGTATTTCCCGATGAGCCCGGCGTGCAGCCGCGCGTCGAACGGGGTGCTGGTGCGATGAATCCGGCTCGTCACAAGTCGTGTGCGAGAGCGCCGCGGCTCGCTTCTTGCCTCAATGCCGGTGGTCGTTTTCGCGCGCCGCTGATGGCGGCGTCGCGGTGGTGTGCGGTTCAGGGCCTCTTCTTTGGTGACTTTCTTGTGGCCCCGCAGAAGAAAGTTACCCGGCCGCCGGGACGGACCCCCGGCAATGCATCGATGAGGCGCGAGCTTCGCAAACGGACCGCTCAAAGCGGTCGCAGGAACAGACCAACCGTCAGCGCCACACCGAGCGCGACGATGGCGATGCGCAGCGCCTTCTCGTTGACGTGATGCAGGGCCCAGGCGCCGGCCAGGCCACCCACGACGGCGCTGCTGCCGAGCACGATGGCCTGCAGCCAGTGCACCTCGGGCGACAGCACGAACAAGGCCACCGCCGATGCGTTCATGATGCCGGCCAGCACGTTCTTCGTCGCGCCGGCATTGCGCGTGGGCATGCCCGCCACCGTCAGCGCGGCCAGCATCAGGAAGCCGATGCCGCCACCGAAGTAGCCACCGTAGATGGCGATGAGGAACTGCATCGCGGCGGTCGCGCGGGCGCTGAAGTGATGGCCCTCCGCCACCGGCTTGCGCAAAAAGCTGCCCCAGGCGAACACGCTGGTGGCAAACAGCACCAGCCAGGGCACCAGGCGCGCGAACACCGACGACGGCGTGTTCAGCAGCAGCCAGGCGCCGACCGCGCCGCCCAGCAGGCTGGTGATGACGAGGGCGCGGAAGGACAGCGTCGCGGTGCCGACGACCAGGCGCCGGCCCGCCCACCCCGAGCTGAGCTGGCCGGGAAACAAGGCCACGGTCGACGTGATGTTGGCCGCCAGCGGCGACATGCCCGACAGGATCAGCGCCGGCAGCGTGACGAAGGAGCCACCACCGGCCAGCGAGTTCTGCAGGCCGGCCCAGAGGCCGGCGAGCACGAGGAGTCCAAGGAGCATGTTTGAACGGGCGCGGCCGTCAAATGGCGCGCGCCCAGGTCAGCAGCATATTGTTGGCCGGCATGGCCAGGGTTTCGCGCAGGCAAAGGCCGGCGGCCGCAGCCTGCGTGGCCACGTCCGCCAAGCGGCGCAGGCCCCAGGCGGGGTTGCGCTGGCGCAGGTCGGCGTCGAAGGCGAGATTGCTCGGAGCCGTCGGCATGTCGTCGAGGATGTAGGGGCCGTAGGTGATGAGCAGGCCGCCGGGCGCCAGATGCCGGGCGGCGCCCTGCATCAGCCCCGCCGTGCAGGCCCAGGGCGCGATGTGGATCATGTTGGCGCAGTAGATCGCGTCGACCTGGGCCGGCACACCGGCCCAGACCTCATCCAGCACATTCAGCGTGATCGGCGGGCGCACCCGGGCCAGGCCTTCGCACCAGGCGGCAATCGACGGCAGGGCAGCCGCGTCGAAATCACTCGGCTGCCACTGCCAGCCGGGCAGGCCCTCGCTGCAGAAGGCGGCGTGCTGGCCTGTGCCGCTGGCAATCTCCAGCATGACGCCTTGCGCCGGCAGCAGGCGCTGCAGGGCCGCGAGGATGGGCGGGCCGTTGCGTTCGGCGGCGGGGCTGTGGCGGCGTGCGTTCATCGCCCTAATCTTGCCAGCCGCGGAAAGAATGACTTGCGGCGCGCGCCGTTTCTCGGCGGCCTGAAGCTGGGCACAGTGAGCTCCATTGTTTCAAGGAGGCCGCATGACCCTCAAGCTGTACCGCCACGCCCTGTCCGGCCACGCCCACCGCGCCGAGCTCGCCCTGTCCCTGCTGGGGCTGCCGCACGAGCTGATCGACGTGGACCTCGCGGCTCGCGCCCACAAGACGCCCGAGTTCATCGCCCGCCATCCCTTCGGCCAATTGCCGCTGCTGGAGGACGATGGCCATTGCGTCTGGGACAGCACGGCCATCTTGGTCTACCTGGCCACCAAGTACGACAGCACCGGCCGCTGGCTGCCCCAGGATGCCGCCGGCCGTGCCGCCGTGCAGGCCTGGTTGTCGGTCGCGTCGAGCCTGATCGCCTTCGGCCCCGCCGCGGCGCGCCTGGTCACCGTGTTCGGTGCGCGCTTCGATGTCGATGAAGTCATAGGTCGCGCGCATGCGCTGTTCAAGGTGATGGAAAACGAGCTGGCGCAGCGCTCCTTCCTGGTGGGCGACGCCGCCACGCTGGCCGACATTGCCGGCTACAGCTATATCGTCAATGCGCCCGAGGGCAATGTGGACCTGGCGCCGTATCCGGCGCTGCGCGCGTGGCTGGCTCGCATCGAGGCGCTGCCGGGTTTCGTCCCCTTCAAGGCCACCGCGGCCGGCCTGCGCGCCGCGGCCTGATCGCCATGAATGCAGCCCCCTTCCATGCCGGCGAAGTCGCCGTGCAGACCCGCCTCGGTGTCGCCGAGCGCATGGACGAGATCGGCCGCCGCGTTGTGCGCGACCACATGCCCGAGCAGCACCAGCGCTTCTACGAGCAGCTGCCGCTGATGCTGGCCGGCAGCGTCGATCCAGCCGGCCGCCCTTGGGCCACGGTGCTGGTCGGGCAGCCGGGCTTTGTGCAGGCGCCGGATGCCTGGCATCTGACCTTCGCGGCCACGCCCATGCCGGGCGACCCGGCCGCGACCGGCATGACCCCGGGTGCGCCATTGGGGCTGCTGGGCATCGAGCTGCACACGCGGCGGCGCAACCGCGTCAACGGCGAGCTGGTGGCGGCCGGCCCGGAAGGCCTGCGCCTGCGCGTCAGCCAGACGGTGGGCAATTGCCCGCAATACATCCAGGGCCGCGAGTTCGAGTGGGCACGCGATGCGAGCGACACGCGGCCGCGCGCCATCGAGCGCGTGGACAGTCTGGACGGCGACGCGGCCTGGCTGATCGCCGCCGCCGACACCTTGTTCGTCGCAACGCATGCGGGCCCGGCGGGGGCGGACGTGTCGCATCGTGGCGGTCCCGCCGGCTTCGTCATGCAGGAGGACGCCCGCACGCTGCTGGTGCCCGACTATTCCGGCAACCGCATGTACATGACGCTGGGCAATCTGCAGCTCGACGGCCGCGCCGGCCTGCTCTTCATCGACTTCGAGCGCGGTGATCTGCTGACGCTGACGGGCCGTGCGGAGATCGTCTGGGAAGGGCCGGAGCTGGCCGCGCTCGACAAGGCCGAGCGTGCCTGGCGCTTCCACCTCGACGAGGGCTGGTGGCTGCGCGACGCGCTGCCGCTGCGCTGGCGCTTTCGCGACTGGGCGCCGCAGAACGTCTAGCGCAGAGCGGGGTTGGCTCGGAGGTTGTCCACCGCGAGGTCCACGAAGGCGCGCACCTTCTGCATCATGTGCCGGCCCTCGTGATGCACGACGTGCACCGGGATGGGCGGCGGCTCGAACTCCTCGAGCAGCGGCAGCAGCTCTCCGCGGGCCAGCGCATCGGCAGCCTGGTAGCTGAGCAGGCGCGCAATGCCGAGACCGGCCATCGCGAAAGAGCGCGCCGCATCATTCGTCGTCGTGCGCAGCCGCGGCCGGATGCGCTGCACCAGCGGCTTGCCGCCTTCGGCAAAGCGCCATTCAGGGTAGGGCGCCACCTGGGTGGGTTGGATCAGCGTGTGCCGGGACAGCTCCTCGGGGCGCTGTGGCCGGCCGTGCGCGGCGAGATAGTCCGGCGAGGCCAGCAGCATGCGCCGCACCTGGCCGACACCGACGGCTCGCAGCGAGGAGTCGGGCAGTTCGCCGATGCGCACGGCCACGTCCAGGCCTTCATCGACGAGGTTGACGACGCGGTCGACGAAGACGCATTGCGCGTCGACGTCGGGGTAGCGCCGCAGGTAGTCGGTGACGATGGGGGTCACATGCAGGTTGCCGAACAATACCGGCGCCGTGACGCTGAGCAGGCCCTTGAGCTGGCTGCGGCTGTCGCTGGTGGCGCTTTCGGATTCGCTGACGTCGGCCAGGATGCGCCGGCAGTCGTCGGCGTAGCGGGCGCCCGCCTCGGTCACGCGCACGCTGCGGGTCGTGCGCGTCAGCAGGCGCAGGCCGAGGCGCGCCTCCAGTTCGGCGACGGCGCGGGTGACGACAGGGGCCGACAGGTCCAGCTTGCGCGCCGCACTCGCAAAGCCGCCGCTGTCGACGACAGCGACGAACACTTCCATGGCTTGCAGACGATCCATGCCGGGCATTTTGGCCCGGCAGGATCCGCGCTCAGGCGAGTCTTCCGGCCTGGAAGTCGCGTACCGCCTGTACCAGCTCCGCTTCCGTGTTCATGACGAAGGGGCCGTATTGCGCGATCGGTTCGCCCAGCGGCTTGCCGGCGATCAGCAAGGCCTTGGTCGGCTTGTCGCCGGCCTTCAAACGCACGCCGTCGCTGCCGGGCGTGTTGGCCAGGATGGCCATGCGGCCTTCGGGCTGCAGGCAGCCGCTGTCGAACTTCAACGCGCCTTCGTAGACGTAGACGAAGGCGTTGAACTCGGGCGGCAGCAGCTGCTCGAAGCGGGCGCCGGGCGCGAAGTGCAGGTCCAGATACAGCGGCTCGGTGTTGTCGCGCTGCACGGCGCCGGTCACGCCATGGCTCTCGCCGGCGATGACGCGCGCCTTCACGCCGTCGCTCTCGAACTCGGGCACCTCGGCGCTGGCGATGTCGCGATACCAGGGCGCGTTCATCTTGTCCTTGCCCGCCAGGTTGAGCCAGAGCTGGAAGCCGGCCATGCGGCCCGCGTTCTGCTCGGGCGTCTCGCTGTGGATGACGCCACGGCCGGCGGTCATCCATTGCACGCCGCCGTCGCTGATCAGGCCTTCATTGCCGGCCGAATCGCGGTGGCGCATGCGGCCATTGAGCATGTAGGTGATGGTCTCGAAGCCGCGGTGCGGATGGTCGGGGAAGCCGGCGATGTAGTCGTCGGGGTTGTCCGTGCCGAAGGCGTCCAGCATCAGGAAGGGGTCCAGCCGGCGCTGCAGGTTCTGCGTCAGCACGCGGTTGAGCTTGACACCGGCACCGTCGCTGGTCGGCTGACCGGCGACGAGGCGCTCGACCTCACGCGGTTGGGTCAACAGGGAAGTGACGACGGTGCTCATGATGGTTCCTTAAGCGGCAAGCAGTTGCGTGATTTGAGTACGGGCGGCGGCCAGGCCTTGTTCGGCGGCAAAGGCCATGCCTTCAGCGTAGACGAACTCGACGTCGGTCATGCCCAGGAAGGCCAGCACGGTGCGCAGATAGGGCGTCATCTGGTCGCTGGGCTGGTCACGGTGGATGCCGCCGCGGCTGGTGACGATGAAGACCTTCTTGCCGGTCAGCAGGCCGACGGGGCCCTTCTCGCTGTACTTGAAGGTGACGCCGGCGCGGGCGACCGCGTCGATCCAGTTCTTGAACTGGGCCGTGACGTTGAAGTTGTACATGGGCACGCCGATGACGACGGTGTCGGCGGCTTGCAGCTCGGCGATCAGGGCGTCGTCCAGCGCGACGCGGGCGGCCTGCTCGGGCGTGCGCTGGTCGGCCGGCGTGAACAGGGCGCCGAGGGCGACTTCGTCGAGCACCGGCTGGGGCGTCAGCGTCAGGTCGCGCACGGTGACCGTGGCGGCGGCGTTGCCAGCACGCAGGCCGGCGGTCAGTTCATTGGCCAGGCGGGTGGAGACCGAGCCTTGGTCATCGGTGGCACGGCGGGCGCTGGCGTTGATTTGCAGGATGTTCATCTGGGGCTCCGAGAGGAGGGGTTGCGATGGGTTGAACTCTAGGAGTCGCCAATCAAGTCCAGAAGTCGTCGAATTGCATAAGATTGTTCCGCTGGTGGATCAATTAAGGTCAAACAATGGAATCCGATGCCGACGACCTGCTGCTGTTTGCCCGCGTCATGGAGGCCGGCAGCTTCAGCCGCGCCGCCGAGCGGGTGCACTGGCCCAAGAGCACCGTGTCGCGGCGCATCGGCGCGCTGGAGACCCGCCTGGGCGAGAAGCTGCTGCAGCGCACGACGCGCAAACTGACGCTGACCGACTTCGGCGCGGGCGTGCTGGAGCATGCCCGCACCGTCGCGTCCGAGGTGGATGGCGCGCTGGCCCTGGCCCTGCATCGCCAGCGCAAGCCCAGCGGCCGGCTGCGCGTGAGCATGCCGGCGGACTTCGCCCAGCAGGTGGCTGCCGGCATGCTGGCCGAATTCGCGCTGGCCTACCCCGAGGTGCAGCTGGAACTGGACCTGACGCCACGGCGCGTGGACCTGATCGGCGAGGGTTTCGACCTCGTCATCCGCATGGGCCAGCTGGACGAGGACAGCCAGCTCGCCGCGCGCAAGCTGGCGACGACGCATTGGGGCCTGTATGCCTCACCGGCCTACGTGGCCCGCGTCGGCGAACCGCTGCTGCCGCAGGCACTGGATTCGATGCACGGCTTGATGCTGCTGACCCGCACCGGCGAGTCCGTGCCCTGGCGGCTGCTGCGCGAGGGTGCCGAACCCTATCTGGCCCGGCCGGCCCAGCGCACGCTGGCCAACGCACCCAGCCTGCTGGCGCAACTGGCGGAGGGCGGCGTCGGCATCGCCGGCATCGACCGCCTCATCGTCAGGCAGGCGCTGGAACTGGGCCGCCTGCAGCGCTTGCTGCCGGACTGGCATCTGCCCGGCTCGAGCTGCTGGGCGGTGTTCCCGGAGCGGCGGCTGATGCCGCTGCGCACCCGGGTGTTTCTCGAAGCGATGTCAGCCCTGCTGGACACCTGCCCGGCGCCTGGCCCTTAGCGCCACGACCCCCAGGCCCAGCACGAACAGCGCGGCCACGTCGGGCTCGGGCACGGCCACGGCGAGCACCGCGGCGGCCAGTTGCTGGTGGGCCAGCGCGGTCGGGTGGATGCCGTCCCAGAACAGCGAGGTGTTGACGTCGCAGGCGTTGACGGCGGCACCGCAGGCGTGGGTCCAGTTGCTGAAACCCAGCTGTGCGGCGTTGCCCACCGCGGCCGTCATGAAGCCATACATGTCGAAGATCTGCGCGCCGCTGCCGGCCAGCGCGCCGTTGAGGGCGGCGTCCATGGCGAAGCTCAGCCCCGAGGCCTGGGCACTGACGCCCATGGCATTGGCCAACGGCGTGAGGCCGAAGTTGGGCGTGTTCAGCACCAGCACATGCTGGGCGCCGGCCAGCTTGAGGTTGCCGACGATGCCGGCCATGTCGGCGGCATAGCCGGCCACCGTGGCAGCGGCCGTCGCGTTGGGGTCGGCGCCCTTGCCGATGGCCTCGAGGGCCTCACGGATGTTGTTGCCGCCGCCGGCCACGACATAGAGGGCATTGGGGTCGGCAACGCCACCTGTGGCGCCGAAGTACATATTCAGCTGGGTCTTCATGCTGAACGGGAAGCCTTGCGGCGTCTCGGTGCCGTCCAGGCCGGTTTGGGCGCCACCGAAGGCGAAGTTGGAGCCGCCCGCCAACGAAGGCGTCAGCGGTGCAAGGCCCAGCGATTGGGCGAAGTACTGGGTCCAGACGGCGCCATTGGAATAGGTGCCGGCCGCCGAAGGCATCTTGCTGTAGTAGCTGTCACCGGTGATGTTGACGGGCTGGAGTTGGCCGGCCTGGGACAGCAGCAGGAAATTGTTGCCGCTGTCGGAGATGCTGTCACCGAAGACGACGAGCCTGGAATAGGGGGCGGCCGAGGCCGCGAATGCGGCGGCACAAAGACCAATGCCCGCAATGGTGCGGGCGAGCAGACGGATGGACATGGAGACTCCCTGATTTCGGCCGCAGGACTTCTAACGGCTCGAGCGCAGCATCCCTGCCCCTCGGCTCAGCGTCAACCCGTAGACGCCCGAGCCTGATATCAGTCCGTGTCGCTCTTGAAGGCGACTTCGACGGCCGCCTCTCGTGCTTTGCGGATGGGCGCGAAGCGCCATTGCTTCACGGCCTCGACGGCCGCCGTTCCCAGCCGCGAGTGGCTGGCCTTGATGACCGCGGCCTGCTGCACCGAGCCGTCGGGGCCGACCGTGAATTGCACCTGGGCAAAGCCATTGCGGAAGTTGCCCTGCTGCTGCATCTGGCGCGGGATGGCCGGTTCGACCTTGGCGAGCAGCTTCAGCGGCTCCTCGATCTCTTCCTCGGCCGGCTTGGGCGGCGGCTCGGCCGCGCGCGCGGCGGTGGCCAGCGGGGCGGCCGGCGCGGGCGTGGGTGCGGCCGAGGCCAGCACCACGGGCGTGCGATCGATCTCGGGTTCGGGCTCCGGTGCGGCCTGAGGCGCGGCGGCGATCGCGGTGGGGACAGCGGCGGCCGTGGCGGTCGGTGCGGCACTGGGTGCGGCCGACGGCGCGGGCCTGGGCGCTGCAGCCACGGGCGCGGGGGTGGGCTTGCGTGCGGGGGCCGGCGCCGGGGCCGGGGCCGCGGCAGGCTTGTCGCGGCTCGCGCCCTTGTCGGCGTTCAGCTTGATCCAGTGGAAGACCGCGTCGGCAGCCTTCTGTGCGCGCTCGAGGCTCTCGGCCTTGGGCGCTTCTTGTTGGGCGCTGGCAGTTTGAGCCAGCATCAGCAGGGCGCCCGCGATAGCGGGCAGGGCAAGCGCCAGGGCAGGGCGCGGTCCGAGTGTCATGACGGCTCCACAAAGACGTTCCGGCCGGTGGCCAATACCACCTCGGTCGAGGGGCGGACTCTAGTCAGAGTGTGGGATGGCGTCAGCGGGGTTTGTCCTCCATGCGACGCAATTAGAGGCCGCTCCCGGCAAAGCGTCACGCTTGACCGAGCAACGCGCGGCAGCGCTTCTCGTGCTGCTGGATCTCGGCCAGCGTGACTTCGATGTCATGGCGCTGCTGCTCGAGCTGATCGCGGTGCTGGGCCAGGATGGTGAGGAAGGCACGCAACTGGGGCGCGGCGCTGGCCTGGCTGTCGTACATGTCGACGAGCTGCTTGATCTCCTGCAGGGCCAGGCCCAGGCGCTTGCCGCGCAGCGTCAGCTTCAGCCGCGTGCGGTCGCGCGGCGTATAGATGCGGTTGCGGCCCTTGCGGCCGGGCTCCAGCAGGCCCATGTCCTCGTAGAAGCGGATGGCGCGCGGCGTGATGTCGAACTCGGCGGCGAGTTCGGTGATCGTGAAGGTCGGCTGCACTGCTTCGGTCGCGGCGGCGACAGGACGGCGAGGGGGCATGGCTACACTCAGTTGACGTAAACGTCAGTCTAAGTCGGCCATGGGCAATCCACGCGAATCCGAACTCCATTACCCCCTGGGCGATACCCTGCCCCAAGCCGGCGAGGCGCTGGACCTGGCGCCTGGCGTGCGCTGGGTGCGCATGGGCCTGCCCTTTGCGCTGGACCACATCAACCTGTGGCTGCTGCGCGATCGGCAGGACGGCCCTGAGGGTGAGATCCAGGGCTGGACCATCGTCGACTGCGGCATCGCCAGCGACGACACGCGCGCCAACTGGGAGCAGGTGTTTGCCGCTCATCTGGACGGTTTGCCGGTGCTGCGCGTCATCGCCACCCACTTCCACCCCGACCACCTCGGCCTGGCCCACTGGCTGACCGAGAAATGGGGCTGCAGGCTGTGGATGAGCGCGACCGACTTCAACCTGGCCCGCCTGGCCAGCAGTTCGACGGTGGGCATGGGGGGCGCGTCGGCCGCCGCCTTCTTCGGCAGCCATGGCCTGACCGACCCCGAGTCGCTGGAGAAGATCCGCGCCCGCGCCGACTACTACCCCAAGATGGTGCCGGTCGTGCCGTCCAGCTACCGCCGGCTGATGGATGGCAGCGTGGTCGACATCGGCGGGCGCAGCTGGCGCTGCATCGCCGGCTACGGTCATGCGCCCGAGCACATCAGCCTGTTCTGCGCGGAAGCCAAGCTGCTGATCAGCGGCGACATGGTGCTGCCACGCATCTCGACGAATGTCTCCGTCGTCGACGTCGAGCCCGAGGCCGACCCGCTGACGCTCTATCTGGACTCGCTCAAGCGCTACCTGGAACTGCCGGCCGACACGCTGGTGCTGCCCTCGCACGGCAAGCCCTTCACGGGCCTGCATGAGCGCATCGACCAACTGCAGGAGCACCATGTCGAGCGCCTCGCCGAGGTCGCCGCCGCCTGCCGCGCCGAGCCGACGCATGCGGCCGGCCTGCTGCCCGTGCTGTTCAAGCGCAAGCTCGACCTGCACCAGACCACCTTCGCGATGGGCGAGGCGATTGCGCACCTGCATGCGCTGTGGCTGAAGGGCGAGCTCAGGCGCGAACTGGGCGCCGACGGCGTCTACCGCTTCCTGCCCGCCTGACGCCGGCACAAAGAGAAACGCCGCCGACGAGGTGAATCGTGCGGCGGCGGTCCGGCTTAGCTCGGTACCTTCGCTCCCTCCGGACTGTGCCGGCTCTGGGGTACCTGTGTGACAGCGTCAGACGAAGTGTTGCGCTTTGTGAAGGCGGCAGGGTGACTGTCGCTCGGTAGTATTCACATGCAAACCATTGCGGCGGGTATCGGGGCTCCGGACGAGGGGCCTACTGGACCACGATGGATTCCTCGCGCAGCGCATCGCGCGAGCGCTCGAAGTCGGGCAGCACGGAGCGCACGGTGTCCCAGAAGGCCGGGCTGTGGTTCATCTCGCGCAGATGGGCCAGTTCGTGGGCAACGACGTAGTCGATGATGGCCGGCGCGAAATGGATGAGGCGCCAGTTGAGGCGGATGGAGCCGTCGGCGCTGGCGCTGCCCCAACGCGTCTGCGCCGAGGACAGGCGCAGCGTCTTCATCGACACGCCGAGCAGGTCGGCGAACTGGTGACAGCGCGGCAGGAAGTCTTCCTTCGCACGGGCCTGGAGCCAGGATTGGGCCAGGTCGCGGATCTGCTCGGCCGAGGCGCCGTGGGGCAGGGGCAGGCGCAGCTGGCGGGACGCGGCGTCCCAGACGACCTCGCGCTCGGCAGGGGCGATCACCAGGCTCAGGGCTTCGCCGAGGTAGGGCAGACGGCCGCCGTCCAGCCATTCGATGCGCGAGGCCTGGATGCGCTGCTGGCGTTCGCGCTGCTCGACGAGCTTGCGCAGGATCCACTCGCCCTTGTGATGCAGGGCGCGCTCGATCTCGGCCACCGGTACCCAGCGCGGCGCACTGACGCGCAGGCCCTGCGGCCCGACGACGAAGCCGATGCTGCGCCGGCGCGCCCGCTTGAGCTCGTAGCCGATGCGGTGCTGGCCCAGCAGCAGCTCGCGCCGCGCACGCGGTGCACCCGGCTCGGCCGGCGTGATTGCCGGCTCCACATCGAACAGCGACAGCTGGCTGTCCTGCAGGAGGGGGGCCGGGCGCTTGGCGGGCATGGGGCTCAGCGTTGGGTCGCAGACGCGTCGCCGGCGGCGCCGGCGGGCGAAGGGTGGTGGGTATAGGCCTCGGGGTCGAGGCGGCGCATCTCGCTCTCGATCCAGTCCTTGACCTCGCGCATCAGTTCGGCCGGCTCGCGGCCTTCGGGGCGGATCTGCCGGCCGATGGAGACGTCCACGACGCCGGGGCGCAGCAGGAAGCTCTTGCGCGGCCAGCAGCGCGCCGCCGTCACGGCAATGGGCACGACGGGCAGGCCGGCCTCGAGGGCCAGGCGGGTGCCGCCGGTCTTGTAGTCGCCCACCTCGCCGCGCGGGATGCGCGTGCCCTCCGGGAACATGATGACCCAGTTGCCCTGGCCGCCCAGGCGCTTGCCCTGGGCCAGCACCTTGTTCCAGGCCTCGGTGCGGCGGCCGCGGTCGATGTGGATCATGTCCATGCGCGCCATCGCCCAGCCGAAGAAGGGCACATAGAGCAGCTCGCGCTTGAACACATAGGCCAGCGGATGGCTGAGCAGCGCCGGGTAGGCAAAGGTCTCCCAGGTGCTCTGGTGCTTGGACAGCAGCACGACGCCGGCGCGGCGGTCCGACGCGGGCGGCAGGTTCTCCATGCCATGGATGCGCCAGCGGATGCCGCAGATCCAGCGTGCGCTCCAGATGGCGATCTTCAGCCAGTTGGCGCAGGCCCAATAGATGGGGTCGCCGCGGCGGAAGATGGACAGGATGAGCACGCCGGTCGCCCAGGGGATGACCGTCACGATGAGGACGATGACGAAGATCAGCGAGCGGATGGCGCTCAGCAAGGTGGACATCAGTTCAGGTCTCCGGCCTGGGTGTCGGGGGTCAAGACCTGGCCGCGCTGCTCGGCGACGCGGCGGCGCTCTTCCTGGACGATGGTTTCGGCAAAGCTCATCAGGTCGTCGTGCACACGGGCCTGGGGCACCTGCACCAGCAGGTTGGCGAGCTCCTCGGTGCTGAGGCTGCCAAAGGGGCCGGTCAGCACCAGATGCGGCATGCAGCCGGCGTTCTGGGCCGTCAGCAGGTCGGTCAGCGATGCACCGACCATATGGACAGACTTCAGCTCGACATCGAAGCGCTCGCCGATCTGCTGGATCAGCCCCGGCAGCGGCTTGCGGCAGTCGCAGCCTTCCTCGGGCGTGTGCGGGCAGAAGAAGGCGGCGTCGAGGCGCCCGCCCTTTTCGGCCAGCAGCTGGTTCAGGCGGATGTGCACGGCATTCAGCGAGGCCATGTCGAGCAGGCCGCGGCCGATGCCGGCCTGGTTGGTGGCCAGCACGGTATGCCAGCCGGCATGGTTGAGGCGGGCGACGGCCTCCAGCGCACCGGGCAGCGGGTCGAGTTCCTCGGGGGCCTTGACGTGATCGTCGCGGTAGCGATTGATCGTGCCGTCACGCCCGAGGATGACGAGCTTCATGCCGTGGGCGTGGTCGGCGCGCATGGAGCTCTTATGCGGCAAGGCGGGACAGGTCGGCGACCCGGTTCATGGCGGCGTGCAGGCGGCCCAGCAGCGCCAGGCGGTTGGCGCGCAAGGCCGGGTCTTCGGCGTTGACCATCACGCCGTCGAAGAAGGCGTCGACCGGGCCTCTGAGCGCCGCCAGGCGTTGCAGCGAGCCGGTGTAGTCATGCTGCTCGAACAGCAGGTCAGCAGCCGGCTGGACCTCGGCAATCGCCTGGGCCAGGGCCTGTTCGGCGGCTTCCTTCAGCAGGTCTTGGCTGAGGGCCGTTGGCAGCTCGCCTTCGACCTTCTTCAGGATGTTGCCGACGCGCTTGTTGGCAGCGGCCAGCGACGCGGCCTCGGCCAGCGCGGCGAAGGCACGCACGGCCACCAGGCGCTTGGGCACATCGCCAAGCCGCGTGGGGTTCAGGGCCAGCACGGCGTCCACTTCCTGGGCGCTGTAGCCCTGGTCGCGCAGATTGACGGCCAGGCGGTCGGCAAAGAAGGACAGCAGCGCTTCGCGTGGGTTGTCGATGAGCTCGCCGAAAGCCGGCACGGCGGCATCGACCAGCGCCGGCAGGTCCAGCGGCAGGTTCTTCTCGACCAGGATGCGGATGACGCCCAGCGCATGGCGGCGCAGCGCGAAGGGGTCCTTGTCGCCGGTGGGCAGTTGGCCGATGCCGAACAGGCCGACCAGCGTCTCCAGCTTGTCGGCCAGGGCCACGACGGTGCCGGTGTGGTTGCGCGGCAGCGCGTCGCCGGCGAAGCGCGGCTTGTAGTGGTCTTCAATCGCGATGGCGACGCCGTCGCGCAGGCCCTCGTGGCGGGCGTAGTAACCGCCCATGATGCCCTGCAGCTCGGGGAACTCGCCGACCATGTCGGTCAGCAGGTCGCATTTGGCGAGCTGCGCCGCCTGCTGCACCTTGCTGTCCAGCACCTTGAACTCGTCGTCGGCGTCGACGGTGTAGGGCAGGGTCGCCATGCTGAGCTGGTTGACGATGGCGTGGGCAATCGCCCGCACGCGCTCGGCGCGCTCACCCTGCGAGCCCAGCTTGCCGTGATAGACGACCTTGGCCAAGCCGGGCAGGCGGTCGGCGAGCTTCTTCTTGCGGTCCTGGTCGAAGAAAAACTTGGCATCGGCCAGGCGCGGGCGCACGACGCGCTCGTTGCCCTGCGTGACGGCGCTGGCGTCGGCCGGGGCGATGTTGCTCACCACCAGGAAGTGGCGCGTCAGCTTGCCATGCGAGTCCAGCAGCGGGAAGTACTTCTGGTTGGCCTTCATCGTCAGGATGAGGCATTCCTGCGGCACGGTGAGGAACTCGGCCTCGAAGGCGCAGGTCAGCACATTCGGGCGCTCGACCAGGGCGGTCACTTCGTCGAGCAGGGCTTCGTCGTCAATGGGCGTCAGGCTCAGCGCATCGGCGGCGCCCTTGAGCTGGCGCGAGATCTCGGCGCGGCGCTCGGCGACGCTGGCGATGACGGCGCCCTGGTCGCGCAACTGCGTCGCGTAGCTGTCGGCGGATTCGATGCTGACCGTGGCCTGGGCCGACTCGAAGCGGTGGCCGCTGGTCGTGCGGCCGGACGTCAGGCCCAGGGCCTGGACGGGCACGACGTCCGTGCCGTGCAGCGCGATCAGGCCGTGGGCCGGGCGCACGAACTTCACGTCGGTCCAGCCATCGGCGAGCTGGTAGCTCATGACCTTGGGGATGGGCAGCTTGGCGAGCGTCTCGTCCAGCGCCTTCTGCAAACCTTGAGCGAGCGTGGCGCCGGGTTGCAGGCTGTCCCAGAACAGCGCTTCAGCCTTGCCATCGGGTTGGCGCTTGAGTTGCGGCACGACCTCGGGACCGGCGCCGATGGAGGCCAGCTTCTTCAGCAGGGCCGGCGTGGCCTGGCCGTCGGCGGTCAATGCGACGGCGACGGGCATCAGCTTCTGCTGCACGGCCTTGTCGGCGGCCTTGCTGGCGACGCCGGTGACGTGCACGCCGAGACGGCGCGGCGACGCGAAGGACGTGACGGCGGCATCGGCGCCAGCCAGGCCTTGCGCCTTCAGGCTGTCGGCCAGCACGCCGGCGAAGGACTCGCCCAGCTTCTTCAGCGCCTTGGGAGGCAGCTCTTCGACAAACAGTTCAACGAGCAGATTCATCAAGCGGCCGCCTTCTTGCTGTTCTTCAGTTCGATCTGCGCGACGACTTCGTCAGCCCAGGCTTTGGGCGCCATCGGGAAACCGAGGCGCGCGCGGCTGTCGAGATAGCTCTGTGCCACGGCACGGGCCAGGTTGCGGATGCGGCCGATGTAGGCGGCACGCTCGGTGACCGAGATGGCGCCGCGGGCGTCCAGCAGGTTGAAGCTGTGGCCGGCCTTCAGCAACTGCTCGTAGGCGGGCAGGGCCAGTTGCTGCTCCATCAGGTGCTTGGACTGCTTTTCGTGCGCGGCAAAGGCGCCGAGCAGGAAGTCCACGTCGCTGTGCTCGAAGTTGTAGGTCGACTGCTCAACCTCGTTCTGGTGGAACACGTCGCCGTAAGTCAGACCGTCGGTGTAGACGAGGTCGTAGACCGATTCCTTGCCCTGCAGATACATGGCCAGGCGCTCCAGCCCGTAGGTGATCTCGCCGGTAATGGGCTTGCAGTCGATGCCGCCGACCTGCTGGAAGTAGGTGAACTGCGTCACTTCCATGCCGTTGAGCCAGACCTCCCAGCCCAGGCCCCAGCAGCCGAGCGTGGGGTTCTCCCAATCGTCCTCGACGAAGCGCACATCGTTCTTCTTCAGGTCGAAGCCCAGCGCCTCCAGCGAGCCGAGATAGAGCTCGAGGATGTTGGCCGGCGCGGGCTTCAACACGACCTGGTACTGGTAGTAGTGCTGCAGGCGATTCGGGTTGTCGCCGTAGCGGCCGTCCTTGGGGCGGCGGCTGGGCTGCACATAGCCGGCCTTCCAGGGCTCGGGGCCGAGGGCGCGCAGGAAGGTGGCGGTGTGGCTGGTGCCGGCGCCGACTTCCATGTCGTAGGGCTGCAGCAGGGCGCAGCCTTGTTGGGACCAATAGTCCTGAAGCGTCAGGATGATTTGCTGGAAGGTCAGCATGGGCTCGGGCAGAAGAGGGGTGGTCGATTCTATTGGGCCGCCCTCTGCAACCCGATCAGGGTAAGCAGGGCGACGGCCCAGAGGGGCCAGAGGCCCAGCGCCGCCAGCCAGCGGGCGTAGGGCGTGCTGCCGCTCCGGCCTTCGACCTCGGCCTCCAGCACGCCGCGCGCCAGGGCCGGCAGGCGCGCCGTGATGTGGCCTTGATGGTCGACGACGGCGGTGGCGCCGGTGTTGGTCGAGCGGGCGACGGGACGCTGGAATTCCAGCGCCCGCATCTGGGAGAACTGCAGATGCTGGTCCTGGATCATGACGGTGCCGAACCAGGCCAGGTTGCTGACGTTGACAAAGACGGTGGCCGCGTCAGGCCCGACGGCGCTTTGAACGACGTCCTCGCCGAACAGATCCTCGTAGCAGATCAGCGGCCGCAGGCGCTGGCCGGCGACAGCCCAGGGCCGCTGGTGGTCGCCACGGGCCTGGTCGTCCAGCGGGATGTTCATGGCGTGCACGAACCAGCCCAGGCCGGGCGGGATGAATTCGCCGAAGGGCAGCAGGTGGCGCTTGCCGTAGTGGTAGTCGCTGCCCAGGGCGACGACGGAGTTGACGAAGCCTTCGTCGGCATTGCCCAGGAAGGCGCCGAGCAGCGCCGGGTGGTCGGGGCGGGACAGGCGCACGAGCGTCGCGCGGTCCAGCTCGGCCAGCGGCAGGGGCACGACGGATTCGGGCGTGATGACGACCTGGCCGCGCGCCGATTCGATGAGCCGGGCCAGCACCTCCAGGTTGGTGGCGAAGCGGGCGGCGTCGAACTTCTGGTCCTGCGGGATGCTGGGCTGCACGAGGGACAGGGCCAAGCGCCCCGTGGAGGTCGTGAAGTCCTGCGGCAGCAGCAGGCCGGCCAAGGGGACGGCTATCGCGGCGGCGGCCCAGGCCGTGGCGCCGCGCTTGAGCAGCACGAGGCCCGTCGCCGCCAGTGCCGCCAGCGCGGAAATGCCGTAGACGCCCACCCAGGGCGCCCAGCCGGCCAGCGGGCCGACCGTGTGCGCATAGCCGGAGGCGATCCACGGGAAGCCGCTGAACCAGGTCGCCCTTGCCAGCTCGGCCAGCAGCCAGGCCGGCACCAAGGCCAGCAGCCGCCAGCGGCCCGCTGCGACCAGCCTGGCCGTCAGGCCCAGGGCCAACGCGTAATAGGCGCTCAGAATGGCCGCCAGCAGCGCCACCGCCAAGGCGGCCAGCAGCCAGGGGATGCCGCCGAACTGATGCATGCTGATGTGCAGCCACCACAGGCCCGAGGCGAACCAGCCGAAGCCGAACAGGGCGCCGACCCGCGCCGCCAGCCGGGGCGTGGCGCTCTCGAGGACGGCGAACAGCAGCGCCAGCGCGATGAGCTGCAGATACCAGGCCCCGGTGGGGGCGAAGGCGCAGGTGTGCAGCAGGCCCGCGACCAGCGCGATGGCCGCGGCTCTGGCGCCCTTCACGCTTCGGTCTCGTCTTCGGGTGCGCGCGTGACCTTGAACCAGCGCACGGCGCCGCCCCGGGTCAGCATGACGGCGAAGTTCAGGCCCGAAACCGTCACGACCTCGCCGCGGCGCGGCACGCGGCCGTGCTCATGGGCGACGAGACCGCCGATGGTGTCGAAGTCGTTGTCCGGCAAGGCCAGGCCGAAGCTGCCGTTGACGGCAGCGATGGTCGCGTCGCCGGCGATGCGCTGGCTGCCGTCGGCCAGCGTGTAGATGCCGGACTCGCCATCCTTGTCGTCGAACTCGTCCTCGATCTCGCCGACGATCTCCTCCAGCACGTCTTCGATGGTGATGAGGCCGGCGGTGTTGCCGAACTCGTCGATGACGATGGCCAGGTGGTTGCGGTTGGAACGGAAGTCGCGCAGCAGTTCGTTCAAGCCCTTGCTCTCGGGCACGAAAACAGGCGGGCGCAGCAAGGCGCGCAGATTCAGCTCCGGGGCACGCTGCATCTTCAGCAGGTCCTTGGCAAGCAGGATGCCCATGATGTTGTCGCGGCTGCCCTCAAAGACGGGGAAGCGCGAATGACCGCTGTCGATGACCAGGCCCAGCAGTTCGTCGTAGGGCGCGTCGATGTCCAGCAGGTCCATGCGCGGCGCGGCCACCATGGCGTCGCCGGCCGACAGCTCGGCCATGCGCAGCACGCCCTCCAGCATCTGGCGCGACTCGGGCTCGATCAGCTCGCGCTGCTCGGCGTCGGCCAGGGTATCGATCAGTTCGCTCTTGGAGTCGGGGCCGGGGTGCAGGAACTCCAGCATGCGCTCCAGCAGGCCACGGGCCTCGGGCGGGTGTTTGGCGGCCCCGCGAACTGGGGGCCTGCCTGAATGCGGTTCGCTCAAGGGGAGCTGTCAGGATATTGCGGAAGGGACAGAATAGCCGATTGGTTTGACAAGCCCCTTGTTTCGGGCCCCCTAGCCCCCATATCTGCTGCCTTCGAGAAAACGGTCCTCCATCATGTCCAAGCCCCAAGGCCTCATTCCCGCCACCATCCTGACCGGCTTCCTCGGCGCCGGCAAAACCACGCTGCTCAAGCGCGTGCTGACCGAGGCCCACGGCCAGAAGATCGCCGTCATCGAGAACGAGTTCGGCGAAGAGAACATCGACAACGACATCCTGGTGTCGGACACCAACGAGCAGATCATCCAGATGAACAATGGCTGCGTCTGCTGCACCATCCGCGAGGATCTGCGCACGACGCTGAGCGACCTGGCGGCCAAGCGCCGCAAGGGCGAGCTGGACTTCGAGCGCGTCGTCATCGAGACCACCGGCCTGGCCGACCCCGGCCCGGTCGCCCAGACCTTCTTCATGGACGACGAGATCGCCGAGAGCTATCTGCTGGACTCGGTGCTGACGCTGGTGGACGCCAAGCACGCCGACGAGCAGCTCAATTCCCGCCAGGAAGCCCGCATGCAGGTCGGTTTTGCCGACCAGATCTTCATCAGCAAGAGCGACCTGGCCGAGCCGGCGGCCGTCGAGGCCCTGGTGCACCGCATCAAGCACATGAACCCGCGGGCGCCCATCCAGACCGCCCATTTCGGCGAGGTGGCCCTGTCCAAGGTGTTCGACCTGCGCGGCTTCAATCTGAACGCCAAGCTGGAGATCGACCCCGATTTCCTCAAGGCGGACGACCATGGCCACCATCATCATGATCACGATCACCACGATCATGAACATGGCGAGCACTGCGACCACCCCCACCACCATGCCCACGACGACGACGTGAAGAGCTTCGTCTTCCGCTCGGACAAGCCCTTCAATCCGGCCAAGCTGGAGGATTTCCTTGGTGCCATCGTGCAGGTTTATGGCCCCAAGATGCTCAGATACAAGGGTGTCCTACACATGAAAGGCACGGAGAAGAAGGTCATCTTCCAGGGTGTCCATCAGATGATGGGCTCCGATCTCGGCCCGCGTTGGATGCCCGGCGAGAAAAAGCAGAGCAAGATGGTGTTCATTGGTATCGACCTGCCCAAAGAGGTTTTGATGCAAGGCTTGGAAGGCTGTTTGGCGTGATGTTTTTTTGTCCCCCGGAGCACCGTTTCCGGGGGGTGAGGACCGACGAATCCCTGTGGCTACAATCCGCCGCGCTCAAAATTGGGCAGCCGGCTGAAAAGCAGTGGGATCAAGGTCTGACACCGCGCCGATGCACGCCCTGAGCGAGGAGAAGACAGTGAGCAAGACCCCGGCCCCAAAAACCGCATCCAAGGGTGCAAAGAAGACCGATATCGGCGCCGACGTGGCGATGTTGGAAGCGCCCGCACCTGCGAATCGCTTTGCCGATCGCTTCGCCCCGCCAAAACCGCCCTCGCGCAGCGCCAACCAGGTCGACGAGGCCGCGCCGCGCGTGGCCGCCAAGGGCGACCCCAAGTTGGTGAACGCCTGGAAGAGCAAATCGGGCGCCGAGCTGAGTGACGCCGAGGTTCTGGCCATGCCGGACTCGGAGTACATGAATGCCAAGCAGATCGAGTTCTTCCGCGCCAAGCTCACCGAGCTGAAGGACGGCGTGTTGTCCAACGCGGGCGAGACGACCGAGCATCTGCGCGAGGACACGACCATCGTCCCCGATCCGGCCGACCGCGCCACGATCGAGGAAGAGCACGCCCTGGAACTGCGCACCCGCGACCGCGAGCGCAAGCTTCTCAAGAAGATCGTGCAATCCATCGCACGTTTGGACAGTGGCGAGTACGGCTATTGCGACGAGACTGGCGAACCCATCGGCCTCGGCCGACTGATCGCCCGCCCGACCGCCACGCTGTCGCTCGAAGCGCAGCAGCGCCGCGAGCTCAAGCAAAAGATGTTCGGGGACTGATACCCTAGCCAAGTGACCATGTCCGAATCCAAGCCCGCAGACCCGAAGGAAGGCGACAGCTTCTTCCGCAAGGTTGCGCGCTTCGTGGCCAACCCCACGACGGACTGGTCCGAGATCAATTCGCGCCAGGACGACCCCGAGGGCGACCTCGCCAAGGCCGAACTGCGCGCGATGGTGGAGCGCAAGCGCCGCAATGACTTCGTGCGCAAGCGCGAGCTCGACATGCTGCGCCGCATCCGCCGCGAGGGCCTGACGCCCGAGCAGCTCGCAGCCCTGGCGGCGTCGCCGTCGCGACTGGGCGACGACGAGCGCATCAGCGAGCCCAACTCCAAGATCGATCTCGGCGTGAAGGCCAAGATCGACGAGATCGAGCAGCAGATGGTGGGCGAGAGCTTTGCGACGACGCAGGCCGTGCCCAAGCAGCAGCCCGGTTTTTTCGACACCAGCACGCGGCCCGTGGCCTTCTCGTCCACCGTGGCCGCGCCGCCGCCTGCCGATGGCGGCCGCGTCAGCGAGTTCTCCACGGCACGCGAGGTGGAGCGGCTGCAGGCCCCGACGCCACCCGCCGCGGTGACCATGGGCGCGGCCATCCCGCCGCTGTCCGACTCGCCGCCCAGCCGCCTGCCCGACCTGCCGCCGCTGGACATGCCGCTGTCCTTCACGCTGGCCGAGTCCACGCCCGATGTCGAGGTGCAGGAGGTCGTGCACGACCCCGAGCTCGATGAGGCCGTCATCGCCTTCGCCAACGCCGACTACGAGAACAGCGAGCGCGCGCTGACCGAACTGGTGCGCCCGGGCGGCAGCCGCAATCTGCACGGCGAAACCTGGCTGGTGCTGTTCGACCACTACCGCGCCACCGGTGCCCAGGGCAAGTTCGAGGCGCTGGCCGTCGAGTACGCCCAGCAGTTCGGCCTGTCGGCGCCGCAGTGGTTCTCCATGCCCAAGCTGGTGGCCGAATCGACGCGCCAGGCCAACCGCTCGCCCATGGCCAAGGCCAGCCAGGTGAGCTGGACGGCGCCCTCGACGGTGAGGGCCGAGGACGTGGCCCTGCTGCAAAAGCGCAGCGAGACCCTGCCCATGCCCTGGGTCTTCGACTGGGGCACGCTGGAAGACATCGAGATCGAGGCGGCCATCCAGATGCGCCAGCTGTTCCGCGCCTGGGCCCAGCAGCAGGTCGACCAGCGCTGGGTGGGGGGCGACCGCTTCCTGAACCAGCTCAAGGAACTGGCCCCGGTCGGCGAGCGCGACACCGACCCGGCAATGTGGATGCTGCGCCTGGAAGCCCTGCGCCTGGCCAACCGGCCCGACCAGTTCGACGAGGCCGCCATCGACTACTGCGTGACCTACGAGGTCTCGCCACCGTCGTGGGAGCGCGCCAAATGCCGCGTGCGCATCGGCGGCGAAGGCTCGTCGACGAACAGCCCGGCCACGAGCACGATGCAGAGCGAGGCGCAGTCGACCTTCCTCGACACCAGCGTCTCCGAGGTCAGCCTGGCCATGCTCGAGCTGATGGGCCAGATGAGCGGCGACATTTCCGACAACCTGCGCGCGCTGTCCGGCGAGGTCGGAGACGCGAGCATCATCAACATCTCCTGCACCAAGCTGATCCGCCTGGACTTCATGGCCGCCGGCGATCTGCTGAACTGGGTGCTGCAGCGCCGCAGCGAGAACCGCATGGTCGTCTTCAACGACGCCCACCGGCTCGTCGCGCTGTTCTTCGGCGCCATGGGGATCAACGAGCACGCCAAGGTGAAGGTCAGAATCAACTGACCGGCCTTGCGAAACTCGGGCCGGACCTCAACTGGAACGGCTATGTCTTCTGATTCCTCTTCCGCCGTCTATCACGGCACCACCATCGTTTCCGTGCGTCGCCAGACACCCACCGGCTGGCAGGTCGCCATCGGTGGCGACGGCCAGGTGACGCTGGGCAACACCATCGTCAAGGCCAGCGCGCGCAAGGTGCGCAAGCTCTATCGCGACCAGGTCCTGGCAGGCTTTGCCGGTGCGACGTCCGACGCCTTCACGCTGTTCGAGCGCTTCGAAGCCAAGCTCGAGAAGCACCAGGGGCATCTCGTGCGCGCCGCCGTCGAGCTGACGCGCGACTGGCGCACCGACCGCGTGCTGCGCCGCCTGGAAGCCATGCTGGCCGTGGCCGACAAGACGGCCTCCCTCATCATCACCGGCAATGGCGACGTGCTGGAGCCCGAGCAGGGCATCGTCGCCATCGGCTCCGGCGGCGCCTATGCCCAGGCCGCGGCCAAGGCGCTGCTGGCGCACACCGAGTTGAGCGCCGCGGACATCGTCAAGAAGTCGCTGGAGATCGCCGGCGAGATCTGCATCTACACCAACCAGAACCACACGCTGGAGGTTCTGGAATGAGTTCCATGACGCCACAAGAGATCGTCTCTGAGCTGGACCGCCACATCGTCGGCCAGAACGCTGCCAAGCGCGCCGTCGCCATCGCGATGCGCAACCGCTGGCGCCGCCAGCAGGTCGACGAGAAGCTGCGCGGCGAGATCACGCCCAAGAACATCCTGATGATCGGGCCGACCGGCGTCGGCAAGACCGAGATTGCACGCCGCCTGGCCCGGCTGGCTGGCGCGCCCTTCATCAAGGTCGAGGCCACCAAGTTCACCGAGGTGGGCTATGTCGGCAAGGACGTGGACTCGATCGTGCGCGATCTCGTCGAAGTCGCCGTCAAGCAGGAGCGCGAGGTGGCCATGCGCCGCTGCCAGACCCGCGCCGAGGATGCTGCGGAGGACCGCATCCTTGGCGTGCTGCTGCCCGGCACTGACGCCGACAACGCCACGCGCCAGACCATGCGCAAGCGCCTGCGTGAAGGCCAGCTCGACGACAGGGACATCGAGCTCGACCTGCTTGCCCCCAAGCCGACGATGGAAGTGCTGGGCCCCTTCGGCAACCAGCCGGGCATGGAGGACATGGCCGAGCAACTCAAGGGCATGTTCAGCCAGTTCGGCGGCAACCAGAAGAAGACGCGCAAGCTCAAGATCGCCGAGGCGATGAAGCTGCTGGTCGACGAAGAGGCGGCCAAGCTCGTCAACGAGGAAGAGATCCGCGCGGCGGCGCTGACCAATGCCCAGGAGATGGGCATCGTCTTCATCGACGAGATCGACAAGGTCGCCTCGCGCAATGAGCACGGCGGCGCGGAGGTGTCGCGCCAGGGCGTGCAGCGCGACCTGCTGCCCCTGGTGGAGGGCACGACGGTGTCGACCAAGTACGGCATGGTGCGGACCGATCACATCCTCTTCATCGCCAGCGGTGCCTTCCATCTCGCCAAGCCCAGCGACCTCATCCCCGAACTGCAGGGCCGCCTGCCCATCCGCGTCGAGCTGGATTCGCTGTCCGTGGCCGACTTCGAGGCCATCCTGACGAGCACCCACGCCAGCCTGGTCAAGCAGTACCAGGCCTTGCTGGCCACCGAAGGCGTCACGCTGGACCTGCAGCCCGGTGCCATCCGCCGCCTGGCCGAGATCGCCTTCGAGGTCAACGAGCGCACCGAGAACATCGGTGCACGGCGCCTGGCGACGGTGATGGAGAGGCTGCTCGACGAGATCAGCTTCGATGCGCCGCACAACGCGGGTCAGACGGTGACGATCGACGCGGCGGCGGTGAACGCCAAGCTGGAGGCGTTGGCGGCGAACGAAGACCTGTCGCGCTTCATTCTTTAGGGATTGGGATTACCGAGTGACTGCCGTGGAACCGGCTTTGCCGGGCCACTGGCAGTGCCTCCTTGAGGGGGCGGCCGTTAGGCCGTAGGGGGTGGGCTAATGCGGCAGCGCCTGGCCGCTGCCCACCCAGCGCAGCAGTTGCATCAGCGTGGACGCCTGCGTCTTGCCGAGCAGGTTGCGCACATGGCTGCGCAGCGTCGACAGGCACAGGCCGAGATGAGTCGCGGCGATCTCGACCGTCATGCCGTCGCCCAGCAGCATCAGCACATGGCGTTCGGTGGCGCTGAGCCGGCTGTGGCGCGCCAGCGCGTCGATGCGGGCGGCCTGGGTCAGGGCGGGCTGGTCGAGGTGGATGACCAGCAGGACGGCCTCCATCGGCCAGCCGGTGCTGGCGGTGAAATCTTCGGGCAGGGGCATGCAGTGCAGCCAGCCGGTGCTGATCTGCGGTGCAAACCAAAGGCCGACATGGGAGGCCGAGCCCGYCTGGGCCAGGCGCAGTGGCGATTCCAGCCGCTGGGCGTCGAGCTGGCCGACCTGCATCAGGTGGTCGGCGCTCACGTCGACGCGCCGGTCACGCAGCAAGCCCTCGGCACTGCGATTGCGGAACAGCAGGCGCCGGTCCGGCCGCACGACCAACATCGGCTGGGGCAGGGCGGCCAGCACCTGGCAGGTGTTGACCGGCGGCGTGTAGCCCGCCTGAATGCGAGGATTGGTGGTGTTGGTTTGAAGGGCGGTCAGCATGAAGATCTCCCCGAGCAGTGGCGATGACAGCGGTTGATTTGCTGACAAGTTTGATGGCCCAGCCCCGCTCACACATCATCTACACGGCCCGGCCAAATGGCCCGGTCGTCGCCATCGCGAGGCCGTGGCGCTGCCGCTGGAAGAAAGCGTCATGCCCGTGAAAGAGGCGGCTCGGTTGTGAGGGTTTGTGAGCATGGCTTGCCACTAAGGCCTATCCCAAAGCCCAATGCCGGATCGGGTTGGAGAAGCCCATTGCTCGCTAACATCGGCTCGAACCTTCTGCGCCCCATGAGAGTCCTGCTCGTCGACGACCACACCTTGTTCAGGGAGGGCATTGCCCTGCTGCTGCGCCCCCTCGTGCAGCCTTTGGAAACCTGGGAAGCCGGCAGCTGCGAGGAGGCCGTCGCTGTGATCGCGGAGCGTGGCGCCGCCGATCTCGTGCTCATCGATCTCGGCCTGCCGGGCGCCTCGGGCCTGGAGGGCGTGCGGCAGTTGCGCGAGGCCCATCCGGAGATGCCGGTGGTCGTCATGTCGTCGGCCGACGACAAGGACACCGTCCTCGCGGCCCTGGATGCTGGCGCCATGGGCTTCATCCCCAAGAGCTCGACGTCGGCCGTCATGATCGGCGCGCTCAAGCTCATCCTCGCCAAGGGCATCTATCTGCCGCCGAGCGTCTTCCTCGCGGCGCGCAACCCGGCCCCGGCCACGCCGCCGGCCACGATGATGACGACGCCTTCGGCCGCCGTCACGCCCATGCTCAGCGCCTCGCCAGCGGGGCCCGAATCCCCGGCGGCGGGCATAGCGCCGCGCCGCCCTGCCGATCTGGGCCTCACACCCCGCCAGGCCGAAGTGCTGCATCTGCTGCTGCAGGGCAAGCCCGCCAAGCTGATCGGCCGCGAGCTCGACCTGTCGCTCAGCACCGTGAAGGCCCACACCTCGGCCGTGCTGCGGGCCCTGAACGTCACCACCCGCACCCAGGCCATCGTGGCTGCGGGCCGCATCGGCCTGCGTTTCGACGCCTAGCCTCAGGCCGTTTCCAGCGAGTCCTTGAGTGCCATCAGCAGGCGCTGAAGCCCAACCGGCTTGTGCAACAGGCCGGCGCCCAGGGCCGTAGCCTCGGCCACCAGGCGGGTATCCGTATTGGCAGTCACCACCAGCGCGGGGATCTCCTCGTCGTAGTGGGCGCGCAGCCGGCGGATCACGTCCAGGCCGTCGCCCGAGGCGCCGAGCTGGAAGTCGGTCAGGATGAGGTCGGGCGTGCGCAGATGGGCCTGCAACTGCGTCAGCGCGTCGTCGCCGCTGGACGCGATCACCACGTGGCAACCTGCGCCCAGCAGGCCGTCCCGCACGGCCTCGCGGTTGGTGGCTTCATCGTCGATGACGACGATGAAATTCCCTTCCAGCGCCTGCGGCGGCGAGTCCATGGTGCTGTTGGTGGCATGCGGCGCCATGGTGCCGGCCGCCAGCGGCAACGTCACCTTGAACACCGAGCCCCGCCCCTCGCGGCTCTGCACGGCGATCGAATAGCCCAGCATGTGCACGCAGCGCTGCACGATGGACAGGCCCAGCCCCAGGCCCTTCTCCTGGCCGGTGCCGGGCGCGCCGATGCGGAAGAACTCCTCGAAGATGGCCTCGCGGTGCTCTTCCGCGATGCCCGGCCCGGTGTCCCAGATCTGCAGTTCGCACTGCTCGCCGCGGCGCCGGCAGCCAACCAGCACGCCACCGCTGCGCGTGTAGCGGATGGCGTTGGCGAGCAGGTTGCCGACGATGCGCTCCAGCAGCGTCGCGTCGCCGCGTACTACCCAGCGGCCGTGCCGCAATCGCAGGCTGAGCCCCTTCTCCTGGGCCTGCGGCAACCAGGTCTCGACGGCGCGCTCCAGCAGCCAGCCCAGGTCCACGTCCTCGATGTGGGGATGCACGGCGCCGGCGTCGAGTTTTGAAATGTCCAGCAGGTTGCCGAACAGGTTTTCCATCGTGGTGACCGAGGACTGCACCTTGTCGGCGAGGTCGATCTGCGCCGGGTCGGCCAGGCGGGTGCGCAGCACACCGATCAGCAGGCTGATGGAATGCATGGGCTGGCGCAGGTCGTGGCTGGCCGCGGCCAGGAAGCGGGTCTTGGCGGTGTTGGCGCGTTCGGCTTCTTCCTTGCGCAGGGACAGCTCGTCGAGCTGGGTCATCAGGCGCTGGTTCAGCAGGTCGATCTCGTGGGCGCGGTCTTCGAGCACGTCGCGGGCGTCGGACAGCTCTTGTGTGCGTTCGGCGACCTTGGCTTCGAGGCTGGCGTAAAACTCGCGCAGCCGCCGAGTCAACTGATTCAGATCGACCGCCAGATCCTCGACCTCATCGCGCCTCCTCGAAGCATAGGGTGCCACCACCTCGGCATCGAGCTGGCCGGACACGATCCGGGCTGTGGCCTGCTTCAGTGCCACGATGGGTGCCGCCATGCTGCGTGCAAACAGCAGGCCGATCACTGCTGTCGCGCCCCCGCCAACGAGCATAAGCAGCAGGGTGCGAGCCAGCGTAGCGAATGCAGGCTCCAGTGCTTCTCGGCGCTGTTGCTCCATGAACACCAGCCAGCCCGTGTCTGGTACTGCAGCGGCTGACACAATGACCGGTCGCCCCGCAGAGCCTGTGCTGGCAAAACCGGACAGACGGGCTCCAGTCTTCAATGCGTCGCGGGCCATTCGAACTGGCTCAGTCTGCGCTAGATTGACGCGATGCAACACTTCCGTTGGGTGAGTATGAGCAACTAGATGCCCGCCTTCATCCACGATGTAGGCCTGCCCGCTGTTTGTCGTGCCCATGCGACTGACGATCTCGCCAAGCAGGCGCAAGTCGACCAAGCCGATGATTGCTCCCGCGCCATCAAAGGCCGAGATCCGCAACTGGGGTGCTTGACCAGCTGAGAAGAATGTCCGGCCGTGCCGCACCGGTTCGCGCTCGGAGACGATGGCGAGATCGGGCTCCTCGATGCGCCGGTCCGAGTCCTGACGCACAGGCTCGCTGCGTGACACCCAGATGCGTTCTTTGCCGTCGGCATCGACGGCCTGCAGCTCAACGATGGCGGGTACCAGTTGCATCAGCCGATAGAACTCCTCACGACGCTGTCGAGGGCCAAAGTCCGGTTGGCCCCAGGGCATCTTGGCAACGTCTCGCAACCCAGCTTCGATGGTTTCCAAGTACACACGAATCTCGCGCGCGGCGCTCTCCGCCTGCACCGCCTGAATCTGGGTGATGTGCTCGCGCGATTCGCGATAGCTGAAGACCATTTCGATAGCGCCTGACGCCAGCAGCATCAGCAAGGTCAAGCCACAAAGTCGCAGCGCGTAACGACGCGCCAGTGGCGACAACCAGCGCGGAGCGTCGAGGTCGGTATTCATGGGCGGATCACTACGTCTGCACGGCGGATCACGTCAGCATCCAATGGTGGCAGTCTTCGATCTGCGGAGATGCGCACGGCCAACTGATAGCGCTGAGGCGTTTGGATCGGAATGGATTCGGCGGGCTCACCATAGGCAATCCTGGCTGCAAGGTCGACCAGGGCTGGCATGGCGAAGCGCTTGTCTTGCGCGTAGGACAGATGTGCCCCGATGTGAATGTCTGGCGTATGGGCGACCATTACAGGCTTCCCCTGCGCTGCGAGATGACGCACCAGTCTGCCGTCTACGCTCAGTAGCGTTCGCGGCAGGCACCAGGCCTGGATGTGTCGCGCTTGAGGCGAGTCGATGCTGCGCAAAGCTTCTTCCACCGACTCGACTTGCACCAGCGACAGCTCCACCCCGCGTTCCAGCGCCATTGACTGCAGGCGGTTTGTGCCATCGCCTACACCTTGCCACCAGTACTGGTCGGCAATCAAGCCCACGTGTCGCAAGGTTGGGTAAGCGTCCAGCAAGACCTCGATCCGCTTGGCGTCCATTTCGTCGTCGATCCACAAGCCGGTGGCACGCTCATTTCGACTGGTCAAACTAGAGACGACACCGAGTTTGCGTGGGTCGGTGTACGACGAAAAAACAAGGCTGATCTCAGGTGCAAAGCGGTGCGCGAGCTCGGCCTGAAATCCGTTGCGCGCCACTATCAGGGCTGGTCGCTGTAGTGCCGCTCGTTGCAGTTCACGGATGTACTCATCGTCGGCGTCAACGGCGACCAGCGCGTTCCACTGAATTCGCGCCGCCAATTGTGGATGCCGGCTAGTCAGCTCCTGTCGAAACGCCTGAAAGAACGAATAGTCAGGCTCGCCGGCACTGCCCATGAGGAGAATCGGAAAACGCGCCTCGCCGTCTGACGGGCTTCGCAATACGGACAAGCCCGCGCAGATCGAAACCACCACAAACGCAGCAAGGACTAGTACCAAAGTTCTATTGCTTGGCCTCCTCATCGCTGACATCCTAGCCATCCTCTCGTATGGAGAGTAAACACAATTTTGTGGAGGTCTAGAACATGGCTGAGAGCTATTGCTGGATGAAACTCAAGGACGTGCAGGCCGATTTGGTGGGGCCGTTCGCTCGCCTGGCGGAATTGGCAACGGAACCGTCTGGAACCAGCTCCAATCAATATGCGTTTGCGACGATCGCCAACGTCCCCACGCCGCCCACGCCGAGTCCAACAGCGTCTGTTGGTGTGCTGGGCCAGTGCCCTTGTTGTTCGCCTGATAGCAATGGCTCCACTGCCTGGGCTTGCCGCTTTGCAGATCCTGCGCCATCGCCACTCCTTGGCGCGCTCGCAAATGTGTCGGGGGCGACCGGATGGCGGCTCGAAGGACCTTCACGTCGAGGGCAGACAAACGATCCTGACCACTCGTTGACGCTGTCCAAGCAATTCGCTTCCCGTGCCGATGCGTTGGCATGGCTGGCCAGCACTGCAACCGACGAAGGCGTTGATTGGACCAACGACGCGATGGGGCTTTGGCTGATCGGGCACATCACCTGACTAGCCCACCGGTTGGTTTTCACGCCTGCAAACATCGACCTCGATCGTGTCGCGGGCGTTAGCTATTTCTGGGGCTTAGTTGCTGGGCCGCGTTTTCTGTGTAGCCGTCCCGAATCCTCAGAGTCCCATCGCCAATAGCACCCCCGTCCCCGCCCGCCGACTCCGGCACCACCTGCGCCTGAAACACCGCGTCGCCATCCGCCGAGAAGCTGAACGCGTCGAACCAGGCTGCCCCACCGCTGGCCGAATAGCTCGCGTGCCTTGGCGAGGGCGCACGATGCCGGGCCGGTCCTCGCGCGGCATCCCCAAGACTGGTGAGCCGCTTGCGCCGCTGGCTCACGAGAATCGACGCATGACGCCGAAGAAGTCCCGCGAGCTGATCCGCCTGCGCGAGCTGTGTGCATTGGGCCTGCCCACACCTCTCGTCATGCCGACGCTGCTCGCGGAGCTGCACGCCTTCGTGCCGTCCAGCCGCAACCTGTTCGACTGGTGTGACGGCGATGGCGCCCTGACGCGCTACTGCATCGAGGGGCCGGTGGATGAGGCCGTCGCCAGGCTCTATTTCGACGAGTTCCACAACAAGCGCGAGGCCGAGGCCATGCCCTCCTTCGCCCAGGCACTCGGCTCCGGAGCCGTGCTCAACAGCGCCACGCAGCTGGACACGGCGCGCTTCCTCGGCTCGGCCCTGTATGCCGAGATCTGGCGGCCCCAGGGCTTCCGCTACCGCGTCGAGCTCATCGTGCGCTCGCGCGGCGGCCAGCCCCTGGGCTCATTGGTGCTCTACCGCGGGCCGGGTGAGCCCTGCTTCACGGCCGCCGAAGAGACCCGGCTGCTGTCGCTGCTGCCCCACCTGGCCCAGGCCCTGTCGCGCGACGTCGCGCCGCGCTGCGAGCCCGAGCGCTGGGAGGCCGCGCCAGAGCCCGCCGAGGTGCTGCTGCTGGACGAGGCGGGCCGCCTGGGCCACGCC